>NZ_AGSX01000137.1 GCF_000235745.1 Stutzerimonas stutzeri SDM-LAC | reverse complement strand
TTTCCCGTCGCGCCTTAAAAGAACTCGCCCCGCGCCTCTTGGCGCGGGACTGACGGGAGAAAGCCCCTGAGCATGCTCGGCACGCTGCGCAAGATTGTCCAGGAAGTCAATGCCGCCAAGGACCTCACGGCGGCGTTGGGGATCATCGTGCTGAGGGTTCGGGAGGCCATGGCCAGTCAGGTCTGCTCGGTCTACCTGCTTGATCCCGATTCCGGGCGTTTCGTGCTCATGGCCACCGAAGGCTTGAACAAGAAGGCCATCGGCAAGGTCAGCATGGCGCCAAACGAGGGCCTGGTCGGCCTGGTTGGCACTCGCGAGGAGCCGCTCAATCTCGAACACGCCTCCGAGCACCCGCGCTATCGCTACTTTGCCGAGACCGGTGAAGAGCGCTACGCCTCTTTCCTCGGTGCACCGATCATTCACCACCGGCGGGTGATGGGCGTACTGGTCATTCAGCAAAAAGAGCAGCGCCTGTTCGACGAGGGCGAGGAAGCCTTCCTCGTCACCATGAGCGCGCAGCTCGCCGGGGTTATCGCCCACGCCGAGGCAACCGGTTCGATCCGCGGCCTTGGTCGGCAGGGTAAAGGCATTCAGGAAACCCGTTTCATCGGTATTCCCGGTGCGCCCGGCGCAGCCGTGGGCACCGCAGTCGTCGTCCTGCCGCCTGCCGATCTGGACGTGGTGCCCGACAAGGCGATCGATAACATACCTGCCGAACTCGAGCTGTTCGAAGCAGCCCTCGCGGCTGTGCGCGCCGACATGCGCGCCTTGTCCGACAAGCTTGCCACGCAGATGCGCAAGGAAGAGCGCGCGCTGTTCGACGTCTACCTGATGATGCTCGATGACTCAGCACTCGGTGGCGAGGTGTCCAAGGTCATTCGCACCGGCCAATGGGCCCAGGGCGCATTGCGCCAGGTCGTCAGCGACCACGTCGGCCGCTTCGAGATGATGGACGATGCCTACCTGCGCGAGCGTGCCTCGGACGTCAAGGACATTGGCCGGCGTCTGCTCAGCTATTTGCAGCAGGCCCGCCAGCAGACCCTGACCTATCCGGACAAAACCATTCTGGTCAGCGAAGAGCTGTCCCCGGCGATGCTCGGTGAAGTGCCCGAAGGCAAGCTGGTGGGCATGGTGTCCGTGCTTGGTTCAAGCAACTCGCATGTGGCGATCCTTGCCCGTGCCATGGGCATTCCCACCGTCATGGGCGCGGTCGATCTGCCATACTCGAAGGTCGATGGCATCGAGCTGATCATCGACGGTACCCGTGGCGAGATCATCACTAACCCCGCCAAGGTGCTGCGCGAGCAATACCTGGTTCTGGCCGAGCAGGAGCGGCAGCTGTCCGAAGGCCTCGACGTGCTGCGCGAGCTGCCGTGCGAAACGACGGACGGCATTCGCATCCCGTTATGGGTCAACACTGGGCTGCTTGCCGATGTGGTGCGTGCACAAGAGCGAGGCGCCGAAGGCGTCGGCCTGTACCGTACCGAAGTGCCCTTCATGATCAAGGAGCGCTTCCCGAGCGAGAAGGAGCAGATGGCGATCTACCGCGAGCAGCTGCAGGCCTTTCATCCGCTGCCGGTGACCATGCGCAGCCTCGACATCGGTGGTGACAAGAGCCTGCCGTATTTCCCGATCAAGGAAGAGAACCCCTTTCTTGGCTGGCGCGGCATCCGCGTCACCCTCGATCATCCCGAAATCTTCCTGCTGCAGACGCGCGCCATGCTCAAGGCCAGCGCCGGGCTGAACAACCTGCGCATCCTGCTGCCGATGATTTCCGGCACCCGCGAGCTGGAAGAGGCGCTGCACCTGATCCACCGCGCCTGGGGCGAGGTGCGCGATGAGGGCACCGATGTCGAGATGCCGCCAGTGGGCGTGATGATCGAGGTGCCTGCGGCTGTTTACCTGACCCGCGAACTGGCGCGTCAGGTGGATTTCATCTCGGTGGGCTCCAACGATCTGACCCAGTATCTGCTGGCGGTCGATCGCAACAA
>NZ_AGSX01000138.1 GCF_000235745.1 Stutzerimonas stutzeri SDM-LAC | reverse complement strand
ACCAAGCCGCTGGACCTCGAGCACCTCGGCTTGGCCGTGTCGCGCGCGTTGGAAACGCGCCGGCTGCGCGACGAGGTGCGACGCTTTCAGCAGCTGCTCAGCGATGATCGCTTCCATGGCATGCTCGGCCGCAGCCGAGTGATGCGTGAACTGTTCGATCAGATCCGCCAACTGGCCCGCGCAGCTGGGCCGGTGCTGGTGATCGGCGAAAGCGGCACCGGCAAGGAGCTGGTCGCTCGCGCCATACACGCCGAGAGCGAGCGGGCGCAACGGCCGTTTCTGGCTATCAACTGTGCCGGGCTGCCGGCCGAATTGCTGGAAAGCGAATTCTTTGGTCATGCCGCCGGTGCCTTTACCGGTGCCAGTCGCACCCACAAGGGGCTATTCCAGCAAGCAGATGGCGGCACCCTGTTTCTCGACGAGATTGGGGAAATGCCGCTGCCGCTGCAGGCCAAGCTGCTGCGCGTGTTGCAGGAAGGCACCATCCGTCCGGTGGGCGGCGAACGAGAACTGAACGTCGATGTACGCATCATCGCCGCGAGCAACCGCCCGCTTGAAACCGCGGCCGGCCGCGAATCGTTTCGCGAGGACCTGTTTTTCCGCCTGGAGACTTTCATTCTGCAAGTGCCGCCCCTGCGCGACCGCGAGGAAGATCGCGAGTTGCTGGCCGCCGGTTTCGTCGCGCATTTCGCCGCGCGCGATGGCCGTCCGGTTCGCGGTCTGTCGCGCACGGCACTGGAACAGCTGCGGCGCTATCCTTTTCCTGGCAACGTGCGGGAATTGCAGAACGCCATGGAGCGCGCCGTAACCTTCTGCCATGGCCGTAGCATTGAGCTGGAACACCTGCCGGCGCGCATCACCAGCTATCAGGAGAGCACACCCAGCGCTCGTGCCGACGACCTGCTTGGATTGATGATCGATGGTCCCTTGCTGCCCACCCTGGATGAGCTGGAGATGCGCTATATCCGCCATGTGCTGGAGCGGGTCGAGGGCAACAAGCGACGCGCGGCCGCATTGCTCGGCATCGGCCGACGCACGCTCTATCGCCGGCTGGGCGAAAAGGAGCAGGACGACAATGGCTGATGCAGCCGCGCCGGGATCTGAAAAAGTCAGAGGCTGCGCCCGAATGGGTACAGCCTGCGCAAGCGCCCAAACTGGCGCGCGACGCGGCTAGCTGGCCTGCACAGCGGTGCGCGGTGGCAACCGTTCCAGACGCAACTCGGCTTCTGACTGTGTACGCACCGCCACCCATTCCGCCAACGCCGCTACCGAGCGCGGTGGCGAGATCAGGTAGCCCTGGAACAAATCGCAGCCGGCCTGCAGCAGCGCGGATTGTTTCTCCAGACTGTCGACACCCTCGGCATTGACCCGTTTGCCCTGGGCCTGGCAGAACGCGACAAGCGCCGCGAGGCTTTGCTGCATCTCCGGGCGGGTCAGTCGCTGAACGATCGCCATGTCCAGCTTGATGGTGTCGGCCGGGTATTCGAGCAGTTGCTGGATCGAGGTGTAGCCAACACCGAAATCGTCAATGGCGACACGGAATCCGGCCATCCGAATCGCATTCACCGCCGCCATGGTGTTGCTGCTGAGTTCAGCGGCGAAGGTCTCGGTGAGCTCGATTTCGATGAGGCTGGTGCAGATACCATGATGCGCGGCGCGTTCGGTCAGGTAGCCGCACAGGCGGTCATCGTCCAGTTGCGCGGATGACACATTGATCGCCAGGATAACGCCCTCGCCGAACAGGCTGACCAGTCGCGGATAACCGGCTAGCGCATGATCGATCACCCAGCTGTCGATCTTCGGAAACAGGCCTGCACGCTCGGCAATGGGGATGAATTCGCCTGGCGAGACTGTCCCCAGCAAGGGCGAATGCCAGCGCAGCAGCGCCTCGCAGCTGACCACCGCACCGTCACGATCCACTGCCGGCATGTACACCAGGCGGAACTGGTCGTCGCCATCGAGGGTACGCAACTGTTCCTCGATCACGCGGATGCGCTGGTCGCGTTGCTCCAGCTCTGCCGAAAAAGCCACCGCAAAGTTCTTACCCATGGCTTTGGCCTGATACATCGCGCTGTCGGCCCGCGTGAGCAATTGGGTGATCGACGCGGCATCGTCGGGATAACGGGCGGTGCCGATGCTGACGCTGACTTGGTAGAGGCGATCATCCACGCGGAAACCGCCGCGGCACAGGCCAAGCAAGGCGTCAGTGAGTTCGGCCAGGCTGTCGCTTGCAGCCGGTGACATGAGCAGGACGGCGAACTCGTCACCGGAAAGCCGGGCGAAGGCCGTTTCGGTCTCCGGACGGGATTCGCAATGTCGTTCAAGCGCGCCTTTTGCACGCAGCGCAAAGATCCGCAGCAGCGCATCACCGGCGTCATGGCCGTGCTGATCGTTGACCTGCTTGAAATTGTCCAGGTCGAGAAAAAGCAGTGCCAGCCGTTGTCCGCCTTGCTCGCACTTCTTATGCATTGCCGCAGCCAATATGCCGAAATGGGCGCGGTTGCTGATGTGAGTCAGGCTGTCGGTCCAGGAAATTTCCTGAATGCGCTGCAAGGCTTCTGTGTTGCGGTCGTGGAGCGTCTTCATGTTCAACGTCAGGCGGCCGATCTCGCCGCCGTCGGTGGGCTCGTCCAGCGCCGTTCGCTTGCACAGCAGCAGGTCGGTGAGCTGCTGGCCCAGGTCGCTGATGGGGTCAGTGACGTAGCGGCGGATCAGCAGCAGCAACAATCCGCTGGTGATCAGGCAGATCAGCGAGCCGCCGATGAGGAAGGCGAGGCTGAGTGTGCGCAAGCGATCAGCAAGGTAGTGCGGCGCAGGCGTCAGCCGAGCCATCAACGATGCCGACAGCTCGACATCCGCTGACAGGCGCGACGGGGTTGTGCCCAGCGTCGGGGCGATTTCTACCGCGGCATCATAGTCCGATTCGAGCTGGGCCTTCAGCGCGATGAACTGCTCCGGCCGCACGGCCAGCTGCAGGGTAAATGCCTCTTCGCGCTGGCTAGGCAGAGGGCGGGTGGCGGTGGCTGGCAGAATAAAATCGGTGTCCAACAGCAGCGGCCCGCCTTCGACACTTTCTACATAGATCATTTCATCGGTGTCCGCGGCCTGCTTGGCCTCTCTCACGATCCGCTGCTGGGTGGCATTCATCCTGGCGAACGGCGACAGGCTGCTTTCGAAGTAATAGGCGACTTCGTCGTCAGGCTCGACGATGGCAAAGGAGACGAACGACAGCCGTGCACTGGAGAGCGAGCGAATGCTCTGCTGGATGCGCAGACCAAGGGTGTCGTTGCGGTAGGCGGTGTCCGACTCGCGCAAGAACGACCGCAGCGCTTCGCTATCGGTGATCGAGTAGAGGGCGCTGCGATTGAACGCCTGATAATCCAGATAGGCCGATTTCAACGCCGACAACCGTTGCGCCAGGCGTGCCTGCTCGAGACCCAACAGCGATGCGCGCTGGGTCATGTAGGCCATCGTGGCGGCGAGCAGCTGGACGACCAGGATGACCGGAAAGATCACCAGCAGTGCGCGCTTACCGAGCGTCATGGGCGTTGATCAGGGCGCTGATGATGCGTCGCCGTGTCTGCGTCGCTTCCAGGGGGCGCGACTCGTAGACTTGGCTGTTCTTCAATACCGCTTCGGGCGGATAGATGGTCGGGTCCTGGCGTACCTCCTCAGGCAACAGCGCCTTGGCCGCGGCGTTGGTGGTGGCCACCCCCAGCTCAGCACTGTTCAGCGACGCAATCTGCGGGTTGTTGAGGAAGTTCAGGAAACGATAGGCCAACGCCTTCTGCGCACCATTGGTCGGGACGGACAGACAATCGACCCAAAGCAGCGTGCCTTCCTCGGGCACCATGTAGCGCCAGGGCTCGCCGTCGACGCCTTCTATATCGTTAAGCACCTGCTGGTCACCGCTGTAGGCCAGGGCCATGTCGGCCTTGTCGAGGTAACGCTGGCTGCGCAGCGAGGTGATCACGTACTCGTAAGTGAGCACTGCGGGCGACTGCGCCTGCAGCAGCTCGAAGGCCGCCTTCAGCTCGTCATTGTTCGACGTGTTGATTGAGCGTCGTTGATGCAGCAACGCGCCGGCGAGGATGTCTTCGTGGTCCTCCATCATGATGATGTGCGGTTCGTCGCGGTTGGTCGGCACGAGCAGGTCCGCCCAGGATTGTGGCGCCTTCGGAAGGCGGTCGGCCCGGTAGGCGATGCCGAGCGTGCCCCAGAGGTAGGGAATGCCGTGCGCGCCGCAGCCGTCACGCCAACGCTTTGGAATGTGCCTGAGATTGGGCAGCGCTTGCTCATCGAGCCGATCGAGCAGCCCACGTTGGCCGAAGCGCGAGGCGCTTATCCGCTCGGTCAGCGCGATGTCGATCAGATGGTCGGGTTTGGCCAGAACTTCGTCGCGTTTGTCACCGCTGTCGAAGTAGACCTGCTCGATCTTCACGCCCGTTTCGGCTTCCCAGCGTTCGATTACCGCTTCGCTGAGATATTCCTCCCAATTGAGCAGGTGCAGCGTCTGTGCTGCATGCGGCGCAGTGGACGGAAACAGCAGGCAGGTCAGGGCCAGCAGGGCGACCGAAGCTCGGAAAAACGGTTTCTGGTGATTCATCAGCTGTCCATCCGCTGCGGCAGGTGCTTGTTGAGCCGTCGCGGTGACCCTTATCGCAGGTCGCCTCGACTGGGTCTCTGGCTGTGGGAAGCGAACGCGCCGAGAGGCGCCCACAGGCGCGACCGCCCAGTCATATATCGACAGGCAGTGGTGGCACTTTAATGGCGTCAGGCGAATGGCGGCAACAAATTTGTTATGTTGCCGCGGCCGTTCCGATCAGCGGGCAGTAATCGGCTGTTCAGCGGGTTGCACCCGTGGACGCGGCGAGCGCTGCAGCCAGCTAGCCAGCAGCCTGGTAGACAGCGGAATGAACAGGTAAGTCATCAGCGGGGTCAGGGTCAGGGTGCTGATCAGTATCCGCAGCACCAGGCTCAGCTCGCCGAGCATGCCGCCGAACAGCACATTGAACAGCAGCGAGACCGGAAAGAACGCTAGCCAAATCGCAACGCTTTGCTTCCAGCGCGGCGGCGGCGGGCTGTCGGTGCCGCCAAACCAGGCGTCGATGCCGCGCGCGCGGTGCTCGAAGGGTTGGCCGAAGAGCTCACTGCCACGCTGCAGCCAGGCCCGACGCGATGCCGAATGCCCCCAGTGGTCTAGGGTTTGCTCGTCGGCGAAGCGGAAGACGATCTGAAATTCATCGTCGCCAGGCGGAGGCGCCAATACGCCGGAGCCGAGGTAGCCGGGAAAGTCCGCGGCCAGTTCTTCGCCTTCATGCAGCCAGGCGAGGAGGTCGTGGTAGCGGCCATCGCGCACGCGGCGGGCCACCATCAGGGTGACGGGTTCGGTAGACATCGTGTATCTCCAGCATCAGACCGGCCACCCGGATAGGGCATTCGGCAAACGCAGCGCCGGGATGGTGGGCTGCGTCTTGGGGGATGCGAATTCTATTCCGTTTACAGCGAAGCTCCAGCATTACTTCGCGATGCAGGCGAACGGTCGAGACGGTGACGACGAGACGTGCGCAAGAATGGGGCGTTTCGCCTGTGTTTGGTGCGTGTGGTATGAGCGTGTGGCGTCTCGTCGAGGCGTTCGAGTCGGTCGTGCAGAGCCTGTTTGAAGGGCGCTCGCGCCGTACAGCATGTGGCAGATAGGCGTGGTGATATCCAGCGCAGCCCCACCGTGCGGTTGCGGCTCGGCTGAGTCCCCGCGCTCAGCGAAACGCGAACCCTCGCCGCCGGTTCAGGTCCGTTGAAGTACGAGCCTGAGCCGTCGGAGCATGCCTATGCAACGCCTCACCTTGCTGTCGCTTGGCAGCATCAACGCCGATTTCCAGGTGCGAGTGGACGAACCTGTCGGTAGCAAAGAAACCCAGCTGGCCCATGATTTGTGTCGTTTGTCTGGCGGCAAGGCAAGCAATACGGCTTTCATCGGCGCTCGTTTCGGTCATCGCAGCCTGTTGCTTGGCCGCGTCGGCGACGATGAGCTGGCCGAACAAGCGCTCGCCCCGCTGCGCCAGGCCGGCGTCGAGGTCGAGAACGTCGGGCGGGCAGCCGGCCAGTCCACTGGCGTGTCGATGATCATGGTGCCGCCAGACGCGAAGAAGAACATCGTCCTGGCGACGAATGCCAACGATTGTTGGGACGAGGCTGCCATCGACGCCATGATTGCCGTGATCGACGGCTGCGAAACGCCCGCCTGCTTGGTGCTCGACTATGAAGTGCCGGCGCGAGTGGTAAACAAGGCGCTGGAGGCAGCGGATCGAAAGGACATTCCGGCGGTGCTCGATCCATCCTTCCCTGACCGGGTCGACGAGGGGCTGTTGCCCAAGCTGCATGCAATCACACCAAACGTCTCGGAAGCCGAGGGGCTGGTCGGCCACTCGCTCGACTCTATGGACAAACTCGCCGATGCCGCTCGCCAGCTGCAACGCGACGGGCCCGCGCTGGTGTGCATCAAGCTGGGCGATGGCGGTTGCGTATTGGCGACATCTGACCAGACCCTGCACATCCCGCCGAGTGAAGTGGAGCCGGTCGATACGACTGGCGCGGGGGATGCTTTTACCGGCGTGTTCGCCGTGGCCATGCTCGAAGGCCTTGAGCCGCGTGAGGCCGCTGCGTGGGGCGTGGCTGCCGCTAATCTGGCGGTCACCGGTTACGGCTCGCAGCCTGCCTATGCTGATCGGCAGCAGGTGGTCGAGCTGGCGCGGACGCTGCTCGACAAGGCGAGGGTCCTCGATGGCTGAATCGAACACGGCGTCCCAGATCGTCTTCGAACATTACGACCGCGATGACGAGCGTCGTCGCGAAGCCTTGCTGGCCTTGGGCAACGGCGTCTTGTCGTGGCGGGCCAGTGCTCCTGAAGCATCGCTAAGGCTCCATGCGGATGACAGCAAGCACTACGCCGGCTTCTACCGCGCTGGCTGGTATGACGAGGCGCCGCGCGAGGTCAATGGCGATTCGGTGCACATGGCAGCGCTGGTCAATTTGCCCGATCCGTTCGGTCTCAGCTTTGCGCTGGAGGATGGCGACTGGTTCAGCCTCGATGGGGTCGATTTGCAGCGCTATCGGCAAGCGCTGAATCTGAATGATGGCGTGCTCGAGCGGCAACTCAGCTTCGAGCTGGCGGGGCATCGGGTGGAGCTGCTGGAGCGTCGTCTGGTCAGCATGGCAACGCCCAATCTCGCCGTGTTGCGCTGGGAGTTGCAGCTGCCGCCCGGTGTCGAGGTGCGCCTGCGCTCAGTGCTCGACGGTGGCGTAGTTAACGCCGGGGTGGAGCGCAACCGCGCCTATGAAGGGCGCCGTCTGCAGCACCTGGCGTTCGACCATGACGACAACGGCACCACCACCCTCAGCGCCCGATTGCATGATCATCGCCAGCGCCTGGCGATGGCGATGCAGCTCCGGACGCCTGGGCGACAGCTCCAATGGCGTAGCACCACCCACGAACAGCGACTGATTCAGGACGCCCGCTGCGCGGTGCCGGACGACGGTCGGTTGATCGTGGAAAAGCGGGTGGTGGTGCTGATCGACGAGGAGTGCCCGGTTACCGATAAGGATGCCCGTAGCGAGGCATGGCGACAGTTGCCTGGCGGCGAGTATGAGCAGCTGGAACAGGCGAGCGCCGAGGCCTGGAGAACCCTGTGGCAGGCGCACTCACTCGCCTCGGACGATCCAGAGCTTCAGCGAACGTTGCACTTTCATGCTTTTCACCTGCTGCAAACAGTTTCGCCACACAGTGTCGGCCGCGACCTTGGCTTTCCGCCGAGAGGCTGGATGGAAGGCTATTTCGGTCAGGTGTTTTGGGACGAGCTGTTTGCGTTTCCGGTACTCGCGACCCATTGGCCGGAGCTGGCCAGAAGCCTTCTGGATTACCGCTACGCTCGGCTCGGCAAGGCGCGCGAACGGGCGCACCGAGCCGGTTTGCGTGGCGCCATGTTTCCCTGGCGCAGCGCCCGAACCGGCGAGGAGGAAACGCCGCCCTGGCAGTGCAACCCGATGTCGGGCCGCTGGATGGCCGACCATACCCGTCTGCAACGGCACATCGGTTCGGCCGTGGCCTACGATGCCTGGCAACTCTACCTGGCCACCGCTGACGAGGCGCTGTTGGCCGGCCCCGTTGGCGAGCTGATCATCGAAGTGGCGCGGTTCTGGGCCAGCATTGCGCAGTTCGATACGTCGCGACAGCGCTACCTGATTTGCGGCGTGATCGGCCCCGACGAGTATCACAACAGCTACCCGGACGCGGCTGAACCCGGGCTGAACAACAACACCTATACCAATCTGATGGCGGCCTGGACGCTGGACCGTGCGCGGCAGGTGCTGGCATTGCTCAGCGAGCCCGATGCGGACGCCCTGCGACGGCGCCTGGCGCTAGAGCCGGACGAGCCGGAGCACTGGCAAGCGGTCGCCAAGGGCCTTTACCTGCCATTCGTCGATGATCAACTGCTCAGTCAGTTCGAGGGTTTCGACCAGCTGGAAGCGCCTCCGCAGGAATGGCTGCACGGTGACCGTCCGAGACTGGACTGGATGCTCGAAGCGCGGCATGACAGCTGCGACCGTTACCAGCTGACCAAGCAGGCCGATGTGCTGATGGCCTACTACCTGGTGCCTCAACAGACCCTGCAGGGGATTCTCCAGCGTCTTGGTTATCCTCATGACGCCCCCAGCGCGCGGCGCACCCTGGCCTACCACTTGGCGCGCATCACCCACGAGTCGAGTCTGTCCAAAGTGGTGTGTGCCGGTGCGCTCGCCGACATCGACCTTGAGGCGTCCTGGGCTTACTACCAGCAGGCACTGGCCACCGACCTGGGTTCGCCAGGCAATCGCGGCACCCAAGAGGGCGTGCACCTCGGCGCCATGAGCGGCTCGCTGGACGTGTTGCAGCGTCACTACCTGGGCGTTCGGCTGGAACTCGATGGGCTGCACCTGTTCCCGTCGCTGCCGGCTTCGCTGCCGCCGGTCTCGCTGTCCCTGCTGGTTCGGCAGGCGCGCCTGCATCTGCAACTGGCCAATGGCGCGCTGGTGGTACGGGCCGATTCCGCCAACGTCGCCCCGGTGCCGTTGCACTACGCTGAAGGAAAGCGCGAGCTCGCGCCGGGCGAATCGCTTGAAATCCGTTGCCAGTCGACGAGCTGAGCTGTTGGCAACGCATTGAAACAAGCCTGAGCGTCGGGACAGCGGAACGCCGCAGCGCCGGCCACGTTCAATACAGAACGTGGTCAAACAAGGAGATACAGCGATGAGCGAACTCGGAGGGCAGCGCCGCTGGCTCGACGGGCTAGGCTGGGTGGCGCTGTATGCGTTGGTCTGGGCGTTGTTCACCGAAGGGGCCGGCTGGACCTTGGGCGTACCGAGCATTCTGCTCGCTGCCGGGCTGTCGCTCTGGCTGGGACTTCGCCCCTGGCATCCGTCGCTGGCTGCGCTGCCGGGTTTTCTCCGGTTCTTTCTCGGCAAGATGACCGCAGGCGCCTGGGATGTGGCATTGCGCGCGCTGCATCCCAACCGGCCGCTGCAGCCGGCCTGGCTTGATTACACCCTCACGTCTTCTTCACCGCAGGTAAGGCTGGTGCTCTCGGCACTGGTCGGCCTGTTGCCCGGCACCCTGGCCTCGCGGGTGGAGGGCAACCGGATGCGCGTGCACGTGCTCGATGAGCGGCAGCCCTGGGAGGCCACCGTGCACAGCCTCGAACGGCGACTGGAACGATTGCTCGCGCCCGGAGGCAGGCCTTGATGGCGCTGTATTCGACGCTGTTGCTGCTGACCATCATCATTGGGCTCGGGCGCGTGGTGCTGGGACCGGCACGGGTAGACCGGCTGCTGGCCATTCAACTGTTCGGCACCACCGGCACGGCTTTGCTGCTGGTGCTGGCGCAATGGCAAGAGCAGCCAGCGTTGCGTGATGTGGCGCTGCTGCTGGGTTTGCTCGCTGCCGTGGCGAGCGCTGCGCTGGTACAACTGCTGCGACGTGGTCGGCATGATTGAACTACTGCTGAATGGCCTCAGCTGGTTGCTGCTGATCGGCGGCCTGCTGTTCTTCGTGGCAGGCAGCATCGGTCTGCTGCGCTTTCCCGATACCGTCAGCCGTCTGCATGCCCTGACCAAGGCCGACACCCTGGGCCTCGGGCTGGTCATCGCCGGCCTCTCGCTGCGTGCCGACAGCTTCTGGGAGGTCGGGCAGATGCTGCTGATCTGGCTGTTGCTGCTGGCCTCCAGCGCCACGGCGTGCCAATTGCTCGCGCGGCAGGCTGGCGAGGAGCCACGCGATGACTGAGTGGCTGTTCGACGGGGTACTCGGCTTGCTGGTGCTCGGGCTTGCCTTCGGCGCGCTGCATGGTCGCAATCTCTACGCCAGCGTGCTGCTGTTCATCGCCTTTGGCCTGGCGCTGGCGCTGGTCTGGGCGCGACTCGGCGCAGCAGACCTGGCGCTGGCCGAGGCGGCCATCGGCGCGGGGCTTACCGGCGTCTTGCTGTTCACGGCACTGTCGCGCCAGCCTGGGCCTGCATATCTGCCGGAGGCCACTGGCACGCGATTGCGCCTCGGCGCGGCAGCCGTGGTGCTGCCGATGCTGATCCTGCTGGTGCAAGGGCTCGCGCCGCTGAGTGAGGTCGAGCCGCGTCTGCCAGCATTGATATCGCGACATCTGGACGAAACCGGCGTCAGCCATCCGGTGACTGCGGTGCTGCTGAACTATCGCGCCTGGGACACCTTGCTCGAACTGGCCGTCCTGTTGCTGGCGCTGCTCGGCGCCCGGCAGCTCGGGCCGCGCCCGCTGGATCTGGTCGAACCCTGGCCGCTGCTGCGGGCCTGGGCGCGGGTGCTGGCGCCGCTACTGGTGCTGGCCGCCGGCTACATTCTCTGGCGGGGCGCGAGTGCGCCGGGTGGCGCCTTTCAGGCCGGTGCGCTGCTGGCCTCTGGCGTGGTGCTGCTGCGGTTATCGGGTCTGCTGCCCCGCTTGCGCTGGTCATTCATGCCGTTGCGCTTGCTGGTCTTGGGTGGCCTGCTGGTGTTCGTTGGCGTTGCGTTGGCGACAGCCTGGCTGGGCGATGGCTGGCTGACGTACCCGAGCGATGCGGCCAAACTGCTGATCCTGATGATCGAAGCTGTCGCGACGCTATCGATCGCGGCAAGCCTCAGTCTGCTGGTGGTGGGCGAAGGGGAGGACGTCGCCTCATGAGCAGCAGCCTGTTCTGGACGATCATCGGTGCTGCGCTGTGGTTGCTTGGGCTGCACGGGCTGCTGACCCTGCGCCAGGCGCTGCGCAGGATTATCGCCTTCAACCTGATGGGCAGCGGTGTGTTCCTGGTGATGATCGCCCTGGCCACGCGCAGCCAGCCGAGTGATCCGCTGCTGGTCGCGCTGGTGGTAACCGGGCTGGTGGTGGCGATCAGTGCGACAGCGCTGGCGCTGCGGTTGGCCAGTGTGGCGCATGGCAGTCAGCCTCCATCGCAGCAACAGCAACAGCAGGAGCCGCGGCAATGAATGCGGCATTGCTGAGCCTGTCATTACCGCTGGCTGCGGGGCTGCTGCTGGTGTTGCTGCGGCCCGGTCGCAGTGGCCTCTGCGTGATCGGGGTGAGTGCTGCCAGCCTGATCGCCGCGTCATTTGCCTTGCAGCAGGCGATGCAGCTCGGGCCACAACTGTTGCAGATCGGCGGCTGGGAAACGCCGCTGGCGATCCGTTTCCAGCTGACGCCGCTGACTGCATTACTGATGGTATTCACCGCAGGGCTGCATCTACTGGTGGCCTTGTACGCGGCACGAAGCCCCCACGCCACCGGCAGCGAGGATTACTGGCCCCTGTCCTGTCTGCTGCATGGCTCGCTGGCTGCACTGTGGCTGTCGGCGGACCTGTTCAACCTGTATGTGACGCTCGAACTGCTCAGTCTCAGTGCCGTGGCATTGGTGGCGCTGGCCGGGCGCAAGGCTTATCGACCGGCCTTCAATTACCTGATGCTGTCGCTGGCCGGTTCGCTCGCCTATCTGTTTGGTGTCGCATTGTTCTATGGCCGCTACGGCGTGCTGGACGTTCTGGTACTGGCTGAGCTGACCGAGCCCGATAAAACGACCCGGCTGGCGCTGCTGCTGATGAGTGTCGGGCTGATGCTCAAGGCTGCATTGTGGCCGCTGCACCTGTGGCTGCCACCGGCCCACTCGGGCGCGCCGACAGCCGTCAGTGCCTTGCTCTCGGCGCTGGTGGTCAAGGGGCCGATCTACATTCTCTGGCTGATCTGGAGCGAGATCGCACCACCGGAGCTGGGACGCCAGGCCGGGTTTCTGTTCGCCGGAGCCGGCATTCTCGCGCTGATATCCGGTGGCTGGTCGGCGCTGCGCGCGCCGCGGCTGAAGATGCTGGTGGCCTATTCGACGGTTGCCCAGCTGGGCTATGCGCTGCTGGCGCTCGGCCTGTTGCTGCACTGGCAGGAACCGCGCATGGAAGCGGCGCTGTGGCTGTTCATCCTCGCCCATGGCCTGGCCAAGGTCTCGATGTTTCTGGCCGCCGGCGAGCTGCAGCGGGTGCTGGGTACGCGTCGGGTGCAGGCGCTGAAAGGCGCCAGCCAGAACATGCCGGTGGCTATGGCAACCTTCGCGGTCGCGGGCGGCAGCCTGATCGGTCTGCCGCCCAGCGGAGGCTTTCTCGCCAAGTGGCTTTTGCTGCAACCGCTGTTCGAGCAGCCACAGCATTGGCCATGGGCGTTTGGCGTGCTGCTCGGCACGCTGATGTCGGCGGCCTATGTGTTCCGAGTGGTGGCGCTGGGTTTCGACCGGGCGCGGCCCAATCCGCCGAGCGTCAAGCCTGATCGCCTGGCGCAATGGTTGGCGATGCTACCGGCGCTGTTGGTGCTCAGCCTGGCGCTGATCAGCGAGCCGTTGCTGCTGTGGATCGGTGGGGTGGCGCGATGAACTGGACGCATTGGTTACCCTTGGCCATCGTGCTCAGCTCGCTGGTGCCAGGCCTTCTGATTTTTACCCTGCGTGAAGAGCAGCATCGGCTGCGGGTCACGCTCAACCTCGTCGGCGTGGTGACCAAGCTGCTGCTGGTCGGGGCGATGATCTATGGCGTCAGCCGTGGGCTGGAGTTTCGCTTCAGCCTGCCGTTTCTGCCCGGCGCGCCGCTGGTACTGCAGGGCGATGCGTTGTCGCTGTTGTTCGTCGCACTGTCGTCGGTGCTATGGCTGGCGACGACCATTTATGCCATTGGCTACCTGGAAAACTCACCGCTGCAATCGCGCTTCTTCGGCTATTTCAGTCTCTGCGTGAGCGCCACCGTAGGCCTCGCGCTGGCGGGCAATCTGGTCAGCTTTCTGTTGTTCTATGAAATGCTGACCCTGGCCACCTTCCCGCTGGTGGTACATCGCGGTACGGCCGAAGCGCTGCGCGCCGGGCGCGTCTACCTGGCCTATACCATCGGCGGTGGTGCGTTGGTCTTGATGGGCTTGGCACTGCTGCATGGCCTGGCCGGCGGGCAGGACTTCCAACCGGGCGGCTATCTGCTGCCGGTGGTGGGCGAGCACGATTTGGCCTTGCGCGTCGCCTTCGTTCTGTTGGTCGCCGGGCTCGGGGTCAAGGCCGCGCTGATTCCCCTGCATGGCTGGCTGCCGAAAGCGATGGTGGCGCCAGCGCCGGTCAGCGCGCTGTTGCATGCGGTGGCGGTGGTCAAGGCCGGTGCGTTCGGGATTATCCGGGTGGTCTATGACGTTTATGGTGCCGAGGCCTTGGAGCAGCTGGACATGGCCGGGCCGCTGCTGTGGCTGGCCGCGGCGACCATCCTCTACGGCTCGATGCGCGCCCTGCAGCAGCAGGAGCTGAAAAAGCGCCTGGCCTACTCGACCATCAGCCAGGTATCTTACGTCACCCTTGGCGTCGCCTTGCTCGGGCCCATCGCGGCAGTGGGCGGGCTGGCCCATCTGGTTCACCAAGGCCTGATGAAAGTCACTTTGTTCTATTGCGCAGGCAATTTCGCGGAAACCCTGGGCATTCATCGCATCCGTGAAATGGACGGTGTCGGCCGGCGTATGCCGCTGACCATGGCCGCGTTCAGCATCGGTGCGCTGGGCATGATCGGGATTCCGCCCATTGCCGGCTTTGTCAGCAAATGGGCGTTGGGCATGGGCGCGCTGGAAGTCGGCCAGGACTGGGTGCTGCTGGTCCTGATGGGCTCGGCGCTACTCAACGCTGGCTATTTCCTGCCGCTGCTCTGGCGCGGCTGGTTCGCCGCTCCCGCCGACTGGCATGAAGACAACTGGCGCGAAGAACGCTGGGAAACGCACTGGATGCTGCTTTTGCCGGCGCTGTTTACCGCCGGGTTGTCGGTGCTGGTGGGTGTGCTGGCGGGCACTGCCCTGAGTCCGTTGGGCTGGGCGCAATTGATCGTCAATCGGGAGTTCGCGCTATGAGTGGTGCCTGGCTCTGGTTGCTGGTGCCGCTGGCGCCGCTTTTGGCAGCGGTCAGCCTGGCGATCTGGCGCGAGCGCGCCATCGGTTGGCTGTGGCTGGCCTGCGTTCCAGCGCTGGTGCTGGTCGTTCAGCCGATGCCTACGCTGGATCTGCCGATGCTCTGGGAGGGCGTGCGCTGGGGTGCCGATGATGCACTTTCCCGCGCCTGGCTGGCGTTCACGGCGTTGCTCTGGGGTTGTGCGGGTATCTTTGCCAGCAGTAGTCAGCGGGATGATTCAAAGCGGCTGCGCTTCTGGACGTTTTGGCTGCTGGCACTGGCGGGCAATCTGTTACTGATCATCGCCACTGATGCGCTGAGCTTCTATCTCGGCTTCAGCGCCATGAGCCTCGCGGCCTACGGGTTGATCGTTCATCAGGGCGGCCCCGGCCCTCGCCGCGCCGGGCGGTTATACCTGCAACTGGCGATCTCTGGCGAGATGGCGTTGCTGGCCGGTTTGATGCTGCGCAGCCACGCGGCTGGCGGCGACTTCTCGTTCGCCGCCTGGCAAGCGTTGCCCATGGACGGCCTGACGCTGGTCTTGTTGCTGATCGGTCTGGGCTTGAAAGCAGGGTTTTGGCCGCTGCATGTCTGGTTGCCCCTGGCGCACCCGGCCGCGCCAGCACCGGCCAGCGCAGTGTTGTCCGGCGCAATGCTCAAGGCCGGGCTGCTGGGCATCTGGCGTTGCCTGCCGGAAAGTGATCCGTTGCTGTCGGCCTGGGCGGGCCTGTTGCTCGCCATGGGCATCTTCGGTGCCGTCTATCCTGCACTGCTCGGCCTCGTTGCGGGCAAGGCGAAGGCGGTGCTGGCTTACTCGTCGGTCAGTCAGATGGGCTATCTGGTGATGCTGCTGGCCCTCGCCTGGCGGCAGCCCGAGCAACGGCAGGCGATGACCGTCGTGCTGATGCTCTACGGCGTGCATCACGGCCTGGCCAAAGGGGCTCTGTTTCTGGCAGCAGGTCTGATCCACGCTGGTCGCCTGCCCCGTATCGGCTGGGCGCTGCTGGCGCTGCCAGCACTGGCGATCGTCGGTTTGCCGCTGACCAGCGGTGGAGCAGTCAAAACGGCGCTGAAAGATGTCTGGCATGCCAGTGAGTTCGAAGGCTGGATCATCTGGCTCAGCCTTAGCAGCCTGACTACTTCCCTGTTACTGATTCGCGCGTTGTGGTTGCTCCATCGGGATGCTCGTGATGCTTCGGCAAGCCGCCCGCCATCGGCTCAAGTACTGCCCTGGGCTCTGCTCAGCAGTTGCTCGTTGCTCTTGCCCTGGCTTTGGCCCGCCCTGTGCGAGCCTATGCTGCATGGTCTTTATCCAAGCGGCATCTGGGCGGCGTTATGGCCGCTGCTGCTGGCGCTGGGTTTGGCTAGCTTGGCATTGCAGCGCCGCTGGAAGGTTCCGACACGCCTGACGAAGCTCCCCAACCCGGCGCTGACGCTCTCGCTACAACTACGACGTCTGGTTCTGCACCCGCCGATCACTGTGCCAACCGCTCACCCGGAGGCCTCGCGCTGGCGACAACGGGAGCGCCGCTGGAATCGCTTCTGGAATACCGGCACGCTGGCAACGAGCGCTTGGCTGCTGGCCGCTTTGCTGTGGTTGGGTTGGTTGTGGTGATTTAGACGTAACAACGCTCGGTTGTTTTACTGATTCGCCCCGACTATTTGTTTTTAGTGCGGCGGACATATAAGAATTGCGCTCAGAAATAGTAGGGAAATAAAAAAGGCGCCAACGGCGCCTTGAAGTGAAGCGATAAATCAGACCGTGCCGAGTCCGGTACGCTCACTGCCATCTTCGGCCAGCAACTGCCCAAGTGGAGTGCGGTCGAAACCATCATCTGCCAGTTGAATTGCTTGTGGTGTGAGGTCGAACCCATCTTCTGCCAGGTGATCACTGATTGGTGTGAGATCGAAGCCATCTTCGGCGAACTGCTCACTGAGCGGCGTGCGCTCGAATCCGTTTTCCGAAACGGTGCGGTCGGTGAATACGTGATTCCTCACCGTTGAGGCGCTCTGGCTCTCGCCCAGAATGGGTTGCGGATGGCTTGGCGGGATTGCAACGGCCGTAGATGCGACGCTGGCCAAAAGGATGCTTGCAAGTAACTGTTTCATGAGAGTGTCCTCGGTAGTAGTAGGTACGGGAGCCATGCTACGGAGGAGGGCGGATCAAACAAACGTGAGCGTATCAATAGTATTAATCGACGAACGTGATACTTGATTAGAGTCACTTAATTGATTAACTAAGCCAATAATATAAGTCAGTTAAATCGATAGTTGTCGTAAGTTATTTGGGTCTTCCTTTTAAGGCCGCCCGGCCAGATTGATATTGAGACCGTCAGGGCAGGGCTTTTTCGGCATAGGTGCGGGTCGCCAGCCCGAGCTGGGAGCGGAAGCTTTCCATGTCGAACATGGTGCAAATCTCGCGGATCTGCTGCCCTGGCGTCAGCGTCCAGAACGCCATCGCCGAAATGCTCAAGACCTTGTCGCTGGGAGGATAGCCAAGCGCGGGTGTCTCGATGGTGCCAATCAAGGTGCTCCAGGTGACCACTTTATCGCCCTCGGCCACGCATTCCTCGATAACCACTTCGAGGTCGGGCATGGCGGTACGGATCTGGCGGACCATTGCGGCAAATTCGGGGCTGGCCATTGGGTGGCCGACGAACGAGCTCTTGTAGAGAAAATCCTTGCTGTGCAGCTTCTCGGCGAGGGCAAGGTGTCCGCGGTTCCAGCTCAGCTCGATGTGCTGGCGGACCAGCCGCTTGTTGTCGTCCAGTGACATCTGTCGCATCCGATAAATGACGGGGCTAGAAACTGTAGCAGCAGGCACAGGCGACTGGCATCCATCGACAGGGCCCTTCGTCGGGTCAGTCAGCAGAGCTGCAGTATTTCCGATCACTAACAGCGCCTGGAAATATGCATGAATGTTCTCCAGCCGCGTCGTTCTGGCGGTCTCCTGCTTTCCAGCGTGCTGAGAGCGTCGCCAGCTCGTGGTATGCGGATTCGCCGGCTCAGACGCAACGAGTCGCGACAGCTATCGCAGGTTTGAATCGGTTTTGACGACCATCGCATCCGCTGCCGGCGACTGGTGAGGCATAGGCGTCGGGGAGTCTGCCGGTTCGCTAGACGGATAACTCTGGCGAAGGGGCGTTTGCTCGTGGCCGTCAATGGTCCAGGTGACGGTCGCCTCGATGTGGCTATCGGGCGCGATACCCAGTCGGTTGTTCAGCGGGCACTGGATTTCAGGCCCGCTGGTCAGCGAGCCCGATTGACGACTGCGACTGGTGCCAGCTCGGCCTTGAGATCGCACCTCCAGCTGATAGTTAAGCTGGTGCGCTTCGGTGCTGCTGAAGCACAACCGCAGATTCAAGCGGTCCGCTTCAGGCAGTAGCTCCAAGCGAGCGTCAACAGGTCCAGCGGCGGAGGCTAGCAGCATGGCGGCGAGGGTCGCTGTGAGCATAAACGGAGGGCCAAGGTCTGGATCACTGTTGAGTGACGGTGGCCATGTTGCCGGTTCCCGTCTGCGAAATGACCGCTTTCATGAGTTCGGCGTTTTGCGTTATCGAGGCTTGGTTTGCCATGCCGGCCTGGTTGATGCGGGCCTCGTTGTAGCTGACTAGCTGGTTGACGGTCGCGATGTTGTCATCGCCCGACTGCACCACGCTGGCCAGGTTGCCATCGAACCCTTGCGCCACATCGACACTGTTGCCGTTTCCGGTTGACGATCCTCTGAACGCATTGCCGCGTCCTGTCTGCTTGACTGTCAGCAGGTTCTCGTCGCCTACCTGATTGAACTGGACTTCGCCAAACAGGGTGCTCTGCGAAATAGTCGCGGTATTCAGATTGCCGTTCTGAGCCAGCTTGATATAGCCGGCATCGCCCTGCTCGATGGTCGCCCTGTTCTCGTCGCCGACTTGGTAAACCGCCAGCGTGGTGCCGTGGTAAACGCCGTCTTGATCCATGCTGATCGAGTTGTTATCGCCGATCTGATACCCCCCGGCCCGGGCAAACCCCCGCTGGGTTGCGGAAATGAGATTGTTGTCGCCAATGCTGCTGAGCTGCAGGTCATTGGCATACCAGGTCTGATCGACCCCGGCGCGGTTGCCGGTGCCCTGCTGGTAGACGCTGGCGTTGGAGAAGTGAGCGTCATCGCCCTGGTGGATGGAGGCATCGTTGCTGCCGATTTGCACGATGCTGGCGACGTTGCCCTCGGCGACCGTGCCCTGATAGATCGACGCGATGTTCGCGCTACCGTTCTGCCGAATTATCGCCTCGTTCAGCAAGCCCGTCTGGTCAATCGTGGCGTCGTTTTCACTGCCTGCCTGCACGAGTTTGGCGTTGTTGTCAGCATGTGCCGCGACGGCGACAGACAGGAGAGCGGCTGACGCAAGGAGATGCAAACTGCGCATAGCGTTACCTTTTGTTAGCGATGCTGAACGATCTGGACCTGTTGGCCGCTGCCGTACTGGGTGACACTGCTGCTCAAGCCATTGCCGAGCTGCTCGATGCTGGCCGTGTTTTCTGAGCCTATCTGAGCGATTGCGGCCTGGTTGTCGCTGCCGATCTGGCTGATGTCCGCGAGGTTGCCTTGCCCGATCTGCAGAATGGTTGCGATCTGGTTTTCGCCTTGCTGGAGGATGAAGGCCTGTTGGTCGCTGCCCTGTTGCACGAGGTTCGCCAACTGAGTCGTCCCGGTCTGGCTTACATCGGCCAAGTTGTCATTGCCTGTTTGCAGAACTTGTGCGACCTGCATATCAGACAGTCGTAAGGTGGAGACCACCGGGTTGGCGAGACTCGTTGAGCCGCCCGCAAGATCCCCGTTGTCCATCAGATCGGCCGCATACGTGGCCGGGCCGGCGAGCAGAGCAGCGGCGAAAAAGCCGCAGCGGAATAGGGCTAGACGATCCATGCAGGCACCTCCAAGTTGTGTTCGGATTCTTATCTGTCGATGGGGTGCTGAATATCCATCGAACGGTGCAAAACAAGCGCTACGTGATGAGCGGGCGGATTAAGCCTCCGGTAGCTCACAGCTCGTCCCGGTCCATGTCGAACGTGTCCTGAAGCAGGCTCTGCAGCTTGCTGCGATTGACCTCTTCCAAGATCAACTGCGCAGCTTGGGTCGCGATGTCTTCGATCTCCGCTACGTTGGGCTGCAGAAATCGCCGATAGACGGTGAGCTGTCCGTACTCCACCCAGACCAGGCTGCCCCAGCGCGCCGAAGGGCGCTCGCGCACCACCAGATCGCGTTCGAGGGCGCTGGCGTCCTGCAGTTGGAAACTCAGGTAGCGGTGGAAGTCATGACCGAAGCGGGTAATGGTGTTGTCGATGATCAGTCCATTCAGCTCGGCTTCGCCCTGCGCCTGGCTGAGCGGCTCTTCAGCCTGCACGGGCCCGAGCAGGCTCAGCAGCAACAGGCACAGCGTCAGGCGTGGCACGGCTCGGACCAATCCAGTCGGCCGCGCAGAAGAAAGGCCGCCTCGGCCCGGTTGGAGGCACCGATCTTACGCAACAGGTTGTGGATATGGCTCTTGATGGTGTGCGGACTCAGGCACAGCTGCTCGGCGATCTCGGCATTCGACAGGCCTTTGCCGGCCAGGCTGAGAATTTCCCGTTCACGCAGCGTCAGCGACGGTTTGCTGCCGGCGAGTTGGCGCATGCGCCGCCATTGGCTGAGCAGGCGTTCGGTCAGGACCCGAGGGAGCCAATCGCCGCCATCCAGTAGCACCTGGATGCCGTCGAGCAGATGCTCACGCGTGGCGTGGCTGTAAAACACGCCGCGGATGGCGGGATGTTTTTCGACCAGCTGCTCGGCCTGTTCCGGTGCGATATTGACCAGCGCAACGGGCGTCTGCTGATCAAGCTGATCAAGCAGCGTGGACAGCTGCTCGGCCTGGCTATTTCCCGCGTCGAGTAAATACAGATCGGTGCTGCCCGGAACGATTTTCTCGAGCCGCTCCAGCGCCACTTCCAACTGAGCCTGCTCACCAAGAAAGTGCTTGAAAAACAATCCCAGTAGTTCATTGCCGGTCAGCAGGGTGACGGTGGGCCGATTACGTTCCAGGTGGGTGAAGTCCGCTTCGTCCATGTTCAATCCTTGGTTTGGGGTGCCGTTATGCTGCATAGAAAAGTTACTAAACGACCGGCCAGAAATGACGAAGTTCAGCGTTCAGGCTGGGATTAGGTCGGCATCTGCGCACTTGGGATGACAACCCGACGGACGGTTAGAGACGTGGCTCGGTGGACTTAATGAACGATGGCGAGTCAATCACCCGTTCGATGGAGCCTGAAAGGGATCTGTGTCAATCCGTGGCAAGCATGGTCGGTATACGCACTGTGTTGTGACAGTTGTTGCGCTGAGTTCGCTTTGCCTGGCTTCGTGCTGCCGGCGCATGGTGCTTGCACGGCCGATGAACGGTCGATCTTCAGCGTTGCGACCAATGGCTTCGAGGTTGAAAGGCCCGTCCTGCAAGGGTTTCAGGGCTTTTGAATATCCTGTCACGGCGCTGGGGTGAAATTTATTTCCACCGCCATTGCCGGAATATATGAACCCCTTGAAACAGGAGAGCGATCATGCAAACGACAAAGCTCGCCGCGCTGACTCTGGCCGGTCTGATGTCTGCCTCTGCTTTTGCTGGCACGTCCGATAACGGCGCCATGCACGACAAGGACGGTCACGACTCGAAAAGCGCGATGGAAAGTGGCACTCATGACGACACCATGATGGATGGAAAAACCACCGACGACACCGACCGCACAGGTCTGACGACCGGTGCGGGCACCTCCGTTGACGGTGAACCAGCAGGCCCAGGTACTGAAACAGGTACCGGCGTCGGCAATACGACTGGCACCGGAAACAGTGCCACTGGCAACTGACATGCCGTTGCAGGTATCGAAAGGGCCCCGGCGTCGGTTGGGGCTTTTTCTTGCGCAGTCACAGGCGCTCCGCCGTCGCGGCTGACCACCGGGCTGCCATTAGCCGGCGATCGGAGAAGACCATGGCCATACGCATCTGGTTGTTCGTTTCGATACTGATAACGGCATCGCTGGCAATTGCTGGCGGAACCGGCCCAACGCACCCGGAAAAGGCCCGCGAGCATCCGCTGGACTCACGCGAGCCGCGCCAGGATGTGATCGAGAATGGCGATGGCCGCCAGGCCCAGCCGCGACCTCCAACGCTGGAGGCGCCGCCTGAAGTTCCGCCAGTAACGCCTATCGAGAGGCCGTCGGCACCGACTCGGCCGGACAGACCCTCGAGCGAAAGCGGCGACCCAGCCTCAGCCAGCTAATCAAGCGATGCACACCCATTCAGCCCAAGTGAAACGAAAACGGGAGGCCTAGGCCTCCCGTTTGCTACCGCCAGTGCGGCGCTTAGAACAGCACGCGGCTGCGGATGGTGCCATTGACGTGCTGGAGCTTTTCAAGCGCCAGATCGGAATATTCCTTGTCGACGTCGATCACGACGTAGCCGACCTTCTCGTTGGTCTGCAGGAACTGACCGCAGATGTTGATGCCGTTGTCGGCGAACACCTTGTTGATCTCGCTCATCACGCCGGGAATGTTCTGGTGGATGTGCAGCAGACGGTGCTTGCCCGGGTGCGACGGCAGCGCCACTTCCGGGAAGTTGACCGAGGATACCGAGGTGCCGTTGTCGCTGTACTTGACGAGCTTTTCTGCCACTTCCAGACCGATGTTGGCCTGGGCTTCGGCAGTCGAGCCGCCGATGTGCGGGGTCAGGATCACGCGGTCCAGGCCGCGCAGCGGGCTTTCGAACTCTTCGTCGTTAGATTTGGGCTCGACCGGGAATACGTCGATGGCAGCGCCGATCAGATGTTCGTCCTTGATCGCAGCGGCCAGGTGTTCCAGTTCGACCACGGTGCCACGGGCGGCGTTGATCAGGATGCCGCCCTTCTTCATGGCGCGGATTTCCTTCTCGCCAATCATCCACTGGGTCGATGGCAGCTCAGGAACGTGCAGGGAGACGATGTCGCACATGCCCAGCAGCTCATACAGCGAGCCGACCTGCGTGGCATTACCCAGTGGCAGCTTGGTCACCACGTCGTAGAAGAACACCTGCATGCCGAGCGCTTCGGCAAGCACCGACAGCTGAGTGCCAATCGAGCCGTAGCCAATGATGCCGAGCTTCTTGCCACGGATTTCGAAGGAGTTGGCCGCTGACTTGATCCAGCCACCGCGGTGGCAGGACGCGTTTTTCTCTGGGATGCCGCGCAGCAGCAGGATGGCCTGGGCCAGCACCAGTTCGGCGACCGAGCGGGTATTGGAATAAGGGGCGTTGAACACTGCGATACCGCGTTCGCGAGCGGCGTTTAGGTTGACCTGGTTGGTACCAATGCAGAAGCAGCCGACGGCGATCAGCTTCTTGGCGCACTCGAAAACCTCTTCGGTGAGCTGGGTGCGCGAACGAATCCCGATGAAATGAACATCGGCGATCTTCTCTTTCAGCTCCGACTCGGTCAGCGCCGTCTTGAGGTACTCGATGTTGGAGTAACCGGCGGCCTTGAGGGTGTCGACAGCGTTCTGGTGAACGCCTTCGAGAAGAAGGAACTTGATCTTGCTCTTGTCGAGTGAGGTCTGGCTCATCTGCAATAAAACCTTAAGGCCGAAGGGTAGGACGAAGTGTCCAGCGAAGGCTGGCCGACCCGGTATCAGCGGTGTCGGGAGTCTGCCGAGGCACGTTTCAAAGGGGTGCGTATGCTAGCATACGGGCCCCTCGAAACACCCCATCCCTGAGCTGAAGCGTACTCAGGGTGACCATGAATTGAATGAGAGTTCGCATGATGACCGATCCTGCCCTGATCGATGAGCTGAAGACCCTGGTCGAGCCTGGAAAGGTGCTGACCGATGCCGATTCGCTGAACACCTACGGTAAGGATTGGACGAAGCACTACGCGCCGGCGCCCTCGGCGATCGTCTTTCCGAAGAGCGTTGAGCAAGTGCAGGCCATCGTGCGTTGGGCCAACGAGCGCAAGGTTGCGCTGGTGCCTTCCGGCGGACGGACCGGGCTCTCGGCGGCTGCGGTGGCGGCCAATGGCGAGGTGGTGGTGTCGTTCGATTACATGAACCAGATCCTGACGTTCGACGAGATGGATCGCACCGTGGTCTGCCAGCCGGGCGTAATCACCGCGCAGCTGCAGCAGTTCGCTGAAGACAAGGGCCTTTACTATCCGGTGGATTTCGCCTCGGCAGGCTCCAGTCAGATCGGCGGCAACATCGGCACCAACGCCGGTGGGATTAAGGTGATTCGCTACGGCATGACCCGCAACTGGGTCGCGGGGCTGAAGGTTGTGACCGGCAAGGGCGACCTGCTCGAGCTGAACAAGGACCTGATCAAGAACGCCACCGGTTATGACCTGCGCCAGCTGTTCATCGGTGCTGAGGGCACGCTGGGCTTCGTGGTCGAGGCCACCATGCGCCTGGAGCGCCAGCCGACCAACCTCACCGCGATGGTGCTGGGCACACCGGATTTCGATTCGATCATGCCGGTGCTGCACGCCTTCCAGGACAAGCTGGACCTGACCGCTTTCGAGTTTTTCTCTGACAAGTGCCTGGACAAGATTCTGGGTCGCGGAGATATCCCCGCTCCGTTCGAGACCCGCACGCCGTTTTATGCGCTGCTCGAATTCGAGGCGACCACCGAAGAACGCGCCGAGCAAGCGCTGGCGACCTTCGAGCATTGCGTCAATGAAGGCTGGGTAATCGACGGCGTGATGAGCCAAAGCGACCAGCAGCTGCAGAATCTGTGGAAGTTGCGCGAGTACATCTCCGAGACCATCAGCCATTGGACGCCGTACAAGAACGATATCTCGGTCACCGTCTCCAAGGTGCCGGCGTTCCTGGCCGACATCGACGCCATCGTCACCAGCAACTACCCCGATTTCGAAGTGCTCTGGTATGGCCACATCGGTGACGGCAACCTGCACCTGAACATCCTCAAGCCCGAGGCGCTGTCGAAGGACGAGTTCTTCGACAAGTGCGCCGCGGTCAACAAATGGGTGTTCGAGACGGTCGAAAAATACAACGGTTCGATTTCGGCCGAGCATGGTGTCGGCATGACCAAGCGCGACTACCTGACCTACAGCCGCTCTGAAGCCGAGATCGCCTACATGAAGGCGATCAAGGCGGCATTCGACCCGAACGGCATCATGAATCCGGGCAAGATATTCGCGGTGTGAGTGTAGGGCGGGTGAGAACCCGCCAACGGCAACGGCGGGGCTGAACCCGCTCTACAGACGAGACCTTCGATGAATTACAAACACCAATACACCGATGGCACGCCAATTCATTACCCGCTGGGCAAGGTGGTCTGCATTGGCCGCAACTATGCCGAGCATGCCAAGGAACTGAACAACCCGGTGCCCACCGAGCCGCTGCTGTTCATCAAGGCCGGTAGCTGCACGGTGCCGCTGGAAGGCGGCTTCAGCATCCCCAGCGACCGGGGTGCGGTTCACTACGAGGCGGAGATCGCCGTGCTGATTGGCAAGCCGCTGTCGCGCACGCCGAACGAAGAGGAAGTCCGCGATGCCATTTCCGGTTTCGCCCCGGCGCTCGACCTGACGCTGCGCGATGTGCAGGCCAAGCTGAAGGAAAAAGGCCATCCCTGGGAGATCGCCAAGAGCTTCGACGGCGCCTGCGTGCTGGCTCCGTTCGTGCCTGGCGACGCGGTGCAGGATCCGAATGACATCGGCATTCGTCTCACCATCAACGGCGAGGTTCGTCAGGACGGCAACAGCAGCCAGATGCTCAACGCCATCTTGCCGTTGCTGCAGCACATCGCCGGCCATTTCAACCTGCAGCCGGGCGATGTGGTGCTGACCGGCACGCCGGTGGGCGTTGGTCCGCTAAATCAGGGCGATGAGCTGGTGCTGGAACTGGTCGGGTTGTCGCGTTTCGAGAGCCGCGTGCTCTGAGCCAACCCCGGCCGGGTAAGTGCAATGCTTACCCGGCCTGCGTTTTCCCGTTTCGCCTCGTCTCGCCTCGTGCTGTAATCCGCGACTCGATTTGAGCCAGTCCCTATGCCAGCCAAGCCCTCCAATTGTTCCCCTCTACGCCTGTTTCTCTGGTTTCTGCTCATTCTGACCATCGCTGCGGCAGCGCTGACAGCTTGGCTGCTGCATTGGGATGACCAGCTCAAGCTTTACTGGCAGGAGCGATCGGTCGATGCCAGCCAGCGATCGGCGAGCATCTGGCTGCCCGACTACGAACTGTCACTGCAGACCACCCTGTACGGTCTGCAGGACGATGAAACCTCGGGGCTTACCTGGAATTCGGCGACTGGCACGCTGTTTACCGTCACCGGACAGCACCCACAACTCGTGGAGTTTTCACCCGGAGGTGTGGTTCTGAGGCGCATCACCCTGGCCGGATTTTCCGACCCCGAAGCTGTTGAAGCCTTGGATGACGGGCGGCTGGCTATCGTCGACGAGCGCCGCCGGCTGGTTGCTGTGTTCCGGCTCCAGCCGGGCGTGGAGACCCTCGATCTCGCTGATCTGGCTTCCTACGGCCTGGGTTTCGAGGGTGCAGGCAACAAGGGCTTTGAGGGGTTGGCCTGGAATCCCCGCACCAAGCGTATGCTGCTGGCCAAGGAGCGCGATCCACAAGGCCTGTTCGAGCTCCCCTTCCCAGGCGAGGAAGGTGCTGCTGGGGTGCTTGAGGCGCTCCCTGATCAGCCGTTGTTGGTACGCGATATATCTTCAGTGGCTATTGATCCACGTACCGGCCACACCCTGATGCTGTCCGATGAGTCGCGGCTGCTGGTTGAGCTGGACCTGTCAGGTAGACCGCGTAGTTTTATCAGCCTGCTCGGCGGCCTGAATGGTCTGGTGGAGGGCATTGACCAGGCCGAAGGGGTGGCTATGGACGAGCGGGGCGACATCTATGTTATCGCTGAGCCCAACTTGCTCTATGTATTCAGCCGTAAGCGGTGACGATTGCCGGCAGCGGCTGTCCATGCCTGCGGTAGGGCGTCCCGGTCCGTTAAGCTTCGGCTAAGGTTGTCCAGGCACCCTGTCGCTCCCTGAATTCACAGAGAGTGCATGATGCGCCCTGCTATCAAATGGATACTGGCCGCGACAGCCATAGTGGCGCTGTTGCTGGCCATTGCGGCCGGCCAGTATTTTCGCCTTTTCGAGCAGACCTGGTTTCAGTTCGCCCAATCACGCCAGGCGGAGCAGCGCCAGGCCGCGTCGCTCTGGTTGCCTGACTATCGTGCAGAGATCCAGGCACAGCCGGTTGTCGGCATTGACGATGACCTGTCTGCGCTGACCTTCGATCCGGATCGCAACAGCCTGATCGCCATCACTAATGGTAAGCCGCAGCTCCTCGAGCTTAGCCTCGACGGCAAGCTGCTGCGGGCCATTGCGCTGGTTGGGTTCGGCGACCCCGAGGCGATCGAATATGTGTCTCGCGGCGTCTATGTGATCAGTGACGAGCGGCTGCAGCGTCTGTTGCGGGTCGAGGTGGATGAGCGCACCCGCCAGATCTATGCGGCTGCCAGCCAGCAGCTATCGCTGGGGATTGGCCAGAATGGCAACAAGGGGTTCGAGGGGCTGGCCTACGATCCGACTGGTAAGCGCGTTTTCGTTGCAAAGGAGCGCGATCCGGTACGCATCTACGAGGTTCAGGGCTTTCCGTACGCTGAGGGTGATCAGCCGCTGGCCGTGCATGTCAGCGAGGATCGCGAGCGCGATGCCGACCTGTTTGTGCGTGATGTTTCCAGCTTGCAATACGACCTGCAGACCGGGCACCTCCTGGCGCTGTCCGACGAGTCGCGGTTGGTCGTCGAACTCGATATCCAGGGGGCACCCATCAGCACGCTTTCACTCAAGCGCGGCGAACATGGTCTCAATGCGGACGTGCCACAGGCCGAGGGGCTCGCCATGGGGCCAGATGGCACCCTTTATCTGGTCAGCGAACCCAACCTGTTTTACCGATTCCGCAAGGTCGAATAGTCGGCGGTGTCTCAGCGCTTGAGGGTCTGCACGCCGTCCTTGGTTCCGAGCAGCAAGATGTCCGCCGGGCGCGCGGCGAACAGGCCGTTGGTGACCACACCGACGATGTTGTTGATCTGCGCTTCGACATCCGGGGCAAAGCCGATCATGAGGTTGTGCACGTCAAGAATGACGTTGCCGTTATCGGTCACTACGCCGTCACGGTAGACGGGGTCGCCGCCCAGCTTGACCAGTTCGCGCGCGACGTGACTGCGAGCCATCGGGATGACTTCGACCGGCAGGGGAAACTCACCGAGGCGCTCGACCAGCTTGCTGCCGTCGGCGATGCAAATGAAGGTGCGGGCCACTGCGGCGACGATCTTTTCGCGGGTCAGGGCGGCGCCGCCGCCCTTGATCAGCTCAAGATGGCTGTTGGTTTCGTCGGCACCGTCGACATAGAACTCCAGGTCCGACACCGAGTTGAGGTCGTAAACCGGAATGCCGTGGCCTTTCAGGCGCTCGGCGGTGGCATCGGAACTGGCCACGGCGCCGTCGAAGAAACCCTTGTGTTTGGCCAGTAGATCGATAAAGAAATTAGCGGTGGAGCCGGTGCCAACGCCGACGATGCTGCGGTCGGTGAGCTGCGGCACGATGAGGTCGACAGCGGCCTGGGCGACGGCCTGCTTGAGTTGATCCTGGGTCATGGCGTAAAGGTCCGGGCAGTGAGTGAGTCGTGGGGCGAGAGTATAGCGGTGGCTTATCAGCCGGTCTTGCCTGCTGCGGCTGTACTGCAGTTTTGCGCGCGGATTGCCGGTGGTCGCGGCGTTTTTCGCGGAGTAGACTCGTCTGCCCCGCAATGCCCGCCAAGATAGCTCACGATGCTCGAACAGTACGTCAAGAAGATCCTCACCTCGCGCGTCTATGACGTTGCGGTGGAAACCCCGTTGCAACCCGCTCGCCAGCTCTCTGAGCGGCTGGGTAACCAGATTTTGCTGAAGCGCGAAGATCTGCAGCCGGTGTTCTCCTTCAAGATTCGCGGCGCCTATAACAAGCTGGCACAGCTGTCACCTGAGGAGCTGGCGCGCGGCGTGGTCACGGCATCGGCCGGCAACCATGCCCAGGGCCTGGCCCTGGCGGCCCGTGAGCTGGGCATCAAGGCAACCATCGTGATGCCGCGCACCACGCCGGAGCTGAAGGTGCAGGGCGTGCGCGCCCGTGGTGGAAAGGTGGTATTGCAGGGCGACGCCTTTCCGGAGGCGCTGGCCTATTCGCTGAAGCTGGTCGAGGAAAAGGGCTACGTCTACATCCACCCCTATGACGATCCGCACGTGATCGCGGGGCAGGGCACCGTGGCGATGGAAATTCTCAGCCAGCATCAGGGCCAGCTCGATGCGGTCTTCGTGCCGGTGGGTGGAGGCGGTTTGATCGCCGGTGTCGCTGCGTACATCAAATACCTCAAGCCAGATATCAAGGTCATCGGCGTCGAGCCCGACGATTCCAACTGCCTGCAGCAGGCGATGGCCGCTGGCGAGCGCGTGGTGCTGCCACAAGTGGGGCTGTTTGCCGATGGGGTGGCGGTGGCGCAGATCGGTCAGCACACCTTCGATATCTGCCAGCACTATGTCGATGAGGTGATCACGGTCAGCACCGATGAGATCTGCGCCGCGATCAAGGACATCTACGACGATACCCGTTCGATCACCGAGCCTGCAGGCGCCCTGGCCGTGGCTGGAATCAAACGCTATGTGGAGCGTGAAAACATCGAAAATCAGGTGCTGGTCGGCATCGATTCCGGTGCCAACGTAAATTTCGACCGCCTGCGTCATGTGGCTGAGCGTGCTGAGCTTGGCGAGAAGCGCGAGGCGATCATCGCCGTGACCATTCCCGAGGAGCCTGGCAGCTTCAAGGCGTTCTGCGAGGCCATCGGCAAGCGCCAAATCACCGAGTTCAATTATCGCTACCACGAGGACCGCGAGGCGCACATCTTCGTGGGGGTGCAGACCCATCCGGAAAACGATCCGCGGACGGCGCTGGTGGACGGGCTAAGGGCGAAGGGTTTCCCGGTTCTTGACCTCACGGACAACGAGCTGGCCAAGCTGCATACCCGTCATATGGTGGGCGGGCATGCGTCCGGCGTCAGTGACGAAGTGGTGTACCGCTTCGAATTCCCGGAACGCCCCGGCGCGCTGTTCAACTTCCTCAACAATCTCGGCGGGCGCTGGAATATTTCGATGTTCCACTACCGCAATCACGGCGCGGCCGACGGGCGGGTGGTAGCCGGCCTGCAGGTGCCTGCCGAAGACCGTCACCTGTTGCCGGCCGCGCTGGACAAGATCGGCTATCGCTACTGGGACGAAACAGACAATCCGGCCTACCAACTTTTTCTCGGCTGACCAGCCGTACCGCGGGGATCGATGGAACATTACCAACTGCTGAACATGACTCACGCCGCGCTGGCGATCCTGCTCACGCTGGGGCTGATTGCCCACATCATCATGCTGTGGAAAGCCTGGCGGCGGGCCGATCCGGTGGTGCTGCAGAACAAGCTGCGCCGCACCCGGTTGATGTCGCTGCCATTGCTGGCGGTGTTTGCCTTGTTGCTTCCGGTCACCGGCTGGTGGCTGGCGCACCTGGCAGGCTTGCCGCTCGGCCAGCTGTGGTTGCTGGCCAGCTCGGTGCTGTTCCTGGTGCTGGTGCCGCTGGGGCTGCTGCTCGGTGGCCGCCTGCGTGCCTGGCAAGCGCTGGGCGATGCTCCAGCGCCCGCGCGCCTGCCGCGCTTTGCGCTGGTTTACGCGGGTCTGATCCTGCTGATTCTGGTCGCCATCATGGGGCTGATGGGCGCCAAGCCGGTCTGAGCGGCCCAGCCTGCGCTGTCGATCAGCGCAGGCTGACGATGCGCCAGCCGCGTTGTTCGGCAATCTTGCGCAGGGTCGGATCCGGATCGACCGCAACCGGATGGCTGACCCGCTCCAGTAACGGCAGATCGTTGCGCGAATCGCTGTAGAAGTAACTGTCGTCCAGGCTCTGATCGTTCTCCATGAGCCAGCGCTCGATGCGCGTCACCTTGCCCTCCTGGAAACAGGGCACATCGGTCAGGCGACCGGTGTAGCGTCCCTCTTGCATCTCGCACTCGGTAGCCAGCAGCGTATCGACCCCCAGGCGCTTGGCGATTGGCCCGGTGATGAAACGGTTGGTCGCGGTGATGATCACCACGCGATCGCCGGCTTCGTGATGCTGACGGACCAACGCCTCACCCTTGGCCAGCACGATGGGTTCAATGTGATCGCGCATGAACTCGGCGTGCCACTGCTGCAGCTGCGGCATCTCGCTGCGACCCAGCAGTTCCTGGCAGAAGTTCTGATACTCCAGAACATCCAGCGAACCGGCCAGGTAGTCCTGATAGAAGGCGTCGTTACGGGCGCGATAGGCCTCGGCGTCGACCAGCCCGCGCTGGCAGAGAAATTCGCCCCAGGCGTGGTCGCTATCACCGGCCAGGAGGGTGTTATCAAGATCGAAAAGAGCCAGGCGCACGCTGCGTTCCTCGGGCGATAAAGGGGGGTGAAGCATAGCGGGATCACTCGGTAGATGGCAGTCGGCGAGCGCTTGGAACGAGGATCGGAGCCGGTTGATCGATGGGCACCATGCGCGCTTTCTGCTTTTCACGTTTTTGTGGAACAATGCCGTGACATGCGTTTGCGAGGTTGTATGCCGTGATCGACTCCGATGGTTTTCGCCCCAATGTCGGCATCATCCTGACCAATGATGTCGGGCAGGTGCTGTGGGCGCGGCGGATTAATCAGGATGCCTGGCAATTTCCGCAAGGCGGAATCAATCCGCGTGAGACGCCGGAGGAGGCGCTCTTTCGCGAGCTGAACGAAGAGGTCGGCTTGGAACAGCAGGACGTCCAGATTCTCGCCTGCACGCGTGGCTGGCTGCGCTATCGCTTGCCGCAGCGCCTTGTGCGCACTCATAGTCAGCCGCTGTGTATCGGCCAAAAGCAGAAATGGTTCCTGCTGCGCCTTACCGGTGCCGAAGACCGCGTCCGTATGGATCTGACCGGCAAGCCCGAGTTCGACGGCTGGCGCTGGGTCAGCTACTGGTACCCGCTGGG
>NZ_AGSX01000139.1 GCF_000235745.1 Stutzerimonas stutzeri SDM-LAC | reverse complement strand
GGTCATCGTCAAGCTTCTACACCAAACCCCCGATCATCGAAAGATGGCCGGGGGTTTGTCTTTGGGCGTGGGAAAAGTCCGCGTAGGGTTGTTCGCCATCATGAAGCTCGGTCGAGCTTCCACGTCGCCTCGTCAACGCCACGTCCATTGGCGCATTGTCGTCTCACAAGGCCGGCGGACAACGATGGTTAAATCGGGTGCCGATGAGACGTTAGCGGTATGTGTGGTGGTGTTCTAATCGCAGACGCCGATTTAGGCGAATCCTCGCCATTCAGAGGTGTTCGATGAGCAACCAACGACGTACGCTTTCGGCCGAGTTCAAACCTGCGCCCTTGAGGACCATTAGCCCGATCCAAGGGCAGGTATGTTTTGCATGGAACGCGGCGAGCCCATGGCAACTCGGATGTCCCTAAACGAAAGGGTCTTCATGCATGCGGCGTTGACAGCCAAATCGTTGCATACCGAGCAGGTCAGGTCGTGCCGGTCGACCGAGTAGCCCCAGATCGAGGAAGCTGGCTACTGCCGAATCCATGTCTGGGTGCGTCCTAGGGCTTCGATGCCGATGTAACCGCGCATCTCAAGTTTTTCTCCACCTTCGAGTAGGCTCACCTTGGCGCGATAGGTTTTTCCTTTGGCCGGGTCGAGGATAGTACCTCCGATCCAGGTGCCCTCGCCGTCCGGCTTTAGGCCCCATAGGATAGTCATTCCCGTAATTGGCTGGTTTTTTCGCTCACCTTCACAAGCGCTGCATACCGGATTCGCACCATGCTCGGACAGGAGAATCTTAGCGACTTCGCCGCTTAGCGAGCCATCAGCGGCCTGCTGGATTTCGACGATGGATTTGGGTTTGCCGGTTTCGTCATCAATGGTTTGCCAACGTCCGACAGGTGACTCGGCGGCGAAAGACACCGAGGCGATGGCCATCGGCAGAGCTAGTAAAGAGGCAGTAAACAGCGCGCGCATGGTCTCTCCTGAAGTAACGATCTAGGACTGTGACTCTATCATCGCTTCCGACCGATAGCGGTCGGTTGAATTTGCGTCGTTAACGCCAACATCTGGGATTCGCCGTACTGCGCCTTTGAATTGGCCCCGAAATTTTGGATTCACGAGCTTGTAATACCAGCGTCATAGGCTTGTTTCTTTGACTAGGAAGCTCGTTATGCCTGCACTTCGTATGCTGCTGTTCGCGTTGTTATTGCCCGGTTTGGCTCATGCTGGTGTGCGTGTTGCCGGTCCGATCGAAGCGGGTGTGTTTGAAAACCGTTATGAGGATCAGCAGCCCGGTGAACGCGTGCTGGTGAGTGGCGAGCAACGCATTTTCAAGACTGAAAAAGTGCCAATGAAGATCGGCACCAAGTTCGGTCTGCGCTATCGGCTCGAGGGCAAGCGAGCGGAGGATGCGCCGCTGACTTTGCTGTACCTCACTCCCGGTGTTGTCGATCCCAGCGGCCAGCGCCACGACCGCTACGAGGTGGTGCAGACGCTTGTGCCGGGTGCGGCCTTGGACGTCATGGCATTCGAGTTCACCGAATTGCACGAGCTGGTGGCGGGCGAATGGCATTTCTTGGTGTTTCAGGGTGATCGAAAGTTGGCTGAGCAGCGGTTCGAGGTTCGCTGATCGCGCCCAGCGAAGGTGTGCCAGCCAGCAGGGCGAAATCGATCGCATAGGCTGCGGTCAGTGCACTGTTCTCACCGTGGCCGGCGCCTTGATGGATGGTGAAGGTGCGTTTCAGACTGCGGTGTTCCAGTGATGCCCAGCGCTCGAATAGTTCCTGCACGTTGCTGCGCATCCGCCGCTCAACAAGGCGCCGCTCACGTTCTGATGCAGCAACTTTGCCATGCAAGGGTTCCTCATACTCGCCGACAGTCATCCACAGACGCTTTGATCGTAGATTCGACTCGGAGAGCGGGGGGCCGCTCTGTTCTAGCAGCTGACGATCGTTCCACCAGATCGAGGGACTGGCCGCCAGGTAATTCTGGAAGGCGTCTGGCTGGGTCATTAACGCATAGAGCGTTAAAAGCCCGCCATGGGAGTGCCCAAACAGCGTTTGTCGGTAAGGATGAATCGGATATCGGGCTTCGATCAGAGGTTTCAGTTCGGTTTGCACGAAAGCCAGAAAGCGATCGGCACCGCCATAGCGAAGGCCTTCCCGCTCATCTGTCGCAACTGTAGTCGGCGGCGTGTAATCGCGTGCGCGTCTGTCTATGTCATACAGCTGGCCGCCGGGATAGCCGATACCCACTACGACCACCGAGGCACGTGTTGCGGGATCCGGGCGTCTTTCACGAGCATTGGCTTGAACTGCCAGCATTGGAAACAACGCATTGCCATCAAGCACGTAGAGCACCGGATAGCCACCCGGTGGCGCCGGCTGCTGAGGCTGGGAAATGAAGATCCTGTAATCGTCGCCGGTGTTGTGCGAATGTATGTCGCGTTGTTCAGCTTGCGGTAGCACCACTGGCTTCCACCCGCCCGCCTCGGCGGCTCGAGCCGATGCACAGCCGAGTCCCAGGCTGGCAATCAGCAGCGCCATCAAGGCATTCATGCTGGCAGCTCGGCGGGCGCGTCCGGCAGGGGGCCATCCTGCCATTCGACCTGCAACGCCTCGTCACCGGAAAAACGGTTGAGGTGATCGGCTATCACAAAACGAAGGCGTTTTTCTGCCTCCCCAGCCGCTGCCTGGCAATCGATCAAGAGCTGCTCCGGTCCGGCAAACATTCGGCACTCACCAAAGGCGAACACGACCTCTGCTCGTTGCTCATCGAGTCGGACTTTGCCTTTGTGGGAAAAGTGCTTGAACAGGCGGGTCATGTTGCGCGATGCGCGTGGCGTTGCGACGCGTGCGTGAAACTTGAGCATGAATGTCTCCGGTAAGCGCCGCCGACCCACGGCCGGCGGCGAGTGGGTCAGAACTCGTATCGCGCGCCGATGGTGAAGTTGCGCGACGGGCCCTGGAAATTGAAGGTTGACGTGCTGCCAACGCGCGAAACGTAGTCGCGATCGAGCAGGTTGTTGATATCGAATGTCGCTGTGAGCTGCTCGGTGAGCGGGTACGACAGCTTGGCGTCGACCACCGCATATCCCGGTGCGCTAACGGTGGTCCCTTGGCGTTCGTAGGAAAAGTCGCTCATGGCGCTGACACCTGCGCCCAGTCCTAGCCCACGCAGCGGTCCACCCGCCAGGGTGTACTTGCTCCACAAAGAAGCCTGGTGTGTTGGCATGAGCACGAACAGAACGTTCTCGTCACCCGCGAGGTTTTCAGTCTCCATGTAGGTGTAGCCCGCAATCAGCTCCCACTGAGGCGTGAGGTAACCGCTGACCTCAAATTCACCACCGCGGATACGCGCCTTGCCAGCCGCCGCGTAATCGGCTGTGCCGGACAGGCCGTCGGCGTCCGTGGCGCGGTTCTCGTCGGTCAATTGAAAGGCGGTGATACGGGCATTCAGGTCCCCGCCGTAATAACTGCCCTTGATGCCGACTTCGTATTGCTCGCCTTTGCGCGGATCGATGAGCTGACCGTTAGTGTCGGTCTCGGATTGAGGCTTGAAGACCTGTGAGTAGCTGGCGTACAGCGAGTGCTGTTCGTCGAGGTCGAACACCAATCCACCGTAAGGCGTGACGTGGCCGTTCTGATGCTGCTCATCCGAGGCAGCGACGCCTGTTTTGAGATTCGTTGAGGTGGCGTCGCCTTCATACCAGCTGACGCGAGCTCCACCGATGAGCGCCAACTTTTCGATCGGCCGGAGCGTCAGCTTGGCGTAGAGACCTGCTTCCTGATCGTCGCTACTGACGCGTGTTGAATAGCTCAGGTTCGGTTTGGCGAAGCGCGTGGGCTGATAGCCAGAGATATCGACCGTGCCGAGGACAGCACTGCCGTTGCGATAGTCGCTGTCGTAGCGTTTGAAATCGCTGCCGACCACGAATTCGCTGACCTGGCCCAGCAGCTCGAACGGCTGGCTGTAGCTGGCATCGACGGCCAGTGCGTCCTGCTGAAAGTCACGTCCGGCGGCGACCATTCGCGTGTTGCCGTTGGCTGCCACAGCGCTGCCGGTATAGGCGTACAGATAGTCGGTGTCACGCGTGGAGCCCCGCACGGCCAGTCGGCCATAGCCGCCAGTATCGAACCGGTGAGTCAGCTCGGCGATTGCATCGGTGGTGCGACCGTTGAAGTCGTTCCAGTCGGCGCCCAGGTAGGTCGAGTGGCTCCAGTCCAGCAAATTTCCGGCCGAATCGGTGGGGTAGCCGTTGTGGGGGGCGATGTCCTTGGTCTGGTGGATCAATCCTAGCGAAAGCGAGGTTGCGTCGCCCAGGTCGATGTCCAGCGCGCCGTAGAAGCTTTCACTGGTGTTCTCGTTGTAATCGACCTCGCCATTGCTGTCGGCGCGAGAGACAACGGTGCGTCCGCGGACGTGACCCGCGTCATCGAGCGGGCCGGAGAGGTCGGCTTCCAGGTAGTTCTGGTCCCAACTGCCGTAGCGGCCAGTCAAGCTTCCCTGAAATTCGCTCGTGGGGCGCTTGCGAACCATATTGACGACGCCCCCCATTTCGCTGGTACTGCTGAACAGGCCTGAGGGGCCGCGCATGATCTCGACCCGGTCAAATGGCGACAGTGAAGGAACAGTGCCGTGGATGCTGGCCATAGGCGCCGGCAGCCCATCGATATTGAACTCGTCGTACTCGTAGCCACGTGCGTAAATCGACGAACGACCGCTGTCGTTGGTCAGGGTGCGTAGGCCCGCGGTGTACTTGGCTAGGTCGTCGAGATTCACGAACTGGCGGTCCCTGATGTAATCGTCTGTGTAAACGGTGATCGACTGCGGGATATCGCGCAGCTCGGCTGGAGTTTTTGTTCCAACGGTCGCTGCTTGCACCGTGTAGCCGCCGCTCTGCTCCGACGACGGCATATCGTACAGGCGGTTGCCCTCAACCGTGATGCTCTCCAGTTCGACCGGCTCGTTCTGCACGGAAACGCTTTGTGCCAGCGCGCTTAGCGAGAAAGGCGCAAGCAAGCCGGCCAGCAGCAGGTGCCGCGAACGTTGTCCGAGGCTGAGGGTGCGAGGGGTTCTGTCCATGGGTCGGCTCCTGTCGCGGGCATTTCGTAAATGGCAAAGGTTCGCGGCGCTTAATGATAACGATTTGCATCAAAAGATGCCGGCGCGTAGTCTGCCATGCGTCCGGTTCGCGAACCTTTGCGCGACCAAGTCATTGCTTTGCAATCGCGTGCGAGGGGCAGCGCTGCATGAACCAACCCGATCACATCATCCGTGGCGATGAGCTACCGGCGACTAGCCGGACTGGTCTGCACTTGCCAGACGGCGGCGATGACCGCCTGTTCTATGGCCGGGTGAAATGGGCCCAACTGCGTGATGGCCTTTCGCTGCATTGGTCCGACTGCGAGGAGCTGCAGGACTTCGTTACAGAAAACACCGTGGGTCCGCGGGTGTCCTTTGTGCTCTTTCTTCAGGGGCAGAGCCAGGTCAGCTATGGCGACTTGTCACTGACGCTCGGTCAGCCTTCAAGCCGGCGTGCGCCCGAGGGTGTCGCTGTCTCGATGAACGAGCCGGTACAGTTCCGCCGTCAGGCACGCCGCGGTAGCCATATTCGGAAGTTGGTGGTGAGCCTGACGCCCGACTGGTTCGAAGATCGTGGCGAAGGCATTGGTGCGACAGACGGAGCAATTCGACGCTTCATGGGCAGTCATCTGACGCCTCGTGTCTGGAAACCCTCGCCGCGCCTGCTGACATTGGCTGACCAGATGCTCAACCCACCGGGTTACGACGCCTTGCTTGCCGGTCTGTACCTGGAAAGCCGGGCGCTGGATATTGCCTGCGAAGCGCTGGCCAGTCTTGGTGAGGCGGAAACAGCGGTAGAGCCTGGTCTTCGGCCTCAGGAATATCGGCGCTTGCAGCGGCTTGTCGAACTGCTCGATAGCGGTGAAGCGGACAACTGGACGCTTGATCACATCGCACGCGATACGGGCGTCAACGCCACGACGCTGCAGCGCCAGTTCCGCTCGTTCAAAGGCGTCACAATCTTTGAATATCAGCGAGCGCGGCGTCTGACTCGCGCGCGCGAGGTGTTGGAGCGAGAAGGTGCAACGGTTACTGAGGCGGCTTGGCGCGCTGGTTACAACAGCCCGGCCAACTTTGCGACCGCCTTCAAGCGGCTGTTCGGCATCAGCCCGCGACAAGTGCGTTCGCGGGTTTGAGCGCTGCCAAGCTGCCACCCGGTCGCGACGACAGATGAGCCGGAGCGAGAGCTCAGAACATACTCGTTACAGGGTTGTAGGCTGAGTCGAAGATGGAACGTGACAGCCCTCGCGGTGCTCGTTCGATGCTGTCCGAACGATCACACCTCCGCTCGTCGGCAGACTCGCTATAGCGGCCTCCCCGCGTTCAAGTCGGCTTGGGATACGCCGACTAAAGGAGTGCTCGACTGCTGCCTGAATGATGCCATTATGATGGCCAGTCTCCTGTTGCTCGCCGGACGGTAGTCGTCTGAGAGGTTCGCCCGATGCTTCTAACCTCGTTCCGCCATCTGACACTGGCCTTGTCGCTCATTGCATCGCTATGCGGCAGCCTTTCTGCATTTGGGCACGGCATTACGGTCGTCACGGAGGAACTGCCACCCTACAACATGACGGTCGACGGCAAGCTCACCGGGATGGGCACCGAGGTGGTACAGGCTGTTCTGGACGAAGTGGGTGAGACTGCGCGCATCCAGTCGATGCCATGGGCGCGCGCTTACGACATCGCGCTGAATTCCGAAAACGTACTGATCTATTCCATCGCCCGCACCCCGCAGCGCGAGAATCTGTTCAAGTGGGTTGGCGTTATCGCGCCGACGCGCTGGTTCCTGTTCTCCCTGCCTGGCACTGAGTTCAACCTCAAGAGTCTCGATGACGCCCGCCAGTACCAGATCGCCACCGTGAAAGAGGATGTCGGTGAGCAGTATCTGATCGATAAAGGGTTCGCCATTGGGCGCAACCTGCAGTCGAGCAACAAATACGAGCACAACTACGAAAAGCTCAAGGCCGGTCGCGTAGACCTTTGGATCTCCAACGAGCTGAATGCTCACTATCTGGTCCGTCACGCCAGCAGCAATCCTGACGACAAGGCGGTTCCTCAGTTGAGTTTGCAAGACCTCGGCGGCGCGAACGGCTTGTGCATGGCTTTTAGCCGCAACACGCCGGATGCGGTGGTCGAGCGCTTCCGTCAGGCCCTTGCCCGCATCCGTGCCGATGGCCGCTACGATGCGATCGCCGCCCGTTGGCTGCAATGAGCGACAACACCCGCCATCCCGCCCCCCCTGCCACGGCACACCGGCAAAGCAGCTCGCTTGGGCGTCGCCTGGTGCTGGCGACGCTCGGCTTCTGCCTGTTATTTACTGTGGCGACCGTGGGTCTGCGGACCTGGCTGGCGTGGGAAGATGGACTAACCGCGATGAATGCCGAGTTGGCGCTGATTGATCAGGTGTTTCACAGCAACCTGGCCAAAGCGATCTGGGAAATGGACAGCGATGCGCTGGAAACACAGCTGGACAGCGTTGCCAAGGCGGAGCCGGTTGGACGTGTCGACCTGCAGATCATCCGCGCCGGGCGCGCACCGGAAGTCGTTCAGCGCCAACGACCGCAGCAGCAGCTCCAGTACCGCGCGCCGGTATTGCAGCGACGTCTCACCTACGAAGCTTATGCCGGAGCCCGCGAGACGGTGGGCGAGCTCAGGCTGGAAGGCAACGAAGGGCTGCTCTGGGAGCGGCTGGTTGATGAAGTCACCGAAATCGTGATCACCCAAGTCGTCCAGTCGCTCCTGCTGGCCGGATTGATCATGTGGATGTTCAACAGCACCGTCACGCTGCATGTGCGTCGTATCGCCCGGCACCTTACCCGTCTTACCCCGGAAAACCTCGACCAGAGCCTACGCCTCGAGCGGTCGGTGAAGCGCCACGATGAGCTGAGTTTGCTGGAGTCTGGCGTCAACAGTGTGCAGTCCAAGCTGTTGGCGTATCTCGAGCGACAGCATCAGGACGAGTTGGCGCTGGCCGCGCACCGCGACCGTCTCGCCGAGCTGGTCGAGGAGCGTACCGCTGAATTACGGGCAGCCAACGTGTTGCTAGAGGAACTCTCGCGCAGCGATCCGCTGACCGGCTTGGCCAACCGCCGGCATTTCGACGAGATCAAGGACGTTGAATTTCGTCGCGCGCTGCGTCTGGGCCAACCGCTGACCGTGCTGATGTGCGACGTGGACTTCTTCAAGCGTTACAACGACCACTATGGCCATGCGCAGGGTGACCAGTGCTTGCAGGCGGTGGCCGATACGCTCCAGTGCGTGTTTGCCCGTGCCGGCGAAGTGGTCGCGCGGCTGGGCGGTGAGGAATTTGTCGTGCTGTTGCCCGGCGTGGATGCAGAGTCCGCCCATCGTTCTGCTGTGCGACTGCAGCAACGCCTTGCTGAGCGAGAGCTGCCGCACGAAGCCTCGGCTGTTTCGCCCCGCGTCACGCTGAGTATTGGCCTGGCCGGCTTCGAAGCGGACAGCATGGACCAATTCGAACAACTGCTGCGCCGCGCGGACGAGGCTCTCTACAGAGCCAAGACGCAGGGCCGCAACCGTATTTCCGACTGATAGTTCGTGAGGACCCACACGATGCGTTCGATTGCCTGGATCGCTGTTTCTCTGGGGTTACTTGGTGCAATGGCACAGGCCGGGCCGCTGCGTGTGGTGACCGAGGAGACGGCCTACACCTATCTCGAGAAGGGCAAGGTCAGCGGTCCTGCCACCGAGGTGGTCGAAGCGACCTTGCAGCGCGCTGGGCTGGAGGATTACCAGATTGGTCTGTACCCGTGGGCGCGAGCGTACGACATGGCGCTGCAGGAGCCAGACGTGCTGGTGTATCTCATCGCACGCACCCCGGAGCGTGAGGCGCTGTTCCGCTGGGTGGGCGAAATCATGCGCATCGACTATCACTTCTACAAATTGCGCCGGCGGGACGACATCACGGTGCCCGATCTGCAAGCGGCCAAGGCGTATCGGATCGGTGTGCTGCGCCAGGATGTTCGTCACCAGTACCTGCAGGCCAATGGCTTCAACAAGATCGTGGTGACGGCGCACAACAGCGATAACTTCAAGCGACTGCTCAATGGTCAGGTTGACCTTGTGCCCATGCCTGAGCAGGACATGCTTGCTCTATGCAAGGAAGCCGGCCTCGACCCGAGCGAAGTCGAGCGCGTGTTCACGCCAGACAGTTCGACCCAGCTGTACATGGCCTTCAGCCGTAAGACTGACGATGCCACGGTTCTGCGTATGCAGGCAGCGTTCGAGCATCTCCAGGCTGAGGGTGCAGTGGCTCGCCTGATGGACGGGCAACGCTGACAGCGGCACCCGCCCGGGTTCGCTCAGTTCTTGCTGCCCTGCTCGAACTCATTGAGCGCCTCGCGGCAACCGATGCCCGGCCCTTCTCCCAGCCCGGCTTCCAGCCATGGCAGGATGGCCAGCGGCGGTGCTACCAAGGCCCCGACGACGCTGGCGACGGCGCGGGCCGCCAGCTCGCCGGTTACGACGCTGACTTGCGGGTCGCTCAGGGTGCCCTTGAGCTGGACAGGGGAATTGCCGGACAGCAAGCTGATGTCCTTGGCATGAGCCTCGAACGCCAGGTCCAGGCGTTCACTCTTGAGCTTTATGTTTCCTCCACCAGTAATGTTGCTGTCGGTGGTGCTGATAAAGAACTGCTCGAGTTTCGCCGTGCCTTCAGTCGAATCAAAACGCAGATAGGTGCAATTCATCGGCACCTGATCGGCGTCAGCGAGCGCGGCTACCACGGCTTCCCCGGCATCCAGCCCGAGTAGCTCCACCGCCAGCATGTCCAGTTTTCCGCCTGACATGGCCAGCTCCAGCTTACCGTCCAACTTGGCGGCCATTTCCCCGAGGGACTCCCCTTCAAACCGAATGTCCAGCTGACCGCCGATGGTGCCGGCGGAATCCTTGGCGACCTTGGACAGGTCGGCTTCGCGAAGAACCGGAGAGAGGTTGACGCTGGTGATACCGAGGTGCAGCTCCCCGGTTGGTTGCTGGGGTCGGACGTCCAGCCGCAGTCGGCCGTCCGCCGCGCCTTTGCCAATGGCAAGCTTCAAGGGTTCGACCACCAGTACGCCTTCGTCGAGCTCGGCTTTGAAGTCCACTGCATTCAGGGGAATCTCCTTGGCCAGAACCGTGTCGGCCTCATAGCGAACGATGGCGTCGCGGCCGCGCAAGGCCTCGAGGCCCAGCGGTTCGCTGGAAAACACCTGATTGTCATTGGGGTCCGTCGGTGTGTCGGGCGCCTTGAGGTCGGCGGTGTCGAGCGTGTCCGAATGGAGGTTGGCCCAGAGCATTGGACGGCCCGCGAGGCTCAGGCGAACGTCACCGCTGAGGTCGCTTTGGCCCCATTTAGCGCGCAAATCCTGCAGGCGCAGCTGCGGGTCATCCCAGAGCAAATGACCGCTCAGCTGATAGCCGGCCAGCGAAGGCAGGCTCAAACCGGTGAGCGGGTTGAGGTTGGCAGGGTTCGGCCCCTCCAGCGAAATGGTGAGGTCCGCTGCCTTCAACTGCAAGGGATCGGTGACTGTGCCCTTTACGGTCAGCTGGCTTTCCCGCGACTTGACGGTGCCATCGACGGGATACGGTTGAATGTTGAACAGTTCTTCCAGCGCCCCGACATCGAGGTCGAAATGCAGCGGTACCTCGTTGCGCCACGCGTCGCCCGTCAGGTGCAGGCCGGAGTCGGTGGAAGTGGCATCGACCTCCACCCGCAAATCGCGGGCGGGGTTCACATAGCGCAGGTGCGTGTCGTTAATGCTGGCTGAGTTCTGCGCCAGCTGCGTGTGCAGTTCCCCATCCAGCGTGCCGAGCTTGGGGTAGCCCAGCGGCGCCAGCGCGCGGCCCAGATCCAGCTGCTCGACGTTCAGGTCGATCGTTCCGCTCAAAGAATTCTTGGTCAGGTCGAGCGAGCCGTTGGCGTTGATGGCGCCTTCGCCTTGCGCAATGTGCAGCCGTTCGATCTTCAGACGCTGGTCGGCCAGGCTACCCTTGAGCACGATGTCGCTAAGTGCCGCGTCGCCATACAGGAGCTGCCCCAGGCTGACGTCCACCTCGCCGCGGTAACGGCGCAACGGCTGCAGCAAGTCGTGAGCGCGCTGTTGTAACGATTGCTGATCATTTTTGGCCTGTGATTGACTGCCGCTCTGCTCCGATTCGAGCAAGCGCATCACGCCCCAACGATTGAGATCCAGCTTGTTGCCTTGCAGCTGTACGGTCAGCTCGGGCGTATCGCCCCGCTCCAACACGAGCGAGCCGGTGAGGTGGCTTTCGCCCGTCTTGAGGTCCATGTCTTGCAGCGACCAGCGCTGCCCATCACGCTTCAGCCGGGTGTTGAGCTCGAACGCTGGCACGTCGATGGCAGGGTTATTGAAACTCATCAATTCGGCCGAGTCTGGCGCGCTCACCGTCAGTTTGCCCTGCAACGCATCGAGCGCTGGTAGCTGCTTGGCTTCCCCGTTGAAATGCGCCTGAATCTCGCCCAGCTGCGCATCGAGCTTCACCGCATAGGGGGCGCCACTGGCCAGGGCCTGAGACGGGGGCTCGCCTGTCAGGCTGAGTGTCAGTGGCTTGCCTTGTACGTCGCCGCTGCCTTCGACGGACAGCTGACGCTGCCCCGGGCCGTTGTCGGTCGTCTTGATGTCGAACGACACCTGGGTGTCCAGTTTGGCGTCGCGGTAGGTCAGCTGGCCGTTCTGGATACGGATCGTATCCGGCTGGATGGGCAGAGCGTTGCCGCTCGAGCTGCTCTGGCTAGAGCTGTCCTGAGACTCGGTCTTGCCGGCGTCCGGCTTACTATTGCTACCCGTCAAGGCGGCCCAGTTGGACTGACCGTCCTCCTGCCTGGCGAGGTGAATCTGAGGGTGGTCGAGTTGCAGGGATTTCAGACTGAGGTTGGCGGTCAACAGGGCGCCGACATCCAGTTCTGCCTGCATGGCGTCAAGCTTGAGCATATAGGGGTGTTTGGCCCACTCGGGGTTAGCGACCTCCACATCGCGTACGCTGATCCCCAGTGGAAAGCCCCAGTTGATATCGAGGCTGCCAATTTCGACGGCGCGCCCATCCAGACGCTGACTCAGTTGGGCTTCGATCTTCTCGCGGGCCCACTGGGTCTGTACCAGCACTGCCGCGATCACCACCAGCAGCACCAGGGCCGCCAGTACGATGCCGATGATTTTTGCTGCTTTCGCCACCTTGCCTTCCTGATCCGGTCATGCTCGCGCATGAGTGAAGGGCAGCTGCATCAGTGCAGCCGTGTAAAGGTGTCGACCCTCACTGGCGGAAAAAGCTCATCAAATTGGCCAAGCAGTTTTGTGCTGTTCAGTCGCGGTACCAACGGGTGCTGTTTGGAATAGCTTTGGCACATGAAACACGAAACACCGACGAACGGCATCGCCGCCGTCCACGTTGAACGCGGATCAGCCCTGCAGATCGCCCAGTATCGCGGTGGCCACGGCTTCGGCCACCTTGATGCCATCCACGCCTGCCGAAAGAATCCCGCCGGCATATCCCGCGCCTTCGCCTGCCGGATAGAGGCCGCGGGTATTGATGCTTTGCAGGGATTCGTTGTCGCGCTTGATCCGCACCGGTGACGACGTGCGCGTCTCGATGCCGGTGAGGATTGCATCGGCGCGGTCGAAGCCGCGGATCTGCTTGCCGAAGGCGGGCAGCGCTTCGCGGATCGCCTCGATCACGTAGTCGGGCAGCGACGGGGCCAGATCACCTAGACGTACGCCGGGCTTGTAGGACGGCTCGACCTCGCCGAAAGCTTTCGAAGCCCGGCCGCGGATGAAGTCGCCCACCAATTGCCCCGGTGCGCAGTAGTCATTGCCGCCCAGTTCGAAGGCGCGCGATTCCAACCGTTCCTGCAGTTCGACGCCGGCCAATGGGCCGCCGGGGAAATCCTCGTCCGGGTTGATGCCGACGACGATGCCCGCGTTGGCGTTGCGCTCGTTGCGCGAGTACTGGCTCATGCCGTTGGTGACTACGCGGTTGGGCTCGGAAGTGGCCGCTACCACGGTGCCGCCCGGACACATGCAGAAGCTGTAGACCGCGCGGCCATTCTTCGCGTGGTAGACCAGCTTGTAGTCAGCGGCGCCCAGCTCCGGGTGGCCGGCGTACTTGCCCAGGCGCGCCTGGTCAATCAGCGATTGCGGATGTTCGATGCGAAAGCCTACGGCAAAGGGCTTGGCTTCGATATAGACGCCGCGCTCATGGAGCACGCGGAAGGTGTCGCGCGAGCTGTGACCGAGTGCGAGCACCACGTAGCGGCTACGCAGCTCCTCACCGTCGGCCATGCGTACGCCCTGGATGCGGCCGTCTTCGATGATGAAGTCGACCACACGGCTGTCGAAACGCACCTCGCCACCGAGCGCCTTGATCTCCTCACGCATGGTCGAGACCACGCCGGTCAGGCGAAAGGTGCCGATGTGCGGCTTGCTGACAAACATGATCTCTTCCGGCGCGCCGGCGCGGACGAACTCGTGCATCACCTTGCGGCCGTAGAACTTCGGATCCTTGATCTGGCTGTAGAGCTTGCCGTCGGAGAACAGCCCCGCGCCGCCCTCACCGAACTGCACATTGGACTCGGGGCTCAGCACCTTCTTGCGCCACAGCGCCCAGGTGTCCTTGGTGCGGCTGCGCACATCACGGCCGCGCTCCAGCACGATCGGGCGGAAGCCCATCTGCGCCAGCGTCAGCGCCGCGAACAGGCCGCACGGGCCGAAGCCGATCACCAGCGGGCGCTCGCTCAGCCCCTCGGGAGCCTGGCCCACCGGGTAGTAACCGGTGTCCGGCGAGACGCGGATACTGCGGTCGTCGCCCAGCCGCGCGAGCACCTGCGCTTCATTCGCCACGCTGGCGTCGATGATGTAGACGAAGGTGATTTCGCTGTTCTTCTTGCGCGCGTCATAGCTGCGCTTGAACACCGTGAAGTCGAGCAACTCGGTATCGCTGACGCCAAGGCGCGCGACGATAGCCTGGCGCAGCGCCTCGGCAGGATGGTCGAGGGGCAGTTGCAGTTCGTTGATGCGAATCATGACAAGTCCTGGCCGGTGGCCCCGGCAGAGGTGATGACAGCCGTTCGATTCCCCGACCACTGAGGGCCGGTGAATCGATAGGTCGAAGGAAGGCGCGCAGTGTAGCGGCGCGGGTTGAACCTGTCATTCAGGCACGCGCGCATCGCCAGAGGCTCCTGCCTCGTTGCGTTTCAATGGCGTCGGATGGCGCGGTCCTGGTTACTCAAGCACCACCCTTGAATTGAGTGGCTGCGGTGGGCGGTTGTTGGCGTGGCCTACCGCCTTGGTCAGCGCTTGGATCTGCTCTTCGGAGGCGACCAGCGGCTGCTTCAGCACCAGCCAGCGCACGCCTTCGGTGCAGGGGGGAGTGGTCAGCGAGCCGCTGAAACGGTAGTAGTCCAGATCATCGGGCAGCAGCTCACTGACGCTGGCCATGGGCGCGATCTGCTGGGTCTGGCCGTCTGCCGGCGGGTTGTCCCACAAACGAGCCAGCGCGGCGTTGTGCTCGCCGGTCTTGAACATCAGCGCGAGGACCGCAAGGTTACCGTCCTTGTCGGCATGAACCAGATGCCCTTCCAACGGATAGGACTGGCCCTTGATCAGATTCTCGCTGGGCATATGGAAGTGGAACTGCAGCAGCTCGTAGTCCTTGCCATCGAGCGTCAGATGGCTGCCGGGCTCGTAAACCACCTGCACTGTATACCCGAGGTTGACGACATTGCTGGCGCCCGCTGAGTAGCTGAGCTGTAGCGGAGTCAGTTCGGCCTCGACGAAACCGCTGAGGTCGACCGGTGCCTGGTTCTTGCCACCGCATGCGCTGAATTCCGGCGTCAGCTTTGCCCAGTTCTCCGGCCCCGATTCGCCGGAATAGCCCCAGTGAGTACCTGGCGTAACGGCCTTTGCATTCGCGCAGGCAAGCAAAACGCCAAGACCAAGTGCAGCTCTTTTCATGACACCTCTCCAACTTCATCTATGAGCAAGCGTCCCTGGAATAGCGACGCGCCTTGCCCTGTGACAAGGCGAGCTGGCAGTTGCTCGCGCGCTGCATCTTTGGCCGACGGTCTGCATCCGGGATGCCAGGACCCGGAACCGATGGGTCTCGCGGCTGGGCTCGGTTGCCGCATCTCGTCATCTGGCAAAGGCTTCGTTTGACGCTACGCTGTGACTGAGCCCTCACTTGAGTACGCCTGCGCCTAGTCGCTGCGCTCCGGGGCGCTGAGCACGACTCGGTGGGCATCACTGTGCGCGGCCTGCCATGGTCTCGATGGATCGAGCAGAGTCGCCGATGCGCCGAATCTGGCGGGCAACGGTGAGCTCTATCTGTCCCGCCAGCTCAAAGCCTTCCGCAGCGGCGAACGCAAGCATCCGCAGATGTCGGTGATCGCTGCAGGCCTGAGCGATGAAGGCATCGGCAATTTGGCCGCCTGGTATTCCGCGATCAAGGTCAGCGTCAAACTGCCGAAGTAGCACGACGGTGCGCGTTTTTCACCTGCCGGCGCTTACACCTTATACTCGCGCGCCATCGAGGCTCGGCGTGTGCCGGCTCTCCCGTTGCCAGAAGGATTGTCCATGCTTAATAACGATGTGATGCGTAGCCTGCGCTACATCCTTAACGTCAACGACGCCAAGATCGCTGAGATCACTCGGCTGACCGGTTGCGAGATTCCCGACAGCGAGGCGGTGGCCTATTTGAAGAAGGAGGATGAGGAGGGCTTCAAGCCCTGTGGCGATCGGATCATGGCGCACTTCCTCGATGGGCTGGTGATCTACAAGCGCGGCAAGGACGAGAGCCGGCCAACGCCACCCATCGAATTGCCCGTCACCAACAACATGGTATTGAAGAAGCTGCGCGTGGCGTTCGAGCTGAAGGAAGACGACATGCACGCGATTCTACAGTCGGTCGACTTCCCTGTGTCCAAGCCGGAACTCAACGCGCTGTTCCGCAAAGTCGGACACAGCAACTACCGTGTCTGTGGCGACCAGCTGCTGCGCAACTTTCTCAAGGGGCTGGCACTGCGCGGCAAGTGATCGGGTGGTGGGCCGCAAAAGATTTTTTTGCGCGGGTCTAGCAAAGACCTGCCCGGCGGGTCACTAGGCTGTCTAGGCAAAACACCGTGACAGTACGGCCCGGCCCGTAGGCGCGAGCAAGCTCACGAAGCTTTTTGCGTGGCGTGGATTCGCGAGCAAGCTCGCGCCTACGGGGCTGCTGCGGGGTTCGTTAGCGCAGAAAAACGCCGCAATCTGCATAAGAATGCGGCGTCTCTCCTAAGTGACCGGCATTGCGCCGGGGCGGGACTCTTGAGTCGATCAGTCCTTAGTTCTGCACCATCGCGATGACCTTGTCGCGCAGCTGCGGATCGTTCTGTACGGCCTGATTGATGGCGTTGTATTCCTCGATGCTGAGGTCGTTGTTTTCGACGGTGCTCATCATCTTCTCGTTGGCTTGCTGCTGCAGTTGCTGAGCCTCGGCCGGGTCACCGGTCTTTTCCAGCTTGGCGGTGAAGTCCTCGCGGATCTCCATGATCTCGCCCAGCGAGTCGGCGAACTTCTCAAGCTTCTTGTCGCTGATGTCTGCTGCCTGCATGGCGGGTGCGGGTTGAGTAGCCGGCGCCTGACTCGCCTCCTGCGCTGAAACCTGAGAGGCACCGGCAGCCATGAGGAGGGCGGCGAGGCTGGCGGAAACGAGGCGGGCGTTGAGCTTGGTCATATTCAATATTCCTGAAAATTAAAAGACGCGGAAAGCTCTGCATCAGCCGTGCCAGCTTAAAGATGACGCCTTAACTCTTTGAAATAAAAGGCTTTTAACCGTCCGTCCCGTGGGTGTCGACGTTGTTAGGGGTGCTCTGTATCGTGCCAGGATGGCACATGTGGCAGTTTGGCAAAGAACTTCGACACTGCGTGGCGCGCTGCTATTGAAGGTGGTGATCCCGCTGGTGGCGATCATGCTCGGCTTCAGTTATCTGCTGTTGTGGACGGTCGAGCGCAACAGCGAGCGGCGCTTGCAAGAGGAAGTCGAACTGGTGGCGCGCGCGGTTCGGCTGCCGCTCAGCGACAGTCTTGAAAAGCAGCATGACCGCACCGCGCAACAGGTTCTGGAGTCGGTGCTGGGCGTCGGCCGCGTCTACGGCGCCTATCTCTATGACGATCAAGGTGAACTGGTGGCATTCGCCGGAGGCATCGCGCCGGATCAGGACCAATCCTCGATTCAGCAACTGACCGCCGATGGCAAGCGTCGCGGCGGTTATCAGCGCATCCGCGGGCGGGAGGTCTATTCCTACTTCCTGCCGCTGGAGCAGAGCGGCGGGCGTATCAACGGGCTGTTGCAGGTCACCCGACGCTGGAATGATTTCGAACGTGACACCCGGCAGCTGCGGGTGATTGCCAGCATTTCAGCTGCGGTGCTGGCGTTGGCTGCGATCTGCATCGTGCTGCTCGGGCATTGGTCGGCCATCGGTCGCCACCTGCATGAACTGACACAGAGCATGGCGCGGGTTGCCGCAGGCGATCGAAAGCATCGAGCCCCGCGCAGCGGCCCGCAGGAAATCGCTGTGCTCGGCCGGGCGCTGAATCAGATGCTCGACAGCATCGCCGATGCCGAGCAGCGCATGGCCGAACAGAAGGCGCGCGAGGCGGAACTCGAGACCCGTTTGCGGCGCACCCAGCAACTGGCGGCGGTTGGCCGCCTGGCTGCCGGCGTGGCCCATGAGCTGGGCAGCCCGCTCAGCGTCATCGACGGCAAGGCCCAGCGCGTATTGCGCAGCGAGACGCTGGAAGACGGCCCACGCAAGGGGCTGCTGCAGATCCGTAGCCAGGTGCAGCGGCTGAGCGAGATCGTTCGCCAATTGCTGGACTTCGGTCGCGCGGCTGGCCAACCGCCGCGGCGCATGCCTGCCGACGTGCTGGTGCATTCGGCGGCCGCAGCCGTGGCCGATGAGCTGGCCTCGCTGAGAGTGGAACTCAGTCTGGAGGCGCCTCCGACTGCGCTGTACTGCGAGGTGGATCCGCCGCGCTTCGAACAGGCTTTGACCAACCTGCTGCGCAACGCCGCGCAGGCCAGCCCAGGCGGCCAGGTGGCGCTGCGCTGGTGGCAGGAGGCCGGCTGCCTGATGTTTCAGGTTGAAGACGATGGCCCTGGCGTCGCCGAGCAGCACCGCACCGCCCTGTTCGAGCCGTTCTTTACCACCAAACCGGTCGGCAGGGGCAGCGGCCTGGGGCTGGCCGTGGCGCATGGGGTGGTGGCTGAGTGTGGGGGCCGTCTCGAGCTGGTCGAAAGCTCGCTGGGCGGCGCGGCGTTTCGTATTTCCCTGGCGCTCGCCAACGAGGACGATATAGATGCAGATGGATGACACCGCTCCACAGCGGGTATTGATCGTCGAAGATGACGACAGCCTGCGCCAGCTGCTGGTCGAGGAGCTGGAAGACCGTGCGCTGCAGGTGCATGCCGTGGCGAGCGCGGAGGACGCGGTACCGCTGCTGGAAAGCTGGGAGCCGGATCTGGTGGTCAGCGACCTGCGCCTGCCGGGCGCCGATGGCATGGCGTTGCTGCGGCGGGTCAAGGCGATGCAGGCGGCCCCGGCGTTTCTGGTGATCACGGCGTTCGGCAGCATTCAGCAGGCCGTGGCCGCGCTGAAGGA
>NZ_AGSX01000140.1 GCF_000235745.1 Stutzerimonas stutzeri SDM-LAC | reverse complement strand
CCGGCTCTAGCCGCTCGCGGCGTTTTTCTCCCTGATTTTCGGTGGCCGAAGGCCATCCATCCTTCCAAAAGGAGCGCATCAATGGCTGTCGGTCTTGGTCCCCTACCTACACTGCACCCGGTTCCCGGATTCGAGCTCGGTATCGCTTCGGCGGGTATCAAGCGGCCAGGGCGCAAGGACGTCGTAGTGATGCGTTGCGCTGAAGGCTCAACGGTCGCTGGCGTGTTCACCCTCAATGCGTTTTGCGCCGCGCCGGTGATTCTTGCTAAGCAGCGCGCTCAGGGAGCGGTACGTTACCTGCTGACCAACACTGGAAACGCTAACGCCGGCACGGGTGAGCCCGGGATGCAGGCTGCCATCCGCAGCTGTGCCAGTCTGGCCGCATTGGCCGGGGTCGACGCCGATGCCATCCTGCCGTTTTCGACCGGCGTTATCGGTGAGTTGCTGCCAACTGAGAAGATCGAGGCGGCGCTTCCCGACGCACTGGCCGACTTGGATGAAAATCATTGGGCCGAAGCCGCAACCGGCATCATGACCACCGATACGCTGCCCAAGGGTGCGAGCCGTCAGTTCGAGCACAACGGCGTGACGGTTACCGTCACTGGCATTTCCAAGGGCGCCGGAATGATCCGTCCCAACATGGCGACCATGCTGGGTTACATCGCCACCGATGCGAAAGTCGCTCAGCCGGTTTTGCAAGATTTGCTGAGGGATGCGGCCAACAAGTCGTTCAATCGCATCACCATCGATGGGGATACCTCGACCAACGACTGCTGCATGCTGATCGCCACCGGCAAGGCTGCCGTTGCTGAGATCACTGAAGCTGCGGGCGAGCTGTTTGCCAAGCTCAAGCAGGCGGTCTTCGAGGTCAGCATGGAAGTGGCTCAATCCATCGTTCGTGACGGCGAAGGCGCGACCAAGTTCGTCACCGTTCAGGTCAACGGAGGGCGCAATCATCAAGAGTGTCTCGATGTGGGCTATGCCGTCGCGCATTCGCCACTGATCAAGACGGCGCTGTTTGCCTCTGATCCCAACTGGGGCCGTATCCTGGCGGCAGTCGGTCGTGCAGGCGTTCCCGAACTGGACGTGAGCAAGATCGATGTCTACCTGGGCGCCGTGTGCATCGCCAGCCAGGGCGGACGTTCGCCGAACTACACGGAAGAGCAGGGCGCCGCGGTGATGGCCGAGGCGGAAATCGAGATTCGTATCGAGCTTGGTCGCGGTGATTGCAGCGAAACGATCTGGACCACCGACCTCTCTCATGAGTATGTGCGGATTAATGCCGAATACCGCACCTGATCCCTTGGCTGTGACCAAGTTGAACAAACTCCTCCGACAGGTCCCGGAGACGCCCGGACGTCCGCTTGGTGCCGAAACATGAAACGCCTCCACGTCGCCGCTGGCGTGATCCGTGGCTGCGATGGCCATGTGTTGATTGCCAAGCGTTCCATGGACAAGCATCAGGGCGGTCTCTGGGAGTTTCCGGGCGGTAAGGTGGAAGAGGGCGAGACTGCCGAGGGCGCACTTGCTCGGGAGCTGGCCGAGGAGCTGGGTATTGCCGTGACTGCCGCGAGACCGCTGATTCAGGTACGTCACGACTATCCGGATAAACAGGTGCTGCTCGATGTATGGGAAGTGCTTGAGTTTGACGGGGAGCCGCACGGCGCTGAAGGCCAACCGTTGGCTTGGGAGCCGGCGGAGAACCTGCACCGTTATGAATTTCCGGCGGCGAACCGGCCGATAATAACTGCGGCTCGCCTGCCGAAGTCGTACCTGATCACCCCGGATAACGCGACATCACAGGAAGTGCTTTGCGGTGTGGCTTGCGCACTGGATGCAGGCATTCGACTGTTGCAGCTACGCTGCCCCTCTTTGCCGGATGCTCAGTATCGCGCGCTGGCGACAGAAGTCCTGAAGCTCTGTGCCGGGCGTGCGCAGGTCATGCTTAAAGGGCCCCTGGAGTGGGCGCAGGATTTTCCGGATGCCGGTTGGCATTTGACGGCCTCGCAACTGCGCAAGCACGCCGGCACGGGTCGATCGATTGAGTCGGGTCGTTGGCTCGCCGCGTCGTGTCACGATATGGCCGAGTTGGATCTTGCGAACCAAATGGGGGTTGATTTCATTGTTCTCTCGCCGATACTTGCTACCGCCTCGCACCCCGAAGCGAGACCCATGGGGTGGCAGCGCGCCGCCGATATGCTGCTAGGCTTTGCTCAGCCCGCTTATTTGCTGGGCGGCCTTGGTCCGAGCGATGTGATGAGGGCTGCGCAGATTGGCGCACAGGGCGTTGCAGGCATTCGGGCGTTCTGGCCGTAGCGGCTGCCGGGCTTATGTCAGGCCGTACATTCGAATTGTAGCGACCAACAGGTGTCATAGTTGCCGTCGAGACTGGGGATGCATTGATAGGCGCAGCCTATTGCTGCTATTTCCTCAATCAATTAACCGTATCTGGTTTCGTGCGCTATCTTAGGCGCCGTTAAATTCTGAATCCCAAAAGGAGTTAGTAGATGTCTCTGATCAACACCCAAGTCCAGCCATTCAAAGTTAACGCTTTCCACAATGGCAAGTTTATCGAAGTCACCGAAGAGTCCCTCAAGGGCAAGTGGTCGGTACTGATCTTCATGCCGGCAGCCTTCACCTTCAACTGCCCGACCGAGATCGAAGACGCTGCCAACAGCTACGCTGAGTTCCAGAAGGCCGGTACCGAGGTGTACATCGTCACCACCGATACCCACTTCTCGCACAAGGTTTGGCACGAAACCTCGCCAGCCGTCGGCAAGGCTCAGTTCCCGCTGATCGGTGATCCGACTCACCAGCTGACCAACGCGTTCGGCGTCCACATCGCTGAAGAAGGTCTGGCGCTGCGCGGTACCTTCATCATCAACCCGGAAGGCCAGATCAAGACTCTGGAAATCCACTCCAACGAAATCGCACGTGACGTCGGCGAAACCCTGCGCAAGCTGAAAGCTGCTCAGTACACTGCCGCGCATCCGGGCGAAGTCTGCCCTGCGAAGTGGAAAGAAGGCGAGAAGACCCTGGCTCCTTCGCTGGACCTGGTCGGCAAGATCTAAACGGTCGACGAGCGCTGCGCATGGGCGCAGCGCCTCAGTACCGTTCTCGGGCAGAGTATTGCCCCGAGACACTAAACGCCTGGGCGCGAACCGTCCGGGCGTTTTATTAACCGAATTCTGCAAGTTGGGAGTCGCTGCTCATGTTGGACACCAATCTCAAAGCGCAACTGAAAACCTACCTGGACAAGGTCACCCAGCCGTTCGAGATCGTCGCGTCCCTCGATGACCGCGAAAAATCCCAGGAAATGCTCGAGCTGCTGGAAGAAATCACCAGCCTGAGCGACAAGATCACCCTACGTACCGACGGCAAGGATGTGCGCAGGCCTTGTTTCGCACTCAACCGCATCGGTGGCGACATCAGCCTGCGTTTCGCCGGCATCCCGATGGGGCACGAATTCACCTCGC
>NZ_AGSX01000141.1 GCF_000235745.1 Stutzerimonas stutzeri SDM-LAC | reverse complement strand
CATGTGAGAGTAGGTCATCGTCAAGCTTCTACACCAAACCCCCGATCATCAATAGATGGTCGGGGGTTTGTCTTTGGGCGGTGGAAAGCTTCGCTGGGCTCTGCGTGTGTCGTTATGATTCATGGCTGCCGCAAGTTCTTCTGCTGATTTTGCCCACGGCAACCAGTGTCTCTTCATCATGTGCCCTTCCGATAGCGCCTGAGCAGCACGTTGGCGGCTTGTCCGGAGGTAATGATGCGCCGATGCATACTAAGCGCGGCATGAAACCATTTTCAAACCCGTAGCGCCGCCGGCACTGCCTCCCCGAGGCTGGACGCGACCCATGCGCTGTTTGGGTGTGGCAGCAAACTGGTGAGTTGTAGGAGCAGCCGGTGTCTTTTCTCAACACCACAGGGCGCGCGCAGGGGAGCTGTTGCGCTTCGCTTGCTTAAGCTCGCGCGTTGCACGAGTCGTAACAGGGTCCTGGAATGGGGGGTTGGGCCCCAAAGAAACGGTTACGGTGTGATCTAAGAGCGTATGCCTGACGCTATTGCTTTCGATGCAAGTTTGGCCGTTGGGTTGACGCTCACTGGCGTGGCAGGCTGCACAGCTCGAGTATGAAAGCGTTTGGATTCAGAAGCGGGAACGAAGGAGAGAGTTAACCAGCCCGTGTATCAGGCTGGCTGGTATTCGATTCAGCTAACCGCTTCGGTCTTTTCTACGCGCCTTTGATCGCCCGTGCGCGGCATTGGCTCGGATTGTTCACGACGTCTGATGAACTTCCAGTCCGCCTCGTCGATGTAGATCCCGCTCGGACTGCTGCCGCCTTCCAGGTCGATGGCCACATGCGCCGAGACCTGCGGCTTTACCGAGGCCAGAATCGGCACGAAGCCAAGTTGCGAGCTGGTTTCAATCAGCGCCTGCTGGTTGCGCTCGTCAATATCAGCGGCTTCATCCAGGTAGTAGGGCAGACGAATGCGCCCGGCCTGCTCGCGATCCATCAGGTGCAGCAACAGGTACATGTTGGTCAGCGCCTTGATGGTCATGGTGGTGCCGTTGGACGCCGCGCCATCGATGTCGGTATGAATCACCGGCTGACCGCCAACCTTGGTGATCTCGAACGCCAGCTCGAAGAGGTCTTTCAGGCCCAGCTGGTTGTTGTTCGCCGCCACCAGCCGCGCCAGGTACTCCTTGGCTTCCTCGTTCCTGGCGTCCTGTTCGGAGGACTGCGACAGATCGAACACCGACAGCGTCTCGCCTTCCTCGTACTGCCCGGCGCTGTGGATGATCTGGTCGATGTGCTTGAGCGCATCCTTGTTCGGCGCCAGCACGATGCGGAAGCTCGCCAGGTTGGAAACCTGGCGCTTGTTGATCTCGCGGTTGAACAGCGCCAGCTGGTGTTCCAGGCTCTCGTAGTCGCTGCGGATGTTGCGCAGCGTTCGGGCGATGTCGGTGACCGCGGCACGGCGGGCCTTGGCCAGGGTCAGCGCCTCGTCCTGACGGTGGGCGTAGGCATTGACCAAGAGCTGCAGGCGGCGCTCTGGATCTTCTTCGCTATCAAATTTGGCGACGCCCTTGAGACGCACCTGCGCATAAAGCGCTTCGATCTGACCATCGACGCGCTGCAATGCCTGCCAGCTGTCTTGATAGTCGTTAAGCAGCGGCTGGAGGTTATCCAGCGAGTCGTCCACCGGATCCATGAACGGTGTGCCGAATGGCAGGTCGGCTGGGAGCAACTGGCGACGGCGCAGGGCGTCTTCCAGCGTGCGCTCCTTGGCTTCCAGATCCGCCAGCTGACGGCCGACCAGCTGCAGCTTGGCGGACAGGTGCTGCACGCGCTCGGCGAAGGCGTCACTGGTGCGCTTGAGTTCTTCCTGGGCGGCCTCGGCCTGGGCCAGCTGTTCCAGCTTCGCCGGCTCCTCGGCAGCCAGGGTCTGGCTGCGGCGGAAGTCTTCCAGTGCTTTCTGCGCATCCAGCACGGCCTGATACAGCGCCTCGGCCTGGGCCTTGCTCGCCGCGCGGTCGACGGCCACCGCATGCTGGGTCTTGAGCTGCTTGAGTTCGCGCTCCAGGCGATCTTTCTGGTCGCGCAGGGCGGCGCGGTCGGCGAGCGCCTGCAAGGCCGGCGGTTCGATATGCGAAAGGTCGATGGACAGGCCCGGCACCGAGAAGGTGTCGCCCTTAAAACGATCAAGCACCGATTCGACTGCCCTGACCCAGTCCTCGCCTTCGGCGCTGATGCCTTTTTCACCGAGCGGCAGGCTGAACAGCTGGCCGTTGAACAGGCGCATCAAGCGATCCACATCGGCCTGGGAGAACTCCTCGCGCAAACGCGAGTAGCTGTTGTTGTCCGCATGGTCGAGCTGCTGCTTGACCGACTTGAGGCGCTTTTCCAGGTCGCGCAGACGCTCGTCGAGGTCCTCGCTGGAGAACTGGCGGGACTGCGCCAGCGCACCGGCCAGCTCGTCGTGGGCGTCCTTGGCGGCGAGCAGCTGTTGCTCCAGCACATGGGCGTCCTCGACGAGGGCGAAGCGGTTCTTCAACATCGCCAGCTCGCCGAGCCAGCGCTGCGTTTCGCTGATCTCGCGCTCCAGACGCATCAGTTCGCCGGTCGAGCCGCGTTGCTCGTTCTGCAGGCCGTCCTGCTCGCGACGGTAGTGCTCGGCCTGGATCACCAGCTCTTCCTTGCGCGCATCGGCGTAGTCGTGCCAGGTGCCGAGGAGGTTGTCGAGCAGCGGCGACAGGCGATGCAGCTTGCCGCGCAGCAGTTCGCGCTGAGCGACACCGGAAGCCAGTGCCTCGACCAGCGGGCCGGCGGCGACCAGCGCCTGGTAGTCCTGCTCCATGCGGCGCACGTCGCGGAAGGCTTCTTCGGTGGCGGCAATGTAGTCGACGCTGCCTGAGCGCAGGCTGTGCTCGAACGCGTCGAGGAACAGCTGCTTGAGTTTCGCTGCGGTGATCTCGCGCATATGCAGCAGGTTAATGAACAGTGCGCGGAAGGTCTTCAGGCTCTGCTCGCTGGTCGAGCGCAGCGGGATCAGCGTCATGTCCAGCGGGATCGAGGTATGCCCTCCGACCAGCAGCCGGCGCAGCTCGTCCGGCTTGGCCTCGTAGGCCTTGATGCCGGCGCGTTCGAGGTTGGCGAACAGCTCGCGCTGGCGCAGGCAGGTGCCGTTCTGCTGGTAGTGGTCGAGATCCAGCGAGCCCTGGTAGACGAAGAACTGGTGGCCGAAGCCGCCGCCCGGTCCGCGGCCGGCGACGCCAATCACGTGCGGGCCGTGGGGCAGCATGACTTCGACGAGGATGTAGCTGGTGTCCGAGGCGAAGTAGAACTTGCGCGACTGCTCGAGGCTGTACTTGCCGAAGCTCATGTCCGACATACGCGCCAGGATCGGAAACTGCAGCGCGTTGATCGACGCGGACTTGCCGAGGTTGTTGGCGCCGTAGACCGACAGCGGATTCTCCAGCGGAAAGATGCCGAGGCTGTAGCCGGCGGTGTTCAGCAGGGCGAAGCGGCGGATGCCGTAGCGTTCCTGGCTCATGCTTCAAGCTCCTTTTCTTCGGCGATGGCGCGCGCCAAGGCTTCTTCTTCCGATTCTTCGGCCGCTGCCTCGATGAGGATGATGTCGTCCTCGCTCTCGTCTTCGGCGATCAGCTCGGGTGCTGGCAGCGGCAGGTCGCTGCTGTGCAGGCTGGCGGCAAGATCGCGGTCTTGCTGCACCGACAGGCAGACGTCGAGGAAACGATGCATGGGCGGCAGGAAGCGATAGACGCCATTGCTGTCCTCGGCGAAGCCCAGTTGCGTCAGGCGGCGGATGACCTTTTCTTCCAGCTCGTCCTGGCTGGTGACCTCGGCCTGTTGAAATAGGTCGCGGTACTTGTCCAGCAGCGCTGGAAGCTCGTCGCGGCCCAGGCTGCCACCGTCGAGCACGGCCAGCGGATCGCGGCCCTGGTCGGCCAGGTGCTCGACGAGGATGAAGGTGAACAGCGCCAGACGCTGGGCGGTCTTGTTCACCTGCGCGCCCATCTGCTCGGGGACGAAGTAATAGAAGCCGCGCGGATCGCAGACCAGCTCGAAGCCGAGCGCCTTGAACAGCGCGCGGTACTGGTCCTGCATGTTCGACAGCTGGGCGTAGGGCTTCGGCTCGCTGCGCGACAGATGATAGCCCTTGAACAGCTCGCGGAAGATCGGCGCCAGCTGGGTCATTTCCTTGAGGTCGATGTTCATAGATGTGGCTCACAGGCAATCGTAGGGTGGAAAACGGCGCAGCCTTTTCCACCGGAAAGTTCGGTGTCAGCGGTGGACAAGCTGCGCGTTGTCCACCCTACGTAGGAGTCAGCCATTGGCATTGGCCACCAGGGCAAAGGAGCTGAGGCTGACGCGGTGCTCGCGGGTCAGGTATTCGCGGCGTTCCAGGCGGTCGCGCTGGAAGCGGGCATCACGCGACAGGCGCGAGAACCAGTAGAGCAGCTCGTCGGTGGCGCCTTCTGGTTCCTGCTCCAACAGCCAGGCCATCAGGTCCGGCAGCGGCAGTGCCTGCTGGCAGCGGTCGATCATCTCGCGGGCGGTGCGCGGTGCGCGCGGCTGCTCGCCCTTGCGCTTGCCGCTGGCCCGCGGGAACTGCGCCGGTTTCGGCTCAAAGCGGGCCAGGGCGTAGACGTAGGCCTCGACCTGGCTGGCGGTGCCGAGAAAGGTACTCTGCGGACGGGTGAATAGCGGCAGCGAGGCCTGCGGCACGGCGTCCAGACCTTTCTTGCGAATCGCCGACAGCGCCAGCGCGGCGCCTCGGGTCACGGCGTTGTGCCGACGCGCTTCCTCGCGCAGCGGCAGCAACAGCTCGCGGGCCTTGCGCAGGGTCAGCTGGGCGGTGGTCTGCATCTCCAGGATGCGTGCATGGGTGCGCAGCAGGAGATCGTCGTCCACCAGCTGCCCGAGGCGCTGCTGCTCGCCGAGCAGCTTCATCAGCACCTGCTCGACGCGGTGCACGCCCTGCTCGAAGGCGCCTTCGGCGGAGACCAGCTGGATCATCGGCTCGACGTATTCGTCCCAGGTCGCCAGCACCTCGGCATAGCGCTGGCGCAGCGGGATCTGGCGGTCGCTGGTCTTGGCCCGGTCGGCCACGGCGACCAGTGCCTGTTCGTCGTTATCAAGCTTCTTCAGTACATCGCGCACGCGCATGTCCAGCAGGCGCAGCTGGCGGGCCAGATCGTTGCCGTCGCGAATCTCGAAGGCATCGAGAATATGTCCGGCCAGACGCTCCAGGTGGCGCAGGTAGGCCTCGATCTCCAGGCACAGGCCGAGACGATGCTCGCGGCGCAGGTAGGCGAGGAAGTCGTGGATCTGTGCGTTCAGCTCGAAGCGATTGGGGCTCTTCGCCACCGGCACCAGGATGTCCAGGCGAATCCACTGGTCGAGCAGCGCAGTGATATCGGTGGGCGTGCCTTCGGGCAGTTGTGCGGCCAGCTGATGACGAAGTTCGATCAGGCTCAGGGTGCCGGCGTCGAAACGCTCGCACAACGGCTCGAGCAACGTCCAGTGTTCGGCGAGGGCACGCAGTACGCGCTTGGGTTCGATCATCGGGGCGCCAGTCCAGCCAGTGAAAAAGCGCAAATTGTACTGCATTGAGCTTCGGGTGAAGGCCCGCCCGGCGACTGGAAAACGCACTGCGTGACGTCAGGCGGTAATTCACCCGAACGTCATCGCACCTGGGCTAGGCTGTCTGCCATCGGCGTTAGCCGCCGATAGTGGCATTACCGGATGTCCTGAATGATGACGAAGTGTTGAAAAACTATTCCGATATGCGTTGGTAATCGGCACAATTCGCGGCTTTTGCAAACGGGGAGCTGCCGGCTCCCGCCGGGCGAACTACCTGGGGGCACCTAGACATGATCAAGACGCCGTATTACCTCATCGACAAACAGAAGCTCCTGGGCAACCTGGAGAAGATCGCCTACGTGCGCGAACACTCCGGCGCCAAGGCGCTGCTGGCCCTCAAGTGCTTTGCTACCTGGTCGGTGTTCGACCTGATGCAGCAGTACATGGACGGCACCACCTCGTCCTCGCTGTACGAGCTCAAGCTCGGCCGGCAGAAGTTCGCCGGCGAAACCCACGCCTACAGCGTGGCCTGGGCCGACGACGAGATCGAAGAGATGGTCGCCAACTGCGACAAGATCATCTTCAACTCCATCGGTCAGCTGGAGCGCTTCGAGGCTGGCACCGAGGGCACCATCCGCGGCCTGCGGGTCAATCCGCAGGTGAGCAGTTCCGACTATCTGCTGGCCGACCCGGCGCGGCCGTTCAGCCGTCTTGGCGAGCACGATCCGGCGAAGATCGAGGCGGTGATCGGCAAGATCAGCGGCTTCATGTTCCACAACAACTGCGAGAACTCCAGCTTCGAGCTGTTCGACCAGATGCTGACCACCATCGAGGAGCGCTTCGGCCATCTGCTGGAGAAGGTCGAGTGGGTCAGCCTTGGCGGTGGCATCCACTTCACGGGCGAAGGCTACCCGCTCGATGCCTTCTGCGCGCGCCTGAAGGCGTTCTCGGAAAAGTTCGGCGTGCAGGTTTACCTGGAGCCTGGCGAAGCGGCGATCACCATGAGTGCGTCGCTGGAAGTGACGGTGCTCGACACCCTGTACAACGGCAAGAACCTGGCGGTGGTCGACAGCTCCATCGAGGCGCACATGCTCGACCTGCTGATTTACCGCCTGAACGCCAAGATGGCGCCCAACGACGGCGAGCACAGCTACATGGTGTGCGGCAAATCCTGTCTGGCCGGGGACATCTTCGGCGAATACCAATTCGATCGTCCGCTGGCCATCGGCGATCGGCTGTCGTTCATCGACGCGGCAGGCTACACCATGGTCAAGAAGAACTGGTTCAACGGCCTGAAAATGCCGTCCATCGTGGTCAAGCAGCTCGACGGCAGCGTCGAGGTGGTTCGTGAGTTCGACTTTAACGATTACCTGTCCAGCCTTTCCTGAGGCCGCAGTACAAGGGGGTGAAACAATTGAAGAAAAACGTTCTTATCATTGGTGCAGGAGGTGTCGCCAAGGTGGTGGCCCACAAGTGCGCGCAGCACAACGACGAACTCGGTCGTATTGCTATCGCGTCGCGCAGCATCTCCAAATGCCAGGCCATCATCGACAGCGTGCAAGCCAAGGGCGGGCTCAAGCAGCCCGGCGAAATCAAGGCCTATGCGCTGGACGCCATGGACGTGGAAGCGACCAAGGCACTGATTCGTGAAACCGAATCGCAAATCGTCATCAACGTCGGTTCTGCCTTCCTCAACATGTCCGTACTGCGCGCCTGCATCGACACCGGCGCCGCGTATCTCGATACCGCGATCCACGAAGAACCGGGCAAGATCTGCGAAACGCCGCCGTGGTATGGCAACTACGAGTGGAAGCACCTGGCCGAATGCCAGGAAAAGGGCATCACCGCCATCCTCGGCGCCGGCTTCGACCCGGGCGTGGTCAATGCATACGCTGCCCTGGCGCAGCAGGAATACTTCGACAAGATCGAGTCGATCGACATCCTCGACGTCAACGCCGGTTCCCACGGCAAGTATTTCGCCACCAATTTCGACCCGGAAATCAATTTCCGCGAATTCACCGGTCAGGTGTACAGCTGGCAGAACAGCCAGTGGACGACCAATCGCATGTTCGAGGTCAAACGCACCGACGACCTGCCGGTTGTGGGCGAACAAAACCTCTACCTGACCGGGCATGACGAGGTGCATTCGCTCTCCAAGCACCTCGACGTACCGAACGTCCGCTTCTGGATGAGTTTCGGTGATCACTACATCAACGTCTTCACCGTGCTGAAGAACCTCGGTCTGCTCTCCGAGCAGCCGGTGCGCACGGCCGAAGGGCTTGACGTCGTGCCGCTCAAGGTGGTCAAGGCCGTACTGCCCGATCCCGCCTCGCTGGCGCCGGGTTACACCGGCAAGACCTGCATCGGTGACATGGTCAAGGGCACCAAGGATGGCCAACCGCGCGAGCTGTTCATCTATAACGTGGCCGACCATGAAGAGGCCTATGCCGAAACGGACAGCCAGGGCATTTCCTATACCGCCGGCGTGCCGCCGGTCGCCGCCGCGCTGCTGATCGCCCGTGGCGAGTGGGATGCCAAGCGCATGGTCAACGTCGAAGAGCTGCCGGCCCAGCCGTTCCTGGAGCTGCTCGATGTGATGGGTCTGCCCACTCGCATCAAGGATGAGCGCGGCGACCGGGCCTGGGATCAGGCTTGATCGGCTGCGCGTCGGCCCTGCTGCGTTAAAAACAGGCTCGGACGGTGGCTTGCCACCGAACGGCCTTTAGGCCGGCCCGAAGGGCGAGCGGAGCGAGTCATGCTCATTTACAGCAGTACACTCGTGCGCGAGCCCGGTCCGCTTCCTCGCCTGTTTTGATTCGCTGGCGCTCACCCTGCGGGCCAGCCTTCGGCTGTTACTTCCGCTGGTCGTTGCGCCTTGCATGGCTCTAGCTCGCTCGATCAGCCTAAAGCCCGCCTAAGGCGGGCTTTGTGTTTTCCGGCGTAGGGTAGAACACGCCGAAGGCTTTTCCACCCTACGCGACCACTACCCACGCCAAACGCAGCTGCGCCTTCCCGCCCCGTCCATTTCACGCGACAATCCGCCCACTACGACGCCCTGTCAGAGGCGCCCGGCAGCCGTGAGGATTTCCTATGAGCAGCAACGATCGCGTCATCATCTTCGACACCACCCTACGCGACGGCGAGCAGAGCCCCGGCGCGTCCATGACCGGTGAGGAAAAGCTGCGCATCGCCCGGGCGCTGGAGCGGCTGAAGGTGGACGTGATCGAGGCCGGCTTCGCCATCGCCAGCCCCGGCGACTTCGCTGCGGTGAAGCTGGTTGCCGACAACATCAAGGACAGCACCGTGTGCAGCCTGGCACGCGCCGTCGATGCCGACATCGAGCGTGCCGCCGAAGCGCTGGCCGGCGCCAACTCCGGGCGCATCCACACCTTTATCGCCACCAGCCCGATCCACATGCAGTACAAGCTGCGCATGCAGCCGGACCAGGTGGTCGAGCAGGCGGTGCGTGCGGTGAAGAAAGCGCGCAGCCTGTGTGCCGACGTGGAGTTTTCCTGCGAAGACGCCGGCCGTTCGGAGATTGATTTCCTCTGCCGCATCATCGAGGCGGCCATCGACGCCGGCGCGCGCACCATCAACATCCCGGACACCGTCGGCTACGCCATCCCGCATCAGTACGCCGACACCATCCGTCAGCTGCTCGAACGCATCCCAAACGCCGCCAAGGCGGTGTTCTCCGTGCATTGCCACAACGACCTGGGCCTGGCCGTGGCCAACTCCCTCGCGGCAGTGGTCGCGGGTGCACGCCAGGTGGAGTGCACCATCAATGGTCTCGGCGAGCGTGCCGGCAACGCCGCGCTGGAAGAAATCGTCATGGCGATCAAGACCCGCCAGGACCTGCTCGACGTACACACCCGCATCGAGACCGAGCACATCCTCGCCGCTTCGCGCCTTGTCTCGGGCATCACCGGCTTCCCGGTGCAGCCGAACAAGGCCATTGTCGGCGCCAACGCCTTCGCCCACGAGTCGGGCATCCATCAGGACGGCGTGCTCAAGCACCGCGAAACCTACGAGATCATGTCCGCCCAGTCGGTGGGTTGGAACGCCAACAAGATGGTCATGGGCAAGCACTCCGGCCGCGCCGCATTCCGTTCGCGTCTGGATGAGCTGGGCATCGTGCTCGAAGGCGATGAGCTGAATGCGGCGTTCGCCCGCTTCAAGGAGCTGGCCGACAAGAAGCACGAGATTTTCGACGAAGACCTGCAGGCGCTGGTCTCCGACACCCTGGCCGACGAAGCGCCAGAGCACTTCAAGCTGGCCACCCTGGAAGTAGCGAGCAAGACTGGCACAATCCCCGAAGCCAAGTTGGTGCTCAGCGTCGACGGCGCCGAGCGCAGCGCCCAGGCCCAGGGCTCCGGCCCGGTTGACGCCACTTTCAAAGCCATTGAGGCCGTTGCCGAGTCGGGCGCCACGTTGCAGCTGTATTCGGTCAACGCCATCACCCAGGGCACCGATTCCCAGGGCGAAGTGACCGTGCGACTGGAGAAGGGCGGGCGCATCGTCAATGGCAACGGCGCCGATACCGATATCGTCGTCGCCTCGGCCAAGGCCTACCTGAACGCGCTGAACCTAATGCAGCTTAGCGCCAAGGCACATCCACAGGTGGCCGGGATTTGATTAGCGAAAGCCGCCGCCGGGCCTTCCTCGGCGCCATGCAGATAACCACCTGGCTGCCGCGAACCGAGCTGCCCTTTGCCGCGCCTTCTCGGCCGGAACTGCTGCATTTCTTCGAGCCGGAAGCCGAGCTTACGCCAGCCATCGAGCCTCGGTCAGTGCTACAGCCGACCGGCGTGGCACCCGAGCCGGTGGCGCCTACGCCAGCTGCTTCGGCGAGCCCGGCCGCGGATGCGGTTCGTTCGGTCATGCCTCGCGTCGCCATGCCCGAGCCGAAAAAGCCCGCGGCGAACACCCGCGAGTCCCAAACGGTCGCCGCCGAACAGAAAGCCGCGCCCCCTCGTTTTGCCTTGCAGCTGCTACGTGCGGGCAATGTGTTGCTACTGGTCGAACTGCCGACGGGCGAGTCGTTCCAGAGCCGGGACCCTGCTTACATCCTGCTGAAGGACGTGCTGCGCGCCGCCAGGCTGCCCGACAAGCCGCAGCAGGTAGGCGATGGAGAGCCGATTCGCTGGCCGCTGCTCCATCGCGGAAGCCTGGATCAGGGCATCGAAGCCGCGCGCGACTATGTACAGGGTGTGGTTGCAGCCGAGCTGGAGGTCATGGGGTGCGCCTGTCTATGGCTCATCGGCTCGCCCGCGCTGCGTTTTGCCGGCGAAGTCGATGCCGATGCCTGCTATCGCGAGGTGACGATCGAGGGGCTTGGCGTTGCGCTGACAATGCCGGGGCTCGAAGCGTTGATGGAACAACCGCAAAGCAAGGCTCAACTGTGGAAAGCCATACGCCGCACCATGCCGCGTTGGGTAATCGGTTCAGCTGGGAGCTCGAGTAGCATTCATGAGTGATGCAGTAAGTTTCCGCCCCATGACTGCGGCGGATATCGAAACCGTACTGAAGATCGAGTACGCCGCCTTCAGTCATCCCTGGACACGCGGCATCTTCACCGATGCCCTGACTGCTTATGAATGCTGGGTCATGTTCGAGGGCGAACAGCAGGTCGGCCATGGCGTGATCAACGTGATCATCGACGAGGCGCACTTGCTCAATATCACCGTCAAGCCACAGAACCAGGGGCGCGGGCTCGGCCTGTTGCTGCTTGAGCATCTCATGCGGCGGGCGCAAGCCCGTGGTGGACGCGAGTGCTTTCTCGAGGTGCGCGCTAGCAATAGCTCGGCCTATCGCCTCTACGAGCGCTACGGCTTTAACGAGGTTGGGCGCCGTCGTGGCTACTACCCCTCTGCTGACGGAAGGGAAGACGCCCTGGTCATGGCCTGCACGTTACTTGACTGATCCATACAGCTCGATGCATAAGCCCGACTCGCAAGACCGGGCCTTCGCGTTATCCGAGCAACGCGGCGCCACCGGGCGGGCGCCGCAGCCAGCTCACGGCCTCGGTGCCTTGTCGCGGCCCGAATCGAGCGGCGCCTCGCCACTCAGGTCATCGTCATCCATCACGTCATCGTTTTCTTGCAACACGGCATCGCCACCGCTGAGGCCTGTGTCCCTGTCCCCGTCGGCCGGGCCATCCCAGGGCTTGCCATCCAGAGGGTGAACGCGAGCTTGCTCGGCCTCGTCGAGGTCTACGTCCGCGCCGATTTCGTGTTCGGACACTTCGGACAGTTCCTGATCCGCTGGCCCCCCATGGCCCCGTTCGCGAGGTGATCGGGAGCCGTCTTCCGGTATCAGGGTGTCCGGAGCCATGTCATCCATCGTGGGCTCGCCATCCGGCACTTCACCGCCCGTCATCCCGGCTTCGGCGACGCGCTCCGGCGGGAACTCGTTCTCGAGCTCGTCAGCCGGCACCTCGTCGCCAATGCGACCCTTGCGATCGTCTCGATGCTGGTCGAAATCGAGCTGTTCAATGGAACCCATGCGGTCCTCAGTATCGTCGATTTCCGTTGGCGTGTAGGGCTTGCGATCGCTCATGACAACCTCCTGCTTGAACGCTGGTCTTGCAGGTTGTGACCCGGCATGCCATCGAAGATTCAGGCGGGCCGCTGGCCGGCTCGGGCTTTATGGACCAAGCTCCAGGTGGCGCTACCGTTGCATTGGCAGATGCCCGCCGCGACAAAAAATGGCGAACCACTACCGTTGATCGGGGGTCCGAGCAACATGAGCGAAAAAAACGATTACCCCGAGCTAGACCCCCGGCGCTGCGCCTTTTTCTTCGATGTCGATGGCACGCTAGCCGAGATTCAGCCGCGGCCAGAGCTCGTTTCCATCCCGCCCCTGACGCTGCGAGCGTTGGAGCGCATGAATGCGCACGGCATCCCCGTCGCGGTCGTCTCGGGTCGGCCGATCAGCCAGCTCGACACGCTCCTTGAGCCCTTGCGCTTGCCCGCCGCCGGTGTACATGGCGCAGAACGTCGCAATGCTGCCGGCGAGGCGAAGAACCTGATCCTCGACAGTGAGCTGTTCGATGCCATCCAACAGGAGCTGGCGGACGCCTGCGCTCAGCATCAAGGTCTGACGCTCGAAAACAAGGGTGTTGCCTTTGCACTGCATTTCCGTCTGGCCCCGGAACTGGAAGAAATCGCGCGTGGCCTGGCCGAGGGGTTCGCTGAGCGGTATTGCGAAGTGCTGGCGCTACAGCCAGGCAAATGCGTGTTCGAGCTGAAGCCGCGAGGGGCCAGTAAGGGCGAGGTGCTCCGCACCTTCATGCAAGAGGCGCCCTTCGCCGGACACATTCCGGTCTTCATCGGGGACGATTTAACCGACGAGGCCGGCTTTACGGTCATCAACGAGCTGCGCGGGGTCTCGATCAAGGTAGGCAGCGGAGCCACCGAAGCCAAGCAGCGGCTAGAGTCAGTAGAGGCCGTTGCCGTCTGGGTCGACGGCTTGGCAAGAACACTGACTGCACCGCAGGAATATCGATAAAAACTAGACTGGAGCGAGAACTGCCCATGAGCCGACTAGTAGTGGTTTCCAACCGCGTGGCGCCAATCAAGGCGGGGAAGGTCGCCGCGGGCGGGCTTGCGGTCGGCGTCTACGATGCGTTGCGACAGGCCGGCGGCATCTGGTTCGGCTGGAGCGGCGACGTCAGCAGCACGCCCCAGACCAATACCGAGGTGGTCGGCAACATCACCTACGTGACGATGGGCCTGACCAAGCAGGACTACGACCAGTACTACCGTGGCTTCTCCAACGCCACACTCTGGCCGATCTTCCACTACCGTATCGACTTGGCCCGCTACAACCGCCAGGAATACGAAGGCTACAGACGGGTCAACGCCATGCTGGCGGAGAAGCTCAAGCCGCTACTCCAACCCGACGACATCATCTGGATCCATGATTACCATCTGATTCCCTTCGCCGAAGCCTGTCGCCAACTGGGCATTCGCAATCGCATCGGTTTTTTCCTCCACATTCCGTTCCCGCCACCGGAAATACTCACGGTCATCCCGCCGCACAATGAACTACTCAAAACGCTGTGCTTCTACGACCTCATCGGCTTCCAGACCGAGACCGATCGGCTGGCGTTTCAGGATTACATGACCCGTGAAGTGCGCGGCATTCTGGAATCCGATGGCAGCCTGACGACCTACGGTCAGAATTTCCGCGCGGGGGTCTATCCCATCGGCGTGGTCCCGGATGAAATCCAGGACCTGGCTGAGTCGTACAAGGGCCGCAGCAAACCCATGCGGCGTACCACAGACGTGGATCGCAAGAAAATCATCAGCGTCGATCGCCTGGATTACTCCAAGGGATTGGTGGAGCGCTTCAAGGCCTATCAGGCCTTTCTCGAACGCTATCCAGAGCACCGACGCGCGGTGGAATTCATTCAGATCGCGCCGACGTCTCGCTCGGATGTGAAGACCTATCAGGCAATCAGGCAGCAGCTGGAAAGCCAGGCCGGGCATATCAACGGCTGGTTGTCCGATCTGGACTGGACGCCGCTGCACTACCTCAACAAAAGCCATGACCGCCGCGCCCTGATGGGCCTGTTTCGCCAAGCCGATATCGGTTTCGTTACACCGCTACGCGACGGCATGAATCTGGTGGCCAAGGAATTCGTAGCGTCCCAAGACCCGGAAGACCCCGGCGTGCTGGTGCTGTCACGCTTCGCCGGGGCCGCTCGCGAGTTGACCTCGGCACTGATCATCAACCCCTACGATTGCATCGGCATGGCCGAGGCACTGGACCGCGCGATGCGCATGTCGCTGACCGAGCGCAAAGATCGCTATGAACACATGATGCGGGCGATACGCGCCGCAGACCTGGACGCCTGGCGCGACAATTTCCTGCGAGACCTGCGAGCGTTTTCCTCCCGGCCGCGCGCGGAAGTGCCCTCCAACCCGCTGTTTCTGGTCTGAGCTGTGTGACGCGCCAGCGCACATCCTTTGTCATAATGAGGACCGGTTCATAATCTGAATCTCGAAATGGAAGGCAATCGATGAGTAACGATCTTCAACAGCTGATTGAGAACAACGCGCGCTGGGCTAAAGCGATCCTCGAAGAAGACCCGACGTTCTTCGCCAAACTGGCCAAACAACAGACGCCTGAGTATCTTTGGATCGGTTGCTCCGATGCGCGGGTGCCGGCCAACGAGATCGTCGGCATGCTGCCGGGCGACCTGTTCGTTCACCGCAACGTCGCCAACGTCGTGCTGCACACCGACCTCAACTGTCTGTCGGTCATCCAGTTCGCGGTCGATGTGCTCAAGGTCAAGCACATCCTGGTGACCGGCCACTATGGTTGCGGCGGCGTGCGAGCCTCCATGCGCGACGACCAGCTGGGACTGATCGACGGCTGGCTGCGTACCATCCGCGACCTGTATTACGAGCACCGTGAACACATCTCGACCTTTCCCACCGAGGAAGCGCAGGTCGACCGCCTATGCGAGCTGAACGTGATTCAACAGGTCGCCAACGTGAGCCATACCAGCATCGTCCAGAACGCCTGGCATCGTGGCCAGCCGCTGTCGGTGCATGGCTGCATCTACGGCATCAAGGATGGGATCTGGAAAGACCTCAACGTCACCATCAATAGCCTCGAGCAATTGCCGCCGCAATATCGCGTACGCCCCTATCGGCCTCTCTGATGGCCAACCGTAATGGCTGGGCCATGGCCGGCCTGCTGCTTGCTGTGCTCTGCTGGAGCGGCAATGCTCTGGTAGCGCGCGCCTTTCATGATGCGATCCCGCCCCTGACCCTGTCATTCTGGCGGTGGACGCTGGCCACCTGTCTGTTGCTGCCATTCGTGGCCCGCTCGATCTGGGCGCACCGTGCCACGCTGCGCGCCGCCGGCTGGCGCCTGCCGGTAGTCGCGGCGTTGGGCATCAGCAGTTACAACTCGCTGTTGTACTCCGCTGCGCAAAGCACCGAAGCCATCAACCTCACCCTGGTCAACACCTGTCTGCCACTGTTCACCTTTATTGGCGGCGGCTTGCTCCTGGGTGAATGGCCGGCACGTCGCGCCTGGTTTGGCATGGCCATCGCTGCAGGTGGCTTGGTCTACTTGATCAGTCGCGGTAGCTGGGATGCGTTCGCCAATCTGGCCTTCAAGACTGGCGACCTCATCATGCTCGTGGCGGTTCTGGTGTGGGCGCTGTACACCCTGTCGCTGCGACGCTGGGGCAGCTTTCTTCAGGTTCCGCCCTTGACGCTATTAGGCGTGTTGATGGTAATTGGAACGCCGTTGATCCTGCCGTTCTACCTGTTCGAGCTCGGTCAGGTAGGCGGCTTCGAGCCCAGCCTGATCAACCTGTCCGTCATAACCTACACGGCGGTCTTCGCCTCGCTGGTCGCGTATCTGTCCTGGAACCACGGCGTCAAAACCGTTGGCGCAGCCAAAGCGGCAATGGCGACTTATCTGATGCCGGTTTTCACCGCGATTCTCGGCTGGCTGCTGCTGGATGAAGGCTTGCAGTTGTTCCATTGGGTCGGCGGCGGGCTGATCTTCGCGGGGTTGCTGCTGGCAACCCGGACGACGGCTCGCGGCGCAATTACGCCACAGGCGAAACAGCGTATAAGCTAGCAAGCCTGCCCCTGCGTGCCGGGGCGTCATGGCGGGGCGGTGCGCGGCGTTCAGCGATGCTGTTAGAAAGGTGACGACGCATGGCAGCGGGGCTGCTGACGCCGCACCTGGGTGGTGCGGCGCTTGGCGCGCAGAGTTATGGGGCGCGGTAAATCGCGCACAGTTTATTTCCGTCGGGATCACGGACGTAACCAAGGTGCATGGCGCCCAGGCTACCTTCGCGCAGTCCCGGCGGGTCTTCGCACGTGGTGCCACCGTGAGCGACCGCGACGTCATGAAATTCCTGTACCTGCTCTGGCGAGCTGCACCTAAAGCCGACCGTGCCACCGTTGGCGACCGTCGCTTCTTCCCCATTGATGGGTTCAGTTACGCCGAACAGGCTGCCGTCGTGCCGGTAAAACAGGCGCGTGTGCCCGGTGGGGCCGGTGTCGCGGATCGGCTCGCCAGCACCAAGCACGCCGAGCACGGCGTCGTAGAACCGCTTCGACCGTTCAAGATCATTCGAACCGACCATCACATGGTTGAGCATAAGAGTCTCGCTACGTGGTTTTGGAAACAGTATGGAGCCCGAACTGTAGACCGGCGTGAAGAGGGCTGCCAAGGCTGGCGCAACCCTTCATGTACGGCTGTTGAGTCAAAAACGAAATGGCTGAGCGCTTTTTCGGCTAACCCGCCAGCACCGGTGTATTGCTTTCCAGGTGAGGGCAAGCCCATTCCACGAATGCCCGCACCCCATCGAAGCAACCCAGCTGGATGTTCGGATTTAATGACAGCGCTGGGATTAGCTACGGCGCAACGATCTGCAAACCCCCAACCAGCAACTGCGCCGCCGCCATCCAGATCACCGCACCAATCAACCCCAACGACAGATGCCCGACCACGATGCCGACGGCGATCTGTTTCCACAGCCCGGTATGTCGGTTGGCTTGAGTAGCGGCGGGGCGATAGGGCGTTTCGCGCTCGGCGCGGAGGTTGTCGAAGTCGTCTCTCATGGGGCGCTCTCGGTGCGGTTGGCTAAACGACGGACACAAAAAAAGGGTTCAGCTTTCGCTGAACCCTTTCTTGAATTTGGTGGCTACGCAGGGACTTGAACCCCGGACCCCAGCATTATGAATGCTATGCTCTAACCAACTGAGCTACGTAGCCAAGTGGCGCGCATTATTCGCGCCGCGCGGTTGTGTGTCAACCCTTCGGGTGCGCTTTTCTACCTGCTTTTTCAAATGCTTATGCCGCCGGTCCGACCGTTGTCGGTGCGCTGTCGATCAATCCCATTTTGGCGCGAATCCGGGGTTGGCCAGGCGCTTGTTACGGTCCAGCGTGGCGATCTGTTGCATTTCCTCGTCGGTCAGTCGCAGCGCCTGCGCTTTGAGGTTGACGGCGAGGTTTTCGCGCTTGGTTGAGGAGGGGATTACGGCGAAGCCTTTCAGCCGCCCGGCAAGGGTGATCTGTGTGGGCTGGCGTTGTGCGCTTCGCCGATGCGTTGCAGCACTTCGTCCTGCATCACCTTGCCCTAGGCGAGCGGCGTATAAGCGGTGATGTTTAATTACCTGAGCGAGCGCCTCGCCGAGCAGGCCTGGACGCACGGATAACCGGTCCGAACGATGCATAGTCGGGCCTGCCTAACGCAGCAGGCACACCTGCGAGGAGACCGTCATGCTTACCATCATCCGTTCAATCGATCCGCCGTTTTACCCCTGGCTGGCGGACGAATCACCACTGAATGATCTTGACGACGCGCAAAGTGAGACCGAGCTCGACGACGGCGACACCCTGCCCGACGAGGTGCTCGAACAGCTGGAAAAAGAGCCGCCGCCGCCCGATCCGATGCGTGATCCGGGCGTGATGTAACGGTTTATCGGCTTAGGCCTGTCGATGGTTTGGTCCGATCCAGCGCGGTTCGGCTGAACCGAGCCGCTAGCGTTACCCACTAGTGCTGGAGCCGGAGTATGAGCTGTAGGTTGCCAGCTACGGCCGCAGACGCCCTCCGCCCGGCGAACGTTGCTGGGTATCAGCGATCTCGCCGTTTAGCTTCCGTGGGCCGCGCAACGGTGAGTGCACAGACCTATAAGATCAACGCCACGGCCATAGAGAGGCAAGCCGTAAAGCGTGTCGTGCCGGCGTGGTGGTCGTTAGCCTCAGCGCAAGCGATCTGACATTCAACTCAGTGTGACGTGGCGAGTCCTGAACCGCTTCCAGCGACGCACTTCTGGCCAACTTCGTTTCGAATTGATCCGCAACCTTCCGGCTCGCTGCATAACAATGCCATCCCTTATCAAGAGACGTAACGCATGAACAGGCGGTTATGGGTTGTTGTATTGCTGATTGGCCTGCATGTGTTCGTCGGCGTCACGATGATTCCGGCTTTATCGCTCGGGCTGTTTGGCAGCGTTCTCGCGTGGGGCTACCTCGCACTTTCGGCTGTGCTGATGCGCTATGGCGTGCTGGTGCGAGGCGCAGGCAATGTGCTGCTGGCGTGGTCCGGGTTGCTGGCGATGGGTATCTTTTCCAGTCTGGCGATCTTTGCGCTGTTGCGGGCCTTCATGCTGGCGCTGGCATCGCTGCTGGGCTGGGAGTCGCCCGGCGTTGCGCAGGGTTCGGCGGTTACCGTCGTCGCTGCGGTCGTGGCCGTAACGCTGTTTGGCCTGCTCAACGCGCGGCGGACGGCGCGGGTGGTCGAACGCGACATCGCGCTGCAAAATCTTCCGCCGGCGCTGGAAGGCTTCAACATCGTGCAGCTCAGCGATATTCATGTTGGGCCGACGATCAAACAGGGCTATATCGAAGCGATCGTAAAGCGGGTCAACCAATTGTCGCCTGACCTTATCGTCATCACCGGCGATCTGGTAGACGGCAGCGTCGCCGACCTGGCCGACGACATCGCACCACTGGCTCAGCTGAGGGCCGGCCACGGCGTTTACGTGGTCACCGGCAACCACGAGTACTACTCCGGTGCGGACAGCTGGATTGCTGAATTCGAGCGGCTGGGCATGGCGGTGCTGCTCAACCGTCATGTGCTGGTCGAACGTGCGGGCGCTCGGTTGGTGTTGGCGGGCATCGCCGACTACTCGGCCGAGCTGTTCAGGCCCGGCCATCGCAGCGATCCGGTCGCGGCGCTCGCGGGTGCGCCGTCGGATGTGCCGCGCATCCTCCTTGCGCATCAGCCGCGGTCGGCGAAGGCCGCGATGGCCGCTGGCTGCGATCTGCAGCTATCCGGCCATACGCACGGCGGGCAGTTTTGGCCCTGGATGCATTTCGTGCGTTGGCAACAGCCATGGGTAGCGGGCCTTCAGCGTATCGACGAGATGCAGATTTATATAAGTCGCGGGACGGGTTACTGGGGGCCGCCGCTGCGTTTCGGCGCGCCATCGGAGATCTCCCGTATTCGTTTGATCAGGGCGGCGACCTAAGCCGTTCAGCTCGCCAACAGCTGGCGGCGCAGCAGTGCGTAGTCCTCACCTTCCACTTGCCCACGGCGCAGCGGGTTGCGCGTGCAGTGCGCGGCGAAGCCTGCATCGACGAAGCGGTGGGGCAGGTGCTCGTCGCGGCCGGCTGGAATGCCCAGGCGCGTCGTCTGGATGATGTCGGGGCGGGCGCCGATGTCATCCACGCGCAGGCGGGTCGGGTCCATGCGTTGCGCGTTCCATTGCGTGACGGTCAATCCCAGCGCCTTGCACAGCAGCGTCTGGCCCGAGCACAGACGAGTCAAAGGGCGAGGGCCGCCGGCGGCGGCTGGGCTGTTGCTGCGCATGCGCTCGATGGATTCCTCACATGACAGCGAGTCGACCCAGGGATATCCAGCCTTGATGCAGACAGCGTTGCCGTCCCCTTGTACGCTGAAGTTGAGCGAGTCGCCGCCGCGCGAATAATAAAGATAGAGATGGCCGGCTGGCATGAACATGGCGCGCCGCGAGGGGCTTTGGCCGAGCGAAGAGTGACTGGCTTTCTCGTCGATGTAGTAGGCCTCGGTCTCGATGATGCGCGCCGACAACCACAGCCCGTCTACGCAGTGGCGAATCACGGTGCCTAGCAGATCCTGGGCGACGATTTGCGCGTCCCGGTCGAAAAAGGTGTCGTCGAGATGCTGAATCAAGGGTTCGGTGAGGCTGTTCATCGCTACTCCGGCGTCGGAAAGTCTGCCTGTTCCGACCGCATAAACGGGGCGAATATTCCGCTCGTAAGTAGCAGATGACATGCCGGTCGTCAGACGAATACGGCGATCAAGCCGATGACGCGACGTTACGCCAATATTTCAGGCGCCAAATGTAAGAAGCCCCGCGGGTAAGCGGGGCTTCTTGAGGGGCATCGTCCAGCGGGAGCTGATCGAGTGGCAGCGTCAGACGTTAAAGCGGAAGTCATGGCTTGGAGGTCAATGATTACGTTGGTTTTGTTAATTTTAATAAATTACATACCCGGTTCTGTACCCTGTTTTGATTCCTTTGCCTCTTAAATTGCTCTCGGACTTAGCATCCTATACTTGGCTTCGGCCGCACTGATTGCCTCCTTGATTGCGCGCATCCGCTCTTCAGTAAGCTTCGTAGCGGCGGCTTCGTCGTCGGTTGAAAGCTCTAGTGGTTCATCCTTCCAGAATGTTTCCCATCGCGCTAGCTGCTTCTGGCAGTGACGCAATTGCTTCTCGGTCTCGTCAATTCTGACTTTGTTCAGCTCAAGCGCTAGCTTGTAGTCATTGCGCATGATCTTGGCATTCAGCGCCTCTTGGCGCTTCGTCGCTTTCCGCTCGCTAGCCAGTTCCGTAGCGTCCTCAATCAGGCGTTGAATCTGGGCTGTCACGGTGATTCTGTTGCCTTTCGCTAGGCGTCCCAGTGCTGCTTTGATGGCTACCGGGAGGGTGAATGAGCACGTTGTCCTACTCCCTTTAGATGAGCGGTACTGCCGTTGTCTGATTGCATTTCTCAGGCGTGCAAGGAGCTTGAGGCCGTGGGTTGTCGACTCAAGATTGTGGATTAACCGAGTGAGGGCTTTGAAGTCGTCATGGATGAGAAGGCCAAGTTCTCGATCTTGGTACGTTGTTCGTTCAAGTAGGTAATTCGCAGCCCATAGCCATTCTTCTCTGCGCTCCTCGCTGAGCCAGCTAGGAGGCGTAATCGTAACGCTTTCTTCTAGACCATCTCGCTCCCAGCTCTCCTTCGCGTGGCGGCTATTTTCGCTTCTATAAGGCCTCATTACATGTCCAGTTATCAGGTCGATTAACGGTATATTACCTGCGTAATTATCGGTTGTGTTACCTGTGCCGTTACCCATTACGTTACATGAATATTAATAGCAGAAAATATAGGGTATAAATCGTCATCTAATTCTTCTATGTTCCGGTGTTAGTAATGCATAGAGCGCTTGTTTTTTCAGAGATTAATGGCCTTGGGGCAGAGGCTAGATTTTTGCTTCAGGTTATGGTGTGTCAGTGGACGGCAGGTTTAGGTGCTTCGTACAAGGTCAAGGAATTTGCAAAGCTCCACTGTCTTACGGAGAGGTTGGTCAGAGAAGCTACGCGGGGGTTGGTAGAGGCTGGATTGTTGACGACGAAAAAACTGGCTGAGCAGAAAGGGCGCCCAAGCCAAGAATATGAGGCGTCGCAACCCTTGCTTGATCTGCTAGGCGAAAACGAGAGGGGCAGAGTTACCCATGAGGATCTGGTTCTGCGCCTTTTTTGTGAGCCTGATGTGTTTGCAGAGAGGCCTTTGCCCGATGCGGATACAACGCGCGTGAGGGTTGCTCGTAAACAAGTACGCGAGGATGGGCGTCCAGCAGCCCCAGGGGCGCATGGTCGCCTAGCTGCTTCCACGAGAGTTCTCCTGGCTGCCCTTTTAATCTCCGCGGATCAGTGCGGTGTTGTTATAGGCATCGGAGAGGCGAGGCTCCGAGCGATGACAGGCTTGAACTCGGCTGCGCTGAAGCACCAGGTCAAGCGGCTTTTGAATCTTGGTTTTATGCGTTGCCACGTACCGGGCGTATCCAACGGAGTTTTTGTTGGGGCCAAGGTACCTAGCATCTACTACCTGAACCTTGGACATCCTCAGCTTACTGACCAGAGCCCTCACGGGCTGCTGGTTTACGCTAGCGAAGGGCTGTCTGGCTATGAAAGGCTTACGAGCGGATTGCGCTCCGACATCCAGAAAGCTCTTCTCGCCCTCGGGCCAGCCGTGCTTGATGTCCTTTATCACAAGCTCGCTAGGTATACATCGCATCTGCTTTCCAAAACGTGGGGCGAGCCGAGCAGTGAGTATGGTGCTGCCCCCGCATCGTTGGAGGGCATGATCGCGCGCGAATTAACTCAGTTGAAGGTTGGTAATCCAAGGCAAAGTGAGGCTGGCTATTACTGGCCTGGGATGCCCGATCATTTCTTTGCGCTGGCGTATGAATGGGCTGAGCTTTTGAAGAAAAGGCTTAGCGGTAAGATCTGGCAGAGCTATCAGCCGCAGCTGGTAAGGCTGATACCCGCACCAGGCGAGGAAGCAAGTGCCTTGAGAATTGTTTCTCTGATGTTTTACCCAGCTCCGGCCCATCAAAAAGGTTGCATTTTGATGAGGGATTTCCGTGACGGATCTCTTGAAGAATTCCACGGAGAGACTGACTTGGTGATGAAGTGCGGTTATGTGCCTGGCTTGCTGACCCCTCCCAGCTAGAGCTTCTGGCTGTTCAGGTCAATTTTTACACTCTCTGCACATCCTCTGAGCCATACAGAGGAGCCTGCTCATGCGAATCATGCGATTGAAAGAAGTCATCGACACAACTGGTTTGTCTCGGTCAACCCTGTACAAGTACATCGGGGAAGCCCGGTTTCCGTCGCCGGTCTCGTTAGGCGATAGGTCGGTCGGATTTGTCGAAAGCGAGGTCTTTGATTGGATTCTGGCCAAGATCGAGGAGCGCGATCTGGCTGAGGGAGCTTCCACGCGTTCCACCGTTCGTTTGAGCATGGCCAGCTAGAACTAACAGCGCCATGACCGGCTGCGGCTGGTCATGGCGCTTATGCCGCCCTGGCTGTTCGGCTCGTCACGGCAAGTCGTGGCGGTGCCGCTCCCACCGCCCCGACAGGCTCAGTTCCGATATCTTGCTCAGGGATCTTCGGCTTGATTTATTTCCGAAATCTGAACTCGGCAAAAATGGACGCTCTGGCTGGATGAATGAGGTGGCTTTGCCCGAGCTGGTCGGTGACGGAAAGTGCGGTGCGGGTATTATGCTTTTACTAGCTATTACTACCCGAAGGGTTCACGCCTAACCGAGAGCGACCTTCACTGACCAGATCTCATACACAAGGCGTCGGACACTGAGTCACCACCTGAAAGGCTAGCAGTACAACGCATGCAGATAGATCAACCAACAGATCAGGCGAGGACAGGTAACGGTTAAAAAGTACACAGCAGGCACAGGTTATGAAACTCAACCACTAAGAGGTCATAACCATGCTCATCAATACCAATAACACTACCCGCAAACCACTCCGTCATTCTGAGAACAGTAACCTCAGCCTTCACTACGCCGACACCTTCGAAGGTCTACGCCTGATGATCGACAAAGGGCCTTTCATCCGGGAGTACCTGTCCGCGCTTAAGCACACCATCGAGCTTGCCTTAGCTGAATACCCTAGGGCCTTGGCATTTAGGGTGGATCTCCGATTGCCCTATGGCATCGAGCTGCCGCACTACGCCTATACCAACCAGGTCATCAGTCGGTTCTTTGAGTCATTCACGAAGAAGATCCAGTACCACCAAGAGAAGGTGGGCGAACGTGGCTACGCTCGTGGCTGTAAGGTCAGGTACGTCTGGTCGAGGGAGATCGGCCAAGGCGGTAAGCAGCATTACCACTTGCTCATCCTGCTTAACCGGGATGCCTATTACACGGTGGGGCGGCTGGGCTCCGAGAGAGTCAACATGATCAGGCGCTTAGAAGAGTCCTGGGCCAGTGCGCTGGGGTTGTCGATCTATGAGGTCGATGGGCTGGTACATATCCCCGACAATGCGACGTATCGGATAGACCGGCATCCCCGTATGCGGAGGGTCGCAGGGGAAGATCGCAAGATTCTTGTAGATGAGCTACCGGATCTGTTCCATCGTGCAAGCTACCTGTGCAAGGTGGCTACGAAGTCCTACGGGGATCGTCAACGTGGATTCGGTACCAGCAGGGGCTAGATTAGATATCCGGCCTCACAACGAGATAGGGGGCCGCTTTTACCGACATGCTCGGCTTGGCAGAGCAGTACATTCGCTTGTGAATGGTTGCTGGCAGGTCGGGCGATACGGTTGTTTCAGTTAGTCCGCGTCCATCGACAGCGCAGTAGGGGCAGAACCGGGAGCCTGGTGGGCTGAGCAGGTAGCAGGCTCTGCATTCTGCGGCCTTTCCGTTCCAATCGCGCAAAGCTTTCAGCATCGTTGCCGCGATGAGCTCGGATCTACCGTTTACATTGGCGTCTTGCAGTTGGGTTGGCTGATGGGCTGCAATTTCAGCTTGCATTGCTCGATGCGCCTTCAAAGCCAGATCATGCTCGGCAGCCTCATTGGCGATGGCAAGCTGCCGAGCTTGTTCTTTAGCTTTACGCTCGGCCTGTTCTTTTAGCCAAGTAGCATTCAGCTCAAAGGCCCGTGATTGGAGCTGCTGCTCCTTGAAGGTTTTTAATGATTCGCCACGAAGACATCTGATCCAGTAACGATTCGACGGATCCTGCAGCACGGCATGCTTGTAACTCTCAGCATCATTGATCTGCTCAAGGGTTAGGCGGTGCAGGTCAATCTCCATGCTGGAGTGCTCGAGCGCTTGAAACTGGCGGTAACGCTCATGCTCCATCCTGGAGGACATCTTGATGCGTACGATCAACTTTCGGCCAGATAGATGCAGGATCGCATGACCTCTCAACCCATCCAGCTCAACGAATCGTTCGACTGAGTCTGCTGTGACTGCCACCGGCGGTAGCTCGACCTTTTCTTCCAGCGCTCGGCCGCTTGCTGTAACAATTCTAGCCATGTCGACGAAGGTCGGGAGCAGGAGCTGCTTGTGCTGCACAATCAGTGCAACTGCGGCGCGTCTGACTCCCTCGCGAAAGCCAGTGGTGCAATCATTCGATTGGGCATGGCGAAAGTGAGGAGCGACTTTTTCGCCATTGTTGGCAGCATTCAGTGGCTGCCGGCAACCTGGGCAAATGCAGTTGCAGCGAAGACCATTCTCGACTTCAAAGGCGCGGAATAAGTCTCCATCACGCTCGCCAAAAGGAATTTTGTTTTCGTGCATCATCCATGCTCCACGCTTTTGCATCGCTCGGTCGGATCATAGCCGGTGAGCTGGCGCGCAAGAAGATAGGGTCACATCAATCCCGTATGATCACGGCATTATTCGGTGAAGGGTTATCAGTTGTGCAGAACCAGGATCTGCAATGCCAGGAGTATTACCAGACTCGCTTTACTGGTTATCTGAATCAATTCGCCCCAGGCATGGCGCTCGACGAGTGCCTGCATGATTTTCTGGATCAGCGTCCGCAAGGAAAATACACCGCACGCAATCGAGCGGCCGGATTGGTTGCTGCTAGTTTCTGGTTTGAGCCCGTCAACCTTGAGGGGGCTCAGGTTGCAAGCCAGGCGTTGGCGCGCGCTCTGCATTTCGATGATGTGATCAGCAAGGAGCTGCTGGAGCATTTGGCCGTTCATCATCCAGATGTATTGCGCTGGGCCATTCGTTATTCGAAGCTCTTTACCCGCAGCGGATCACCGCTTTGGAAGCATCTTCGGGAGACGCTGAGCGGCGATGCGTGGGAAGAATTCTTTGGCGTCTGTGATCGCCTTCTGCAGCAACTCGAACCTTTTGATGAAGCAATTGCTCAGGCTGAAAATCAGCTGAAGTCGCTCTCCCTGCTTGAGCTGCTCTCCTATCTCAGTGTGTTGGCCTATGGCCGTCTGGGCGAGGTAGATGATGATCCTGCTGGCAAGGATTGGGGCGTCTACGAACGGATCGTTCTGCGCAAGCTTAAAGTCTGCACCGAGTCTGATTTTCGACTATCCGAGGAGATACTCGGGCGCTCGCTGAAACGGCACCTATCGCCAATGCTCTTCCCTCACTCTGGCGGGGGAGCTGAATGTGTAGCTCATTTGGAAACGTTGGCTGTATTGGTCGCTGCGATGCGTGAGCGCATCGACTACGAAGGATCCATCGACTGGTTCTGCTACGACAGTGAGTGTGATTACCAACTCAGGCCTGGACAGTCAGTCATCTTCAATAAGACCGATGAGGGCACACAGCGTTGGCAGCGTACCGAACGCAAAAGCCAGTTGTTCTGGTGTTACTGGATGCGCCGTGCAGTTGAGGTGTTTGCTGCTTCAGGTATGGCGGGGAAGATCATGGGCAGCCCTGAAAACCATGAGGCCAATCAGCTCGCTTATATAAAGTCCGTTCGTAGCCAGCTCTACTTACAAGTTGTCTTCGGGTTAGGTGAGCGCGTCAGGCTTAACGATGGCGCTGAAGTTTCGCTGCATCACGCCATGCTCGCCAGCGAGCTGACCAGGGCTTTTTTCGAACAGGCATACCTGCAGCCTTATCAGCGCTACCTAGATGACCTGGGGGACCCTTTAGCAGCACTCGGGCGTTTGGCCTTTGAGGGGTTGCTGCAGGGAGAGAATCGTTTTCCCATGACCTGGTCAGAGTTGCCAGCTAAAGTTCGGCGGATCCGCGCATGGACGGTCAGTGATGAGCATCCTGCAGGTGATGCTGATGCAGCCAAGGCGATTTTGCAGTTTTGGACCAGTGATCTGCAGGCGCTGTCTGCGCAGCTCAAGCAGACGCCAAACATGCCAACGCCAAGACTGTACGAACGGCCATTTTATAAGATCGGCCGCTACAGCTTTCAGTTTCCCTGGGTTGCCGGCCGGCAGAACAGTTTGACGGCTGCGGTGAATAACCTGCGTCGTGTCGAGCAGCGTCGGCCTGAGCTGCGCGGCGAAACCGAGCGTGTGGAGCACGAGCTCGCCGAGGCGCTCAGGCAGAGGGGGTTCCGTGTGGTTGTTGGCTATCAGCCGCTCTGCAGTGAAGAGCCTGACGCCGGTGAGATAGATCTGCTGGCATACCTGGACGGCGTGGTGCTCTTGCTAGAGGTCAAGTCCGGATTTATCCGCTCAACACCGCACGAAGTCTGGCTGCACCGGACGAATACCCTGCGCAAAGCTGCCAGGCAATTGGAGCGTAAACAGCCGGCCGTACTCCAGGCCTTTCAGGCTGACTCAGGCTTGCGCTCTCGACTTGGGCTCAGTGAGCACGAATCGATTTCAGCCCTAAATGCCTGGATTGTCGACACGTCGATTGAGCTTGATGGTGAGGTTGTTGATGGCTTTCGTGTCGTGTCGCGCGAAGTCATTGAGGTGACCTTGCGCGATGAACAGCACTACCTGAGAGCGTTTGATCAGGACGAAGAGGAAGAGCCTGCGTCGCTGTATCCTGATGGGTTCAGCCCGCAAGCGTTTGTTCAGATCATTGAACGCAACGAGATTTGGCAGGGCATGCTTTGATGGCACCTATTGGCAAATGCCATCAGCAGGACGCAGCCAAGATCCTAGGCGCAGTAGCTGGACGATACCGAATCGTCACGATCATGGCGTGACCTGCATTCCCTGCTGCACGGAAAATTAACTAATCAAAATGAGTACCACTATATTTGTAAAATACAAATATGGACGTGCGCCTAAGGCGTGCAATAAGATCCGTTCTAACACACAGATCAAGTGCCTCTAACTCATATGACGCTCATAAACTCTCTTGCAGAGCTCGCTCAGCCACAGCGTGATCGCCTGGCTTTTATCGAGCTTCGAGTGCGCTTCGTTGGTGAGATTCGGCGGCAGGATTTAGTGGAGCGTTTTGCCATTCAGTCTGCTGCAGCGACCCGTGATCTTGCGCTGTACAGGGAGCTAGCCCCCGGTAACATCGACTATGACTCTAAGGGCAAGACCTATGTCCTAGGCGCGGATTTCCGTTCGCTGTTCGATTACCCGGCCGAAAGAGTCATGTCGTGGCTGACACAGGCCTTCGGTGATGGCGAACCGCTGAAGTTCAAAACTTGGGTACCCAGTGAAACTCCTTCCCGGCTGACGAATCCCGATTTGGATGTGCTTGCGAGTGTGACCCGCGCCATCCATCAGGGCTGCCCCATGGCAGTCGAGTACTACTCGATTTCCAGTGGTAAATCGAAACGCGAGATCGTGCCTTTCGCCTTGATCGATACAGGCCTGCGCTGGCACGTCCGCGCGTTCGACCGGAAGTCCCAGGAGTTCCGGGATTTCGTCATCACCCGGATCAAGCGCCCGGTGGTGCTCAAGGGCCAGCCAGTGGCGCCCCACGAGATGAGCGATCAAGACATTCAGTGGACCCGGATCGTCGAGCTGGAGTTGGTGCCGCACCCGGATCAACCCCGACCGGAGATCACCGAGATGGACTACAGCATGCAGGGTGGCGTGCTGCGGATGAAGCTGCGGGCAGCCACCGCCGGCTACATCCTTCGCCAATGGAGTGTGGACTGCACGCCCGACCACAGCTTGCGCGGGCACGAGTATCGGTTGTGGCTGAAGGACCACCTGGCCATCTACGGCGTGCGCAATGCCGTGCTGGCGCCGGGCTACCGGTCCCCTGATCAACAACGGCTTGAAGCCGAGGCGGACTGATGGGATGAGCATGCTTGCAAAACTCGAACGACTCATCGGCGAAATCGGCGACCTCAACAGCAAGTTGATCCTGCTGGTCGGTCCCAGCCGCAGTGGCAAGACCCAACTGCTGCGCCAACTCAGCGCCAAGCTCAACATCGAGCCGCTCAACGTCGGCCTGGAGTTGGGGCGCCGTTTGGCCGCCACGCCGAATAACAAGCGCGGCTTCTCGGCAGGCGAACTGCTGCGGGAAATTGCGGACAAGGAACGAACTGAAGACCCGCTGCTGCTCGACAACCTCGAGTTGTTGTTCGAGCCGGGCCTGCAGATCAACCCGCTTGACCTCGTCAGGCGGCTGGCTCACTCCAAGCGCGTCGTGGCCGTCTGGCCTGGCGAGCTGCGCGGTGATCGCTTGGTGTACGCCGACATGAGCCATCCAGAACATCGTGACTACAGCCGTGACGGCGTGGTCGTACTTGAAATTTGACCTGAATTTGAAAATAGAGAGCAGGGAAGAGAGAACCATATGGCCAAGAACATGAAATACGGAGATCTGATCCAGTTCGAGCAGATCGAGTCAGTCATTCAGCTGCTCGATGCCGGACGCCCGGACGAGGCCAAGAAGCTCGTCGCGACCTACGTCATCTCCGACGACATGGCCGAGCGGATCTCCAAGCTTATGGTTCCCCAGCTTAGCTTCGACGAAATAGTCGAGGAGGTTAGCGATCCCAATGGGGACGGAACAAAGAAAAAAGCGGTCGATCACAAGGGCGTGCTGATCGTCGGCAACTACGGCACCGGTAAGTCGCACTTGATGTCGGTGCTGTCGCTGGTGGCCGAGGATGCGGCCTACGCGCCGATGATCCGCCACCCCAAGGTCGCCGAGGCGGTTGCCCCGATTGCTGGCCGCTTCAAGGTGCTGCGCATCGAGGTGGGCGGGCTGCAGATGCCGCTGCGCCAGATCATCACCCTGCAGCTTGAGCGTTTCCTGGAAAAGATTGGCGTCGACTACACCTTCCCGACCGCCGACAAGGAGCTCAACAACAAGGACTCCTTCGAGGAGATGATGGCCGCGTTCGCGGAGAAATTCCCGGACCAGGGCGTGCTGCTGGTGGTCGACGAGTTCCTGGAGTACCTGCAATCCCGTCGCGACCACGAGTTGGTGCAGGACCTGGCCATCCTGCGGCAGATCGGCGAAGTCACCAAGCACCTGAAGTTCCGCTTCGTGGCCGGTGTACAGGAAGCCATCTTTGACAGTGTGCGCTTCCAGCACGTCGCCGACAGCATGCGCCGGGTCAACGAACGCTTCACGCAGATCCTGATCGACCGTCAGGATGTCAGCTTCGTCGTCTCCGCGCGTCTGCTCAAGAAGACGGCCGACCAGCAGAACAAGATCCGCGAATACCTCACCCCGTTCGCCAAGTTCTATGGCTCCATGAACGAGCGGATGGACGAGTACGTGCGGTTGTTCCCCGTTCACCCGGACTACCTGAAGACCTTCGAGCAGATCCACTTCACCGAGAAGCGTGGCGCGCTCAAGACCATCGAGGCTGCCATGCTGGCCATCCTCGATCAGGAAGTACCCGCCGACAAGCCGCTGTTCATCAGCTACGAGAATTTCTGGAACACCATCAAGGCCAACTCGGTCCTGCGCGCTGACCCCAACATCAAGGAAGTCATGCGCGTGTCCGAAGTGCTGGAATCCCGCGTGCAGCAGGCCTTCACGCGCCCGGCCTACAAGGCAATGGCACTGCGCGTCATCAACGCGTTGGCCGTGCACCGTTTGACCACGGGCGGCGACATCCATGTGCCCATCGGCCCCACGGCTGCCGAGCTGCGCGACGCCTTGTGCCTGTTCCAGCCAGGCGTGGAAGACATGCCGGGCGATCCGGCCGAGAACCTGCTGTCGATGGTCCAGACCGTCATGCGGGAAGTGCTGAAGACCGTCAACGGCCAGTTCATCTCCAAGGCGCCGGACACCGAGCAGTACTACCTCGACCTCAAGAAGGACATCGACTACGACGCCCAGATCGAAAAGCGCGCCGAAGCCCTGTCCGACGACGCGCTCGACCGCGCCTACTACAGCGCCGTCAAGGCACTGATGGAGTGCAGCGACGATCTTCGCTACCCCGGCTTCCAGATCTGGCAGTACCAGCTCGAATGGCAAGAGCGCCGCGTCGAACGCATGGGCTACCTGTTCTTCGGGGCGCCGAACGATCGGCCCACGGCCCAGCCCGAGCGCGACTTCTACGTCTACTTCATCCAGCCCTTCGACAAGCCGAAGTTCGCCGACAACAACCTGTCGGACGAGGTTTTCTTCCGCCTCACCGGGCTGGACGACGATCTCAAGCGTCATCTGTCGTCCTACGCGGCGGCGCTCGATCTGGCCTCCACCGCCAGTGGCGGCGCCAAGACCATCTACCTCTCCAAAGCACAGGATTTCCTGCGCGCCATGAGCAAGTGGCTGCAGGAAAAGCAAATGACCGCCTTCGAAGTCACCCACCAGGGCAAGAAAAAGAACCTGCAGGAGTGGGCCAAAGGCGTGTCGCTGCGTGACCGGGCGCGGCTGGGTGCGGACGAGCGCATCAACTTCCGCGACGTGGTGAACGTCATCTCTGGCTTGGTGCTGGGCCAGCGTTTCGTCGATCTCTCGCCGGAATACCCTACCTTCTCGGTGCTGGTCACCGAGGCCAACCGCAAGCAACTGATCGGCAACGCGCTGCGCGCACTGGCCGGTGGTACTCGCACCAAGGATGCGCTCGCCGTGCTCGATGCGCTGGAGTTGCTCGATGGCGACCGCGTCGATCCGGCCAACTCCCGCTATGCGCAGGAAGTGCTGAACCGCCTCAAGGCCAAGGGCCACGGCCAGGTGCTCAACCGCAACGAACTGCTGTCGGGCACGTCTGACGTCGAGTATTTCGCGCCGATCAAGTACCGGCTGGAACCGGATCTGCTGGTCACCGTGCTGGGCGGCCTCGTTTACTCCGGCGACATCGTGCTGTCGATCACCGGCGACAAGGTCGACTCCGGCAAGCTGGCGCAACTGGCAGAACGCTCGCTGGAGGAACTCAAGCAGTTCAAGCACGTCGAGGCGCCCAAGGAGATCAACCTCGCGGTGCTGCGTGCCTTGTTCGAGTTGTTCGACCTGCCGTCCGGTCTGGCCCAGAAGGCCAGCCAGGGCGACACCGAGCCGGTCATCAAACTGCAGGAGAAAGTCAGCGCGCTGGTGCCGCGCGTGCTCAAGGCCGGCTCCGACCTGCAGCAAGGCAAGCTCGGCTTCTGGGGCCAGAACCTGCTGCGCGAAGAAGAAGCCAAAGACTGGCACACCCGGCTGGATTCGCTGAAGAAGTTCACCGAGTCGCTGGCGCCTTACAACACCGTCGGCAAGCTCAAGAATCTGCGCGTCACGCAGGAAGACCTGGACGGCCAGAAAAAGAACCTGGAGATCCTGGCCGCCGTCGAGCGTCTGCTCGAACTGGTGGTGGAGTTGGGCAGCACGGCGTCCTACCTCTCGCAGGCCGAGATGGTGTTGCCGGCCGAGCACCCGTGGGTGAAACAAGCCGAAGCCGCCCGCAAGGCACTACAGGAGAAGCTGAGCCAGGACCGCACCGCTGAGCACGCCGCCGAATACCGACAGACGCTCAACCAGCTAAAGAAGGACTACATCACCGCCTACATCGCCAGCCACAGCAAGGCGCGGCTGGGCGTGGCCGAGGACAAGACCCGCAACGCCCTGCGCAAGGACGACCGCCTGCTGGCGCTGCGCGTGTTGGCCGGCGTGTCGCTGATGCCCACCAGCCAGCTCACCGCCTTCGAGGAGTCGCTCAACGGCTTGAAGAGCTGTTCCTCGCTGGATGAGCCGACCCTGGTCACGGCCGCCGTTTGCCCGCACTGCCAGTTCCGCCCGTCTGCAGAGCAATTGGAGCTGATCCCGGCGGCCAACCGCCTGCACAAGCTGGACGACGATCTGGATCAGCTGGTGGCCAACTGGCAACAGACCCTGCTGGAGAACCTGGAAGACCCGTTCACGCAGGACAGCCTGGGCCTGTTGCCGCCCGCGTCCAAGAAGCTGATCGACGCCTTCCTTGCCTCACGCAAGCTGCCGGACCCGATGACTAGCGAGTTCGCTAACGCCGTGCAAGAGGCGCTGTCGGGGCTGGAGAAGATCGCGGTCAAGGGCGACGAGATCAAGCAGGCACTGCTGCAAGGCGGCTCGCCGGCCACGCCAGATGATCTGCGCAAGCGCTTCGACACCTTCATGAATGAGCGCTGCAAGGGCAAGGATGCCACCAAGCTGCGCTTCGTGATCGAGTGACACGGTGACCGCTCGACCATGACAACAAGAATTTGAGGAACGACTGATGAGTGATCTTTTCCAGAACCACGCGGCCAAGTCCGGCCCGGTTGAATGCCTCGGGCAAACGTTCCCGAGCGATGATGCCCGCCGCGAGCACTACCTGAAGCTGCTTGCTGAGAAACTCAAGGACCCTGAGTTCCGGAAGATCGAAGGATTTCCTATCGGCTCGGACGAGAACATTCTGGCGCTATCTGATCCACCGTACTACACGGCTTGCCCGAATCCCTTCATAGAGGATTTCGTCAAAACTCATGGCAGGCCATACCAATCTGCGGAGAAGTACAGCAAGGAGCCATTTACATCTGATGTAAGTGAAGGGAAAAACGACCCAATTTACACGGCACATAGTTACCACACAAAGGTGCCACACAAGGCGATCATGCGGTACATCCTGCACTACACCATGCCGGGTGATTTCGTTCTGGACGGATTTGCCGGCACTGGGATGACTGGTGTGGCTGCAAGGCTTTGCGGAGACAAAGCAGTTGTTGAATCGCTCGGTTACAAAGTTGATCAAAACAAAAACATCCTCGCGCCAGCCGGTGACAATAAGGGTGCTTCGTGGGTCATATTCTCCAAGCTGGGTGAGCGTCACGCAATACTGAATGATCTATCGACTGCAGCCACCTATATATCCCACAACTACAACTCGCCAATCGACGTTGATGCGCAAGATGTTCGGGCTCGTGACGTCATTCGACGGATAGAAACAGAATTTGGGTGGATGTTTCAAACTCTGCACCAGCCTTCCGAAGATCAAATCAATTCAGCTCTAAGCGAAATAGAAGCGTCAAGCCATCCTCAGCTGACTGGTCGCATTGGCCGAATTAACTACACCGTATGGTCTGATGCCTTCTCCTGTCCTGAATGCGCATCTGAGATTATCTATTGGGATACAGCCGTAGATAAGAGCGATTACCAAGTTAAGGAGGAATTTGATTGCCCCTCCTGCGGGAAGCATCTCGGCAAGAAGTCTCTAGATCGACTTTTTGTAACCCAGCTTGATCCAGTGACTGGTGAGGAGCGGCGTTCTGTTAAGCGTCGACCTGCATTGATCCATTACTCAGTTGGGAAGTCATATTTCACAAAACGTCCAGACGCAGCCGATCTTGCATTGATTGAGAAGATCGAGGCGCTACCCGTTGCTCGCTATGTTCCCAGTGAGAACATTCCAAAGGGCGACAAGACAAGTGACCCATTAAGCGTTGGGATCACAAAGCAGCATCATTTCTACACAAGGAGAAATCTGGAGGTATTGGCCGCTTACAGAGATTTGACGCGCCCACTGAGTTACGCATTCAACCTCACATCTACGGCGCAAGTGGCGTCTTTAATGTATCGATTCCGTTCACAGAACGGGAGTCTAGGTGCGGGCGGTGGCCCAATGAATGGAACACTTTATGTGCCGTCGCTCATCAAGGAAATTCCGGCCATAAAACTACTGAAAGAGCACATCGAAAAGACGTTCCGCATGAAGAGACTCATTTCGTCTCGCGGCGAGAATGTCGTATCAACAGGCTCCATGGGCAAGCTCTACAGTGTCAAAGACTCCTCGCTAGACTACATTTTTGTTGACCCTCCCTTTGGAGGAAACTTGATGTATTCGGAGTTAAATTTTCTCACCGAAGGATGGCTTGGCGTAAGAACAAACGCGAAACCAGAGGCGATTGAAAACAAAAGCCAAACAAAGTCTTTAGATGCATATCGACGACTTATGACTGGTTGCTTCGAAGAAGCCTTCCGAGTTCTTAAGCCTGGGCGCTGGATGACCGTGGAATTCTCAAACAGTCAGGCGGCGGTATGGAATGCTATTCAAACTGCACTGCAAGAGGCAGGGTTCGTTGTTGCAAACGTCTCGGCGTTGGACAAAAAGCAAGGTAGCTTCAACGCTGTAAACAACAAAACTTCAGTGAAGCAAGACCTTGTTATATCGGCATACAAACCCAATGGCGGACTTGAAGATAGGTTCGCAAAAACTGGTGGAAGTGAAGATTCGGTATGGGATTTTGTTCGAACACATCTGCAGTATCTGCCTACAGTAAAGACTCGGAATGGCGAACTGGAATTTATTTCGGAGCGTGATCCCCGCATTATTTTCGATCGGATGGTGGCCTGGTTCTTCCGGCACAACGTACAGGTTCCAATGTCTACTCAGGAGTTTCAGGCCGGTCTTATCCAGCGCTTTGTTGAACGTGACGGAATGGTCTTCTTGCCGGATCAGGTAGCCGAGTACGACAAGAAGCGTATGCAGGTGGCTATTGCACCGCAGATGGAGATGTTCGTTTCCGATGAGCGCAGCGCGATTGATTGGTTGACTGATTTCTTGAAGCGTCGCCCATCAACCTACCAAGAGGTCCACACCGATTTCATCAGCCAGCTCGGCGCAGGCTGGAAGAAGCACGAGTCGAAGCCGGAACTTGCCGCCCTGCTCGAAGACAACTTCATTCAGTACGACGGCACGGGTGAGGTGCCGAGCCAAATCCACAGCTACCTCTCGACCAACCACAAGGATCTGCGCGGGCTGGAGAAGAATAGTCCCGCACTGGTGGCCAAGGCCAAGGATCGCTGGTATGTGCCAGACCCGAACAAAGCACAAGACTTGGAGAAGAAACGCGATAAGGCGCTGCTCAAGGAGTTTGACCACTATCGAGCGTTCACGGGTCGCCGTCTGAAGGAGTTCCGCCTGGAAGCGCTGCGTGCTGGCTTCAGAGCAGCATGGGGCAATAAGGACTATCAAACGATCATCGACATCGCTGCCAAAGTGCCCGACGCGGCGCTTCAAGAGGACGAGAAGCTGCTCACCCTCTATGACATGGCATTGACCCGCACTGAGGATGGGCTGTGAGCACATTCCAGGAAGTCAATGATGCATCGCTGATCAAACTCATCGGCAAGGCGCAGCAACGTGTCGTGTTTGTGGCGCCGGGCGTGCATCAGGCCGTTGCGGAAGCGCTTGGAAAGCGACTTGTCGAGATCGATCGACTGCAGGTCACCGTGGTCATCGATCCGGATGAGGATGTGTGCCGCATTGGCTACGGCGATGCCAAGGGACTTGAGTTATTGAGCAGTTACGCCGACCGCCAGAGCTTCGCGTTGATGGCGCAACCGGGGCTTCGGGTTGGCGTGCTCTTGGTGGACGACGTCACCTTGGTATGGTCGCCGACGCCGCGCTCGGTGGAAGCAGCCCCACTCGGAAACGCTGCCTCCCCAACCGAGCGATCGCCCAACGGCCTGTTGCTTGGCGCCAATCCTGGCGCGCAATTGGCGCATGCGGTGTCGGCTGCGGGCACCGATACGCTCCCATTCGATGCGGAGGTCGGCGTAGAGGTGGTCACCAAAGAGAGGGTGCAAAAGACACTGGACGGTCTGGCCAAGAATCCACCTATCCCGGTGGATCTGGCGCGCATTACCCGTGTATACAGCACTAAGCTGCAGTTCGCCGAGTTCACGGTGAAAGGGGCGAAATTCTCCAAAAGTCAGTTGAAGGTTTCGAACGACTACATGAACGTGGATATCCAAGGCGAGCTGAAGGGCCTGGTGGAATCCAGATTGCGCGCTTTTGGCGACTTTCGAGACGAGGAATTCGAAGTGCCGGCGTTCAACAATGGCAATGAGGTGTTCGACAGCAGCCAGAAACGGCTGATGGAGAAGGTCAGCGAAGCATCCCTGCAAAGGCAGCGCAATGAGCTAGAGCGCCGCTACCTGTTCAATGTGCCGGGTTTCGGCCGCCTAATCGCCAAGGACGACAAGCAAGACCTGGAGCGTTTGGTTGCAGCCTACCGCGTGCAGCTGGAAGCCTATTCCAAGGCGATTCGGCAGCGACTGGACGCGCAGGCGGGCAAGATCATCGATGAAGCTGCCAAGTTGATCGCCGAGCGCGCAGCTCGGGCGGGGTCCAAGCTGGATGAGAAACAACTGCGGGACAGTATCCAGAAAAGCCTGGATCGGGCCAAAGATGAGGTGCCTGAGGTCAAGCTCGTGTTCAAGGATGTGACCTACGAGCAAACGAAGAACCCGGAGTTTCGTGCCAAGGTTGATAAAGCCTTGCCAGCCGCTAAACGCAAGCAGATGGGCGACTGGAATCACGATTTCGACGCGGCCAAAGCAGCAGACGGCCATGTCAATGTCAGTCATTCCTGAGAGCTGATCATCATGAATGGCAAAGCGTTTAACGTAGGCGATTGGTGCTGGTTCACCCGGCAGGCATCCCCCTGCCGCGTAATCGAGCGGCAGGACGTTTGGGGCGAAGTCGCCTATCGCGTATGGCTGCCCGCCAAGGACGCGGTGGTGCGCGCCCGGGCTGTGGATCTGGCCTCGCTGGAAAGCGTGCGCCCGAGCGTGGAGCAGATCCTGCACACCACGGCGGCGGCCAAGCTGCTTGATGCGCTGGAGGACAACCTGCTGTTGGCGCCCATCCAGTCCAGCGTGGTGCCGCTGCCGCACCAGCTCTATGCGCTGAACCGCGCCATCAGCCGCGACCGTATCCGCTACCTGCTGGCCGATGAGGTGGGTCTCGGCAAGACCATCGAGGCCGGCTTGGTGCTGCGCGAATTGAAATTGCGTGGCCGGGTGAAGCGCATCCTGGTGGTGGCGCCCAAGGGACTGGTGCGCCAGTGGCAGGCCGAAATGCGCCTGCACTTCGGCGAGAAGTTCCAGTTCATCGAGCCGTCCGAGCTGGCGGCCTTCCGGCAGTGGCGCAGTGGCGGCGCGGGCGAGGAAGAGAACCTGTGGCGCATGCACGACCAGGTGATCTGCTCGCTCGATTCGGTGAAGCCGATGGAGAGTCGTCGCGGCTGGAGCCTGGAGCAACTCAACATCTACAACCGCGAGCGCTTCGAGGACCTGATCTCAGCGTCGTGGGATCTGGTCATCATCGACGAAGCCCACCGCATGGGCGGCAGCACCGAGCAGGTAGCCCGCTACAAGCTGGGCGCGGCGCTGGCCGAAGCGTCGCCCTATCTCTTACTGCTGTCGGCCACGCCGCACCAAGGCAAGACCGACCAGTTCATGCGCTTGATGCAGTTGCTGGATCGGGAAGCCTTTCCGGACGAAGGCAGCGTCAGCCGCGACCGGGTGCGGCCCTTCGTGATCCGCACCGAGAAGCGCGCATCGATCAACGCCGAGGGCCAGCCGCTGTTCAAGCCGCGTGTCACCCGGTTGCAAGCTGTGGCATGGCAAGCGCGGCACGGGTCGCAGCAGCGCCTGTACGAGGCGGTGACCGACTATGTGCGCCACGGCTACAACCAGGCATTGGCATCCAAGCAGCGCCACATCGGTTTCTTGATGATCCTGATGCAGCGGCTGGTGACGTCCAGTACGGCAGCCATCCGCACCACGCTGGAGAAGCGCCAGGCCATGCTTGATGCGCCACAGCCCCAAGCGAATCTCTTTGAGAACACCAGCCAGGACGAGTGGGCCGACCTCGATGGCCAGTCCCAGGTGGATCTGGCCATGCAGTCCAGTGGCTGGGAGCTGGAGAAGTCCGAAGTCGAGATGTTGCTTGAGCTGGCACGGGAAACCGAGGCCGCCGGCACCGATGCCAAGGCCGAGGCACTGCTGGAGCTGATCTACAAGCTGCAGCAAGAGGAAGGCGACCCGGCGCTGAAGGTACTGATCTTCACCGAGTTCGTGCCGACGCAAGCGATGCTGGCCGACTACCTGGAAAGCAGGGGTTTCTCGGTGGCGACGCTCAACGGCAGCATGGACCTGGAAGCGCGCACACGGGCACAACAGGTGTTCTCCAAGGATGTGCGCGTGCTGATTTCGACGGATGCCGGTGGTGAAGGCCTGAACCTGCAGTTCTGCCATGTCATCGTCAACTTCGACATGCCGTGGAACCCGATGCGGATCGAGCAGCGCATTGGCCGGGTGGACCGCATCGGACAGAAGCACGTGGTTCGCGCCATCAACTTTGTGCTCGAAGACACCGTGGAGCATCGGGTGCGCCAGGTGTTGGAGGCAAAGCTCGAGGTCATCGCGCAGGAGTTTGGCGTCGATAAGGCGTCCGACGTGATGGATTCGGTCGAGGCCGATCCGATCTTCGACGAGCTGTTCGTGCATGGCCTGCAGAACCCGGATGCCATCGAACAGGAGTGCGACGCCGTGGTGTCGCAGCTGCGAACCACCTTGGCGGAGTCGAAGAAGAACAGCGATCTGCTCACCACTGAGCACGATCTGGACGCCGACGATGCCCGCAAGTGGCGCGACCACCCGGCGCAGTTCTGGCTGGAGCGCGCCATCACCAGCGGGTTGGCTGCGCGCGGCGGCTCGGCAACGAAGGTTGGCAAGGCGTGGCGGGTGAAGTGGGCAGACGGCAGTGAGTCGGCACAGGCCTGCTTTGACGCCCGCACGGCGGATGAGAACCCGGAGTTGGAATGGGTCACGATGGAAGACCCACGCGCCCGTGCTGTGATCAGTGAGCTGCCACGCTTTGTCGCCGGGCAGCCACTGCCGGTGATCCGCGTGACCGGTCTTCCGGATTCGGTACGCGGCATCTGGTCGCTGTGGGAGATCAGTCTGGCGGCTGAAGGCTTGAGTCGGAAGCGCTTCCTTCCAGTGTTCATCAACGAGGAAGGGCGCCCCTTCGTACCGACCGCGAAACGCGTCTGGGATCTGCTGCTCACTGAGACCGTAGACGTGCATGCCGTGACGGGTGCCGAGGAGTCGGCGAAGTGGTTCGAGGCATCGCATGCGGCTGCCAGTACCCAGGGTGAACGGATCTTCACCGAACTGCTGACCGAACACCGCGCCCGGCTGAAGGAAGAGCGCGAGCGTGCGGTGTATGCGTTCGAGGCCCGAGGTCAGGCCATTGGACGAATTGGCTTACCCGCCGTGCGTGAGCACCGGCGCAAGCGGCTGCAACAAGAACACGATGCGCGCATGGCCGCCCTGGACGACATGGAGGCCAGCGTGCCGGATTTGAATGCCGTGATGATGGTGCGCGTCTCCGGCGATGTGATGCCCGGAGGACAGGTGGGATGAGCCAGTGGTCAGAACGCATTCTCAGCCACTTCACGGCCGATCTCACCCGGCTGTGGGTGGCGTGCGACCCCGACGATGTGCTGCTGGACGAAAAGCTGTTGTCCGAACTGCGCGGTCGCGGCTTCGAGGTCATGCTGTACGAAGACCCGTTCGCCTTTCGGGCGGAATACGAGGAACGCTATCGCGCAGCCTGGGATCGCGGTGAGGCGGGGCCAGCGCCCTCGCTGGTTCTGCATCTGCGCAGCGCCGACGCGAATGAATTGCCGTGGGACATCGTGCACCACGGACGTGTGGTCCGGCTCAGCCTTGCGGAGCTCTTCCCCAGGCTGGCATACAGCGCGGTACAGCAAGTCGAGCCGGAGCATTTGGCCGGGCTGTTTCATGCCCACCAGACCGAATTGCAGTCAGCGCGCGGCGAGAACGAGTCCAAGGACTTCATTCTCGAGCACGTCTACCAACTGACGCCGCGATCTATTCGCAACCCGGTCGACTTCTGGCGGGAGCTGCTGCGAATGCACTTCGCCAACCGCTCGTTGCCACGCCTGTTCGCCCAGCACGCGGCAAGCATCCTCCAGGGCAAGGGACTATTCCCGGACCTTCCCGTCGCCACATGGCTGGCATCCAAGAGCGCGCTGCTGCGCGTGGTACAGGATGCGTGGTACCGCTATCTGAAGACCCTGGGGCTGGATGGCACGCGCACGGGTGAACCGCCACCGCCAGACTACCTCGCCAAGATCGAGATTCCGTTCGACCACTCCGATGTGCAGGTGCTGGTCGATTCCATGTTCCTCGACGGCAGCTTGCATCCGTTGGCGGTGCACAGCGTTCCGGCGGGGATGCCGAGTTGGATCAAGGCTGGCATTGTTCAGGACCCGGCGGCACTGCAGGCATTGGTGCTCAAAGGCATCGATGGCCTGATCGAGACGACCCCAACAGCGGCCTCTTCGCACAAGGACTGGAGCGAGTTCGCCAAACGCTACGGTGAGATCCTGGCCCGCACGCATGGTCTGCCAGGCACTGAAGGCAGCGAACACCTGCCGATGATTCGGGAACGGATCAAGACCTTGCATGCGCAATCAGACGAGGGTCTGCGAGCCTGGGTCGCAGCCAAGCATTACGCCGACCTGATCCTGCAGCCGGTGACCAAAGGTCCGGTGATGGTGCACCACGTGCCGCGCTTCTTGCGGCATCGGCGGTCCGCAGGGGAAACCAAGGTGGCTCTGCTGGTATTCGACGGGCTGGCCTTCGACCAGTGGGTGCAAATCCGCGAGCGCCTGATCGCCACCACGAAACGTTTCGCGTTCGACGAGGGAACCGCGTTTGCATGGCTGCCGACCGTGACGTCGGTGTCGCGTCAGGCGCTGTTCTCCGGGCTGAAACCGCGCGAGTTCGACGACTCCATCGACAGGACGGACAAGGAGGAATCCTTGTGGAAGACGTTCTGGCAGAACGAAGGCGTCAATTCGAATGAGGTGATGTATCGACGCGCGCTGCGTCAGACCCATCAGCTCGACGCACTGGAAGCGGATTTGATCGACCGGCGCCCGAAGGTGGTGGGCCTGGTCATCGATGAGGTGGACGATCGGCTCCACAAGGAGCGGTCCAAGAAGGACGTGGCGATGTGGATCGGCAACTGGCTGACGACCGGTTTCGTCGACCGGCTGTTCTCCCTGCTGCTGGACAAGGGATACCACATCTATCTCACGGCGGACCACGGCAACGTTGAGTCCACCGGCGTCGGCAGGCCCAGCCAGGGCGTGATTGCCGAGACGCGCGGAGAGCGTGTTCGGGTCTACCGGAGTGAGCCATTGCTGGCCGATTCCGCTGCGGCCTATCCCACCACAGTCAGGTTGGACATCGCTGGACTGCCCGCGAACTTCATGCCCCTATTCGCAGGCGGACGAACCGCCTTTGTGCCCGAGGGCGAGCAGGTAGTGGTCCACGGCGGGGTGTCGGTCGAAGAGTTGATCGTGCCCTTTGTGAAAGTCAGTTATGTGATTGGTACCGAATGAAATCATCAGCTCCAAAAATAGGCTTTGATCGGTTCATTCAGCTTGATTGGGCGGCAGCGGCACTGAATGTTCGTGCAGGCGTGGCTGGGCTAGATGATCTGAATGCACTGCTCGATGTAGCCGAGCTTGGCGTGGAAGCCAAGAAGAAAACACGCACCGTATTGAATCGGCTGTGGCTGGAGCCGCGCGCCGAACTGGTCGATTACGCGGATCGCGGCGTGGCCATCCACAAGACGCAGCCGGACATTCCCGTCGCGGCGCTGTGCTGGGGCATGTCCGTGGCGACCTACCCGTTCTTTGGCAAGGTGGCCGAACTGGTGGGCCGACTGTCCGCCATCCAGGGCGACTGCGCGTCCGCCGAGGTCCATCGGCGCATGAGTGAAACCTATGGGGAGCGCGAAGGGACCCGGCGTATGACCAACATGGTCATCCAGAGCCAGGCGAGCTGGGGCGTAGTGGAGCGGGTCGAGAAAGGCAAGCGGGTCATTCGGTCGCCACAGACGAGCATCGACAACGATGCGCTCACTGCTTGGCTGATCGAAGCCGCTGTGCGCTACGCAGGTAAGCCCGTTTCAGTACCCAGTCTGCAGTCGCTGCCCGTGCTGTTCCCGTTCAACTTGACGCGGCCCCTGGCCTACGTGGTGTCGAACAGCCCGAGCCTCGACCTCCGGTCCGAAGGCCCGAGTAACCAGTTCGTCGCTATGCGCGTTCAGCCTTGAGTATCAGCGTTAAATCCAATGAGTGGGTAAGTCTATGGCGTAGTTCTTGGCAACTGTATTTAGCGTGGCAATGATTTCAGAGTGGCGTGCTTGATCGGCAGGGTTCCAGCGTTCTCTGCGTTCCAAAAGGCTTTTCAGTTCGTCCAGGTTGTACATGCCAAGCCGATGAAAATTACCCCAGCTGGGAATGCCGAATAGGTTGTAGATGACCACGGTGGCATCGCGCTCGCTGGCGAGGCGCTTGTCGCCAGTCAGCTTCTCGGCAGCCTCTTCGGCTTCATCACGGTCGTCGTAGGTGTTGAGCAGTTTCATCGGTGCTCGGCAGTTTTTTGAATGGACGGTGGATTCTGCCTGACTGACAAAAAAAGAACAGCTAAGCACCTGTTCAGAGAGAGCCGCTTGGATGTGGCCTCCCTGAACATTGGCTATCAAATTAAGTTCGTTGGAGCCGATTGAGGATCCAGCACGTTAGCACCACCGCAGCGAGTAGTGGCGGAAAACGTATCACCAGAATCACCAGCAGCAAGACCGCCAGGCAGCCAGTAAGAATCCCGGCAAACATGAATGCCGAGGCCACAGTCCGTAACAGCAGTTTCATTGGCACCTCCTTATAGATAGCCCCGCTCAGCCAGCGACACGCAATCTTCCTGGCCTACCACAACGTGATCGAGCGTCCTGACTCCGACCAGATTCAGTGCATCCCGCAGTTTCGTGGTGAGGTTGCGATCCGCCATGCTTGGCTCCGGATCACCTGAAGGGTGGTTGTGTACCAGGATGATTGCAGCAGCGTTGAACTCCAGAGCGATCTTCACGACTTCCCGTGGGTAGACGCTGGCGCTATCCAGCGTGCCGCGAAACACCTCCTCAAATGCGATCACCCGGTGCCTGCTATCGAGCATGAGCAGTGCGAACACTTCATGCTCGTATCCGGCCAGCAGTGCCTGCAGGTGGCTGAATACTTCCTTCGGTGAAGTCAGTTCACGGCCTTTGCGCAGACGCAGGCTGGCCAGTTGCTTGGCCATCAGCAGAATGTCGCTTTCCGTCACCGGCGAATCGACCAGGTAGGTGCCGGTCGTGTCACTGGCTTTCAGCTTGTGCAGGCGCATGGCGGCCTCCTTGGTCTTGGTCTGTGGTTGGGGTTTGACGAGCAGCCTGTGCATCGAGCTTTTCAGCCAGGCTAGGGTTGGTGGGGTTGAGTTGAGATGGAGTCGCCACAGCGGATGCTTCACCCTCGGGGTAAAACTCTTCCACTATGGCGCTGGTATCCTCCTCGCTATCCTCAAATGCTCCGTTGCTGAATCCGCGTCGTGCAGCTTCGTCCAGCGCTGCCTGGTTGAAGCCTGCAGCCTGCCGCCGCGAATCGAGTTCGCTGGCTGTCACCAGTGCTTCAGCCATGTCCATGCCGCTGCGTACCGTCAGGTCGGCGTAGAAGATCGGCGTGCCATGGCTCTGGCGAGTGGACTTGCCACGCAGACGCAGTTCCAGCGGCAGGCAGGCCAGGCGGTTACCCGATATGGCCTGGAAGTAATGCAGCCGAGCGGCCAGGGTGCGAATGCTGTTGAAACCCGTAGTGCGAAACACAAAGCTGCCCAGCGGATCCTCATCACCAACGATCACGTTCAGCCTGCCGTAAGGCTTGCAGGCACCGCCTTTGGCCAGCGAGCAAGCATCCGGCGAAGGGCAGGGCAGTGACTGCATGCCGTCCTGGGTAACCCGCTTGCAGGTCTCGCCATTGCCTACGCATACGGGGCGCCCGGTTTGCCGGTCGAAGAGCGTGTAATCCGCGCGAAAATTCAGTTCCGGCTCGTTGAATAGAAGGCGTACCGGAATACTTCGCAGCTTGTCTTCCTTGCCTTGGCGCAGCTCATCATTGAGCGGATGCACTAGCCAGCCGTCTCGGCTCTGTACCTGGGAAGTGATGGTGAACTGATCATCCTTTTCCGGCAGGCGCTTGCCGTTTTTCTCGATGACCTTGCCGATGGAAATCCGCCCGAGCACAGGCGGGGTGATAGCCAGACCTTTGAGCATGGTTGCTCTCCTGGAAATGAAAAAAGGCCAGCCACGCAGCGCGAACTGCATGGGCTGGCCAAGGGGAGGGAGTGATGAAATGAGGTTGGAATCAGCCGACCAGGAAGCGCCGTGCGCCGGGTTTAACCAGCGAGTATTTGGCTTTCAGGTGCGGTCTCTCCTGAAGTAGCCGGGCCACGTCGAAGCCGACGCTGTCTTTGGCTTTACGCCAGCTGATGTACCCGTTGGTGAACTCAGCCCGACTGGCCTCGCCCATGGCCTGTTGCAGCATCTGCTTGAGCTGGGCTTCACGCTTTTCCTTATCGGCAATCGCTTGGCGCAGTGCTTTGAGCTCAATGTAGGCCGCTGACAATCCAGCATGACCGCTGAAATCCACGGTCTCGCCCGAATCCGTTGGGAAAAGGCAGCGCAGGGCGGTCTCGGCGGAAGCTGTGCCGTCGGCGGGGGGTGGGGTATCGGTTTCCACGTACTGCCAGAAGCGCCGTTCGAGCTCGATCAGGCGAGCAATCATCTGCTCATCCCGCTCTATGCGATGGATCTCCAGATGCTGCCCTCCGAGCACAACCGCCACATCAGCAGCCTGCTTCCCGGTGACGGCGAGCTGGTGCATCACCTGTAGCTGTACATATTCGGGCACGCCCTCTTTCCAGAGGCGTGCCCCGTTTATGCCGGCTGTCTTGCATTCGAGGATCTGCACGTCGTCGGCACCGATTACTTCTCGGTCGATATTGGCTAGCATCCAGGGCAGCTCTGGATCCGGGTGCTGCAGCACGGCATTGATTCGGCGGACCTTGTTCTTGGTGCGCTTGCTGTAATGCCAGGCCACGATGGGCTCTAGGACGTTGCCCCAGTACATCGGGCTGTCCTCATCATCAGGATCGGTCTTCGGCAATCCGGTATCTCGCCCGGTCTTTTCCAGCCACAGTTCCAGTTGCGATTTGTAGGGGTTGAGGCCGACGGCAGCGGCTGCATCGGAGCTGCCGATGCCTTGCTTGCGGACTGCCAGCCAATCTTCGCGAGGCAATTCCTTGGTGCTGATCAGACGCAAAGCCGGACGGGGTTTGCTGGTACTGCGGTTCAATGAGGTTGCTTTCATGCTGTTCACCTTGCAGACATAAAAACGCCCAGCCAGCGCGAAGCTGACCGGGCGATACGGTTGAGATGGGGTGACGGGGGCTAGGCAGCGAGCTGAAGAGCGGTATCCAGGGCGCGTTGTTTGATCTGTGCGCCTTGGCCGAACCAGGCTGAATCAAGCCGGTACTCGGTGCTGCGTGCACGCCGTTCGTGATCTACGTATTCGGTCACGGCATTCAGCAGGCCCCAGGCGGTGCCCTTTGCCGATTCCAGCTGACTGCCCCGGCCACGGCCTTCGTACAGCTCCTGAACCTTGCGCAGGGCGCGTTCGTTGGGTAGCTGTTCAGGAAGCTGGCCGGTCGGACTGACCTCGCACATGACGTTCATAAAGAAGCCCATTGCCTCATGCCACTGCACCTTGCGCTCAGCCAGATGGCGCATGCGGTACATGAAGTCGTCCCATTGCGAGACGGCGATGCCGAGCTGCTTCTTCACCAGATTCGGATCGAAGCGAGTGTTGTGCGGCACCTTGATGGCTCGGCTGGTTCCGTCCAGGGCGATGGTCAGGGTGTTGTTGCACACCACGCGAACAGTGGTCGGCGTTGCGGTGGTGGCCAAGGTGCCGTCGCATGACGTAGCCAATAGCAGGTAGCCGTTGACCTGGTCGTTACCCTTGATCGCCGTGCCTTGCCCAGTGCGTGCAAGCGCCCAGAACTTGCGCCCACCCTTGAGCACGCCGGCTGTCTCCAGCTCATAGCCGGAGACCTCGGTTAGATCCCGGTAAAACTCCAGTACCTCGCGTGGCTGCACGGTGTGATAACGCTTGGAGACCACTGACAGCGGGGCTTTGGTATCCGAGCGATAGAGCACCTTCTGCTCAGGGAAGGAATGAATCGTACCGAGGTGGCCGATGGCGTCCGATTTGAAATGAACGGGGCTTTCCAGGATTTGCCAGTCCATTCCAGCTTCACGTTGCCAGACCTCAATGGGTTGTTTTTGCGGCAGGTTGTTGCCCAGACCGTGCCAAGGGGTAGCTCCGGCGTAGGCCATGGTTTCGACGAGATGAGCCATGAGAACGATTCCTTTGGGTGCGCGCCGGCATAAGCGCTGCGCAGAGCGCAGCACCGGCTGGGAGTTAGAGAAAAGAGGGAGTGGAGCCGCCTGATCAGGTCGGCAGATTGAAGCGATGCCCGCAGAGCAGGCAGAGGTTGTTAGCCAGGACGTGGCGATCGAGCTTGTGGCCAAGCTGAGCGCCGAGCGCGCAGCCACCGACGCCGCCGGCCAGTCCGCCGAGGATGGCACCGGAGATTGAGCCGACGGTAATGCCGACAGGGCCAGCAATGGCGCCAATAGCCGCCCCGGCTTGACCGCCAGCCAGCGCAGCACTGATGCCACGAGCGGCACCGCCGACCGTGCCGACGGCGGCAGCGATCTTCATGGCGCGGTGGAAGGAAGCGACTTTGGGTGAGCGACAGCGAGGGCATTGCAACGACATGAGGTAAACCTTCTTGATGGTGATGTCATTGCTGTTATGTAGGGTTGAGATTTTTTTGAATCGAATGAGCGGGGTTTCCATAGCGTTTTTTTCAGCCTGAGTGGCTGCCTTTAAAACAACGCCTGCTCTCGATGTGAGCGCCTATCGGACGCTGTTGGTGCAAGAGCGTGATCACTTGAACGGACGTACCGGCCAAAAGATGAAGTGTTTGGCAAACATGCAAAAGCTACAATGCAACTAAATTGCCACCATTTTGCACTGATGGACCTTATTGTTGACGGAGCAACCCATGAATCGCACCTACGCCCTTGTCTGGAACCCCTGCCTTGCCCGCTGGGACGTCGCCCACGAGCATGCCCGGCGGCGTGGTAAAGGGGCCGGTGCGGTACTCGCCGCCGCCCTGCTGTTGCCGGCCATGGCCTTTGCCGCCGCCCTGCCCAGCGGCGGCCAGATGGTTACTGGGCAGGGGCAAATCAGCACGCCCACCAACAACCAGATGGTCATCGACCAGGCCAGTAACAAGCTCGCCATCAACTGGCAGAGCTTCGATATTGCCGAGGGCAACAGGGTCACCTTCAACCAGCCCGGTACGGATGCCATTGCCCTGAACCGGGTACTGGGTGCCGATGGCTCGAAAATCATGGGCCAGCTGGATGCCAATGGCCGGGTGTTCATCGTCAACCCTAACGGGGTGCTGTTCGGCCAGAACGCCCAGGTCAATGTCGGCGGCCTGGTGGCCTCGACGTTAGACCTGTCGGTCAGTGATTTCGAGGCTGGCAATTACCAGTTCAAGGGCAACGGCTCTAACGCCAGCGTGATCAACAACGGTCGGATCACCGCCACCGACGGTGGCAGCGTCGCCCTGCTCGGCGGCACGGTCAGCAACAATGGGGTGATCGTCGCCAATCAGGGCACGGTGGTCTTGGCCGCAGGCAATGCCATGACCCTCGACTTTGCTGGTGATGGCCTGCTCAACGTGCAGGTGAATGAAGCTGTGGTCGATGCCCTGGTGGAAAACCACCAGCTGATCAAGGCCGATGGCGGCCAGGTGCTGCTCACCGCCAACGCCGGTGATGCTTTGCTGAAGACCGTGGTGAACAACACCGGCGTGATTGAGGCGCAAACCCTTGGCGAGAAGGACGGCAAAATCGTCATGCTCGGCAGCTTCGACGGCGGTACGGTGCAGGTAACCGGCACCCTGGATGCCAGCGCGCCCAATGGTGGGAACGGCGGTTTTATTGAAACCTCCGGCGCCCATGTGCAGATTGCCGACAGCGTTAAGGTCACCACCAAATCCGCAGATGGCAAATCTGGCACCTGGTTGATCGGCCCCAATGATTTCACGGTCGCGGCCAGTGGCGGTGACATGACTGGCACCGCAGTATCGCAAGCCTTAAGCGATAACGGCAGCTTCATTATTCAAACCGCCAGTATGGGTACGGCTGGCGGCAATGGCGATATTCACATCAACGACGGTATTGCTTGGAATACCTCTAGCGCCCTGACCCTAAAGGCCGAGCGCGACATCAATATTAACGCCAATATAAATAGCACAGGTGCGGGTAAGCTGGCGCTGGAGTTCGGCCAGGGCGCGGTTGCTGACGGCAATAGTGCGGACTACCACCTGAACCAAGGTGCAAAGGTGAGTCTGAGTGCTGGCGACAACTTCAGCACCAAGCTGGGCAGTGACGGTACCATTCGTGAATACAGAGTAATAACCGAGTTGGGTATGCAAGGATCCCTTACAGGTACAGACCTGCAAGGAATCAATGGCAATCCTTCAGCAAACTATGTGCTTGGGGCCGGTATTGATGCCACTGCTACTGCGCTCTGGAATAATGGTCAAGGCTTCGCTCAACTTGGTGCGCCGTGGTGGTCTGGATTTGGTGAGTTTAGCGGTATTTTAGATGGGCTTGGCCACGAGATATCTGACTTAACAATCAACCGACCCGGGGCCAGTGACGTTGGGCTATTCCGCATTTTGAGCGTAAATAGCCAGGTGCGCAATCTGGGTTTGGTGGGAGGAACGATAATTGGTGGCACCAAGGTGGGTGGCCTTGCTGGGGTTAGCCTCGGGAATATAAAAAACGTTTACAGCACTGGCGACGTAGATGGCGGGTACGAGGTTGGAGGCCTTGTTGGGTTCAACTACGGCAATATCATTAGCGCTTATGCCACTGGTAAGGTTGCCGGCGTTGACTATATTGGCGGTCTCGTCGGTAATAATAGCTACGGCAGCACAATTCTTGACGCTTACGCCACTGGTTCGGTGACTGGAAGTAATTATGTTGGCGGCCTTGTTGGGCACAACCACTACAATGCCAGCATCAATATCAATAACGGCCCTGCAATCAGCAACGCATACGCTACTGGTACGGTGATGGGGGCCGATTATGTAGGTGGCTTAGTCGGCTACAACCGCAGTGGTACGGTTAGCCACGTATACGCCACTGGCACGGTGGTGGGAGGTGACTATGTCGGAGGTCTTATCGGATTTAATGACTCCCTCGACATGCTAAGTGACTCAGGAATAAGCCATGCCTACGCCTTAGGTGCTGTAGCTGGTGAGAATTATGTCGGAGGTCTAGTCGGGCTCAGTTACGGTGAGATCGACAACTCTTATGCCAGCGGTGCAGTTACAGGTGTAAATGCTATTGGCGGCTTAGCCGGAGTTAGCACCTTAGGTACGGTCAGAAATTCTTATGCTACAGGTGCCGTGTCAGGTGCCTACGATGTTGGGGGGCTAGTCGGGGCGGGTGGCACGATCCTTGACTCTTCCGCCACAGGCTCGGTGACAGGAAGCGGAAACTTCGTTGGTGGTCTGGTTGGAGGCCTCTATAGCGGAAGTATCAGCAACTCCTCCGCTACCGGCTACGTCATAGGTGCTAGCAGTAATGTCGGTGGCTTAGCTGGCTATAGCAGTGGTGGTGCAATAAACAATTCCCACGCTACCGGTGCTGTGACTGGCGAGTATATGGTCGGGGGCTTGATCGGACACAGCTACGGAGACATCAACAACTCTTACGCTACCGGCGCGGTTATAGGAGGGGATGACGTAGGTGGTTTGGTCGGTAGATACAACTCGCGCACGCTCAGCAATGTTTACGCGACCGGTGCAGTTGAAGGTCAAAGTGTTGTCGGCGGCTTGGTCGGGCGCAGCAACTACACCTCGATAATTAACGCCTACGCTACTGGGGCTGTAGGCGGCATCAGTTATGTCGGTGGTTTAGTTGGGTATGGTAACGACAGCACGATAAGAAATAGCTACGCGATAGGGGCGGTGGCAGGACAGTATGCTATCGGCGGTTTAGCTGGGGCTAACTGGGGTAAAATTAGCAACAGCTTCTACGCTATTACTGATAGGGCTGGGGCGGGCGTCAACAACAGTGGTGTGCCTACCGACATCTTCGGAGGAAATCACCTAGGTACTGCATCGACCTTTGCGAATCTAACTTCGCTATCAACTTTTGCCAACACTGGCTGGGATATTGACGCGGTAGGTGGTACAAGCAGTGTTTGGCGAATCTACGAAGGTAACTCAACTCCGTTGCTGCGCAGTTTTCTCAAGGCCGTGACAGTTACGTTGGAGAATCCGACCGCTACTTCTAGCAAAGTTTACGACGGCAATATCGCCTCTGACAGATTTAACTATGTGACTGACCAGCCTGGTGTGATCCTCGACGGTATAGCCAGCTATACCAGCGCATCAGCCAATGTTGGTAGTTACAGCGTCAGAGATGGCACGCTGCGCTATGGTTTGTTTTCAGATCAGCAGGGCTACGATATAAAAGTTGTTGGCGACCCGAGCCTGACCATCACACCTAAAGCGCTGACTCTCAGCGGCTTGACTGCAAATGACAAAGTGTATGACGGGAATACTGTTGCCACGCTGAGTGGTGGGAGCCTTAATGGCTTGGTGGGTGATGAAACGCTGAGTCTCTCAGGTCTAGTCGGTACCTTTGCCGATAAGCAATCAGGCATCAGCAAAATAGTTACCGTTACAGGTGGATTGGGTGACGGTAGCGGGTTGGTCAGCAACTACAGTTTCACCAACCCCACTGGACTAACAGCGAATATCGACCGCGCCAATCTGACCGTTACCGCCAATAACGCCAACAAGACCTATGACGGCCTGGCCTTCAGCGGCGGTAACGGCGTGACTTACAGCGGCTTTGTTAACGGTGAGAGCGAGTCCGTGCTGGTTGGCACCCTCAGCTATGACGGTACAGCTCAAGACGCGATCAACGCAGGCACCTACGTCCTCAGCGCCAGCGGCCTGAGCGCCGACAACTACGCCCTCAGCTATACCGATGGCAGTCTGATCATCGACAAGGCCGCCCTCACCATCGCTGCCAATGATGCCAGCAAAGTCGCCGGTCAAAGTATCCTGCTGAACGGTTACACCGCCAATGGCCTGCTGAGCGACGACAGTGTTGCTTCAGTCAACCTGAGCAGTGCGGGTGAGCCCACCAGTGCCGCAGCAGGCAACTACGCCATTATCGCCAGCGACGCTGTCGGTACCGGGCTCGGCAACTATGCGATTACCTATCAGGATGGCACCTTGCAAGTAATCCCAGCACCGGTTGACCCGGTTGATCCAAGCCAGGTCAATACCAGTCAGCCTTATCTGGGGGTGCTGGCATTCAATGGTCAAAACTCGCCAATCCAGTACTTGCCAGCCCGGAACGAAGAGCCGGCCAACGAGCCCGAAGCAACCAATACGCAGCTGCTCGACACCAACCCAAATGATGAGCGTTTGAATGTGCGGGTCTTCAGCCGCGGCATCCGCCTGCCAGAAGGAATCTGATTCATGCGTTTTGTTCATTTGATCGGCGGTGCCGTTTCCCTTTTGTCTCTGTCTGTGGCGGCAGCCACCCTGCCGGATGCTGGTCAGTCCCAACAGACCATCGACCAGCGCCCGTTGCAGTTGCCGGGCAAACAACGTCTGGAACTGAACCTGCCGGATGCGCCATCGAGTGAGGTAAGGGTCAGCGGACCCAGCCTGCAGGTAAGCGGTTTTACCCTAAAAGGCAATGCGGTAATCAGTAGTGAGCAGCTGTTGCCACTGCTTGCGGAGCTGCAAGGCCGCAGTGTATCGCTCCGCGAGTTGCAGGCCGCTGCCAACCGCATCACGCTGGCGTACCGCGAGCGTGGCTACCCGCTGGCGCGAGCCTATATCCCGGCACAGGAAATTGACGGCGGCGTGGTAGAGATTGCGGTACTGGAAGGCCGTTATGGCGAGATTGGCCTGAACAACAGTGCGCGCCTGACCGGCGCCGCGCTTGCGCCACTGGCAGCGTTGCAACCCGGCGATGCGGTGCAGTCGGCCCCTCTGGAGCGTAGCCTGTTGTTGCTCTCCGATACCCCCGGGGTGGAGGTGAAATCCACCCTCAAGCCTGGCGCCTCGGTCGGTGCCACAGACCTGGTGGTGGACGTGGAACCAGGCCCGCTCCTGTCCGGTGCGATCGATGCCGACAACTACGGTAACCGTTTTACCGGCGAATACCGTCTGGGCGGCACGCTTAACATCAACAGCCCGCTGGGGCTGGGTGATCGTCTGTCGCTGCGCGCCATCGGCTCGGATGAAAGCCAGCAGTATGGCCGCATCGCCTACCAGCTGCCGGTCGGCCCTTGGGCAACCCAACTGGGCGTTGCCTACTCGGATATGGACTATGAGCTGGCCAAGGACTTCGATGACCTCAAGGCCAAGGGTAACGCACGCATCAGCAGCCTGTACGCGATCCAGCCATTGATTCGCAGCCGTGATTTTTCCCTGTTTGCGCAGCTGCAATATGACGACAAGCGGCTGAAGGACGATATCGACCTGTTCGACAGCAAGAGCGACAAACGCTCGCGCGTGCTGACTGCCAGTATCAGCGGCAACAGCCGTGATGAGCTGTTGGGTGGCGGCATTAACAGTTTTGCGCTGGCCTGGAGTCAGGGCAGCCTGAACATTGACGGCGATCTCAATCAGCTGATCGACGACCTCACTGCCGGCACCCAGGGCCGCTTCCATAAGCTCAACCCGAGCCTGGTTCGCCTGCAACGGCTGACTGGCCGCTTCAGCCTGTACGGTCAGCTGCAAGGCCAATGGGCCGATGGCAACCTGGACAGTTCGGAGAAGTTCATCCTCGGCGGTGCCTACGGCGTGCGCGCCTATCCACAGGGCGAAGCAGCCGGCGATCAGGGTTGGCTGGCCAATCTGGAGTTGCGTTATGCGCTGACCAATGCCTGGCAGCTCAACACCTTCGTTGACCACGGCGAAGTGCGGCTGAACAAGGATACCTGGGCTTCGGGCGAGAACCACCGCAGCCTCTCGGCAGCCGGTTTGGGTGTGCGCTGGGCAGCGCACGGCTGGCAGGTCAGCAGCGTGGCAGCCTGGAAACTGGGTAACGCTGACGCGCAGAGCGATGTCGAGCGCAGTCCGCGGGTATGGGCGCAGGTGGTACGGTTTTTCTAACAAAGCTGCCAAGTCAAATGCCTGAAGCTGAGACCCACCCAGCGCATTTAATGACCGGGTCCAGTTAAAAATAAAAGTATGGCCTACCACTATTTGAAAGGCCGTCTGCGCTTCAAGTCTATCCAGGCAAGGGCGAATTCGGCTCCTTTTAGCGAAGAGGTACAACCCTCTGGGCTCGGCTTTCAGCTAGAGCAGCGACTGATAAGTTCCCTGTAGCTGCTTGCTGAATGTACTCGCTCCACCAAGCCATCATCGGGCGTCTGTGTCCGATGTGGCCCGCTCGATGCGAACACCCACCTTGCAGGTTTATGCAAAAACTCTGCTCAGTCTGCCATCAGAACATGACGTCGCCTGAGGGCTGTGGTAGGTATTGACCCTTGCGTGTGTGAAAGCTGGCGCTCGTTTATAGTCTCTCCCTTTATCGAGGTGGTGCTATGCGCGTTAAGCCAGTAGGTGAGCTTGTTTTCGAGAAGGACGGCCATGAGCATCATATTGCAGCCAGCCAACTGTCCCAGGGTGGGCCTAAAAAGGAGGCCGACGGCCTACATGGAGAAAGTGAAGATTGCTCGGTGACCTTCACGGTGGACTCGTCATTCGGGGATTTTGCCTGGTGCGTCAGCTATACCCTAGGCAATGAGGGGCTCGACGTTAACGATTCAGAAAGAGTTAGAACGCCTAACGGCGTTGAGGTGATCAAGGACGTATCGTTCAAATCAGCCTAAGCGCTTTCCTTTTTCCAGCTGTCTAGCATGTCTGCCCACCGCTGCATCATGATGGCTCGATCGTTCAAGTACTCAGCATGGTTGTAAGTGCGTCTCACTGCATTCTGCTCGGTATGTGCGAGCTGTCTTTCGATCCAGTCAGCAGAAAAACCCATTTCATTCAGGCGAGTGCTGCCTGTCGTGCGTGTGGCGTGCGGGCTGTATTTCCCGGCCCAGCCGAGGACGTTGAGCATCTGGCGGAACGATGCAGAAACCATTGGTCGAGTACGTACGTCTCGGTGCGGGAATACATGCGTGTACTTGCCGGTAATGGCGTGTAGGCCGCGCAGCATTTCTACTGCCTGCTGGGGTAGCGGATTTGTATGATCCTTGCGTTTTTTCATGCGCACGGCTGGGATCTTCCACAGCGCCTTGTCCAAGTCGAACTCGGACCATTGAGCTTCTACGGCTTCGCTAGGGCGGCACAGCGTCATCCACATAAGGCGAAAAGCGCAGAGCGTTTCATGGCGCCCGCCGTGGGATTCGACATCTCGCAGCAGCTTTCCAATTTCTTCTGTGGAAAGTGGGCGCTTGTGCTGCGTCTTGTTGGCTGGTAGCGCTTTACGAACTGGGTGTACGGGGTCGCTTGTGGCGCGGAGAGTTGAGATTGCCAGTTCGAAAACCCCAGACATGCTCCGCTTTGCCTCAGCAGCAACGGACGGGCCATTGTTCTCAACTGCACCTTTGAGCACTTCAAGAATATGGACGGGATTGATGGCCTTGATCGGCAGATCACCGATTTTTGGAAAGACAACTCTCTCCAGCATGTTGAGCCGTTTGGATTTGGTGATCTCCTCCCAGTCCTTTAAGGCCAGCCACTCTTTAGCGACCGCTTCAAAGGTGATGGCCTTTTCGTAGTCGCGTTTAACTCGCTCTTGCTGGCGGTGGTGGGCTGGATTGATGCCTTGTACAACCAGAGAGCGCGCTTTGATGCGCTCTTCTCGGGCTTCCGACAGAGTGAATCGACGTCCTTTGCGACGTTCCTTGGCCTGCTCGGGCGTTTCTCCCTTTGGTGCAATCACGTAATCCCCGATAGCGAACACGCTTTCCTTCTTGGTACGGCCGTCGCTTAGCTCGAACCGATAGCGCCATGCCTTGACCCCGTTGGGCTTCACCTCCAGGTAGAGGCCGTTTCCGTCCGTCAGTTTGTAGGGCTTTTCCTTGGGCTTTGCGGTGCGGCACGCAGTGTCGGTAAGCGGCATGGCTGCTCCTGTTTGGCTATACCCGGTTTTAGAGGCGGGCTCGTTTTCGCTGTACCCGGTAGCGTACCCGGTTCTTTGCCGGATCGTATAGCGTCCTGATGGATGTTGGTGGAAAAGAAAAACCCCTTGAGGCGGCATTCCTCAAGGGGTTTAGTGTCCATTAAGATCCGAGAGGATCTAAGTTTCTGTTCAGACGTTGAAGCGGAAGTGCATCACGTCGCCATCCTTGATGACGTATTCCTTGCCTTCAAGACGCCATTTCCCAGCTTCCTTCGCACCGGCTTCGCCCTTGTACTGAATGAAGTCGTTATAGGCGACCACTTCGGCGCGGATGAAGCCCTTCTCGAAATCGGTGTGGATGACGCCCGCGCCCTGAGGGGCGGTTGCGCCGACTTTTACGGTCCAGGCCCGGACTTCCTTCACGCCAGCTGTGAAGTAGGTCTGCAGGTTGAGCAATTCGTAACCCGCGCGAATCACCCGGTTCAAGCCGGGTTCCTCGAGGCCGAGGGATTCGAGGAACATGTCCTTCTCCTCGCCATCATCCAGCTCGGCGATCTCTGCTTCGATCTTGTTGCACACCGGTACTACGACAGCGCCTTCTTCAGCGGCGATGGCATTAACCACATCTAGGTGCGGGTTGTTCTCGAAGCCGTCCTCGGCGACGTTGGCGATGTACATCACCGGCTTGCTGGTCAGCAGGTGGAAGCCCTTGGCCAGTTGCATCTCGTCCTCACCCAGCTTCTTCAGCAGTGTGCGGGCCGGTTTGCCTTCGGTGAAGTGTGGGATCAGTTTTTCCAGCAGCGCTTTCTGCGCCACGGCTTCCTTGTCGCCGCCCTTGGCGTTGCGTGTGACGCGCTGCAGTTGCTTTTCGCAGCTGTCGAGGTCAGCAAAGATCAGTTCCAGTTCGATGATCTCGATGTCGCGCTTGGGGTCGACCGAGTTGGAGACGTGAATGACGTTCTCGTCTTCGAAGCAACGCACCACGTGGGCAATAGCATCGGTTTCGCGGATGTTGGCCAGGAACTTGTTGCCCAGACCTTCGCCTTTGGAAGCGCCTTCTACCAGGCCGGCAATATCAACGAATTCCATGGTCGTCGGCAGGATTCGCTCTGGCTTGACGATGTCGGCCAGGGCCTGCAGACGCGGATCGGGCATCGGTACGATACCGCTGTTCGGCTCGATGGTGCAGAAGGGGAAGTTTTCCGCAGCGATACCTGACTTGGTCAGCGCGTTGAACAGGGTGGACTTGCCGACGTTGGGCAGGCCGACGATGCCGCAATTGAATCCCATGGTGTGTTTGCCTCGGTACTGGCTGGCAGCGGATGCGCTACCGGCGTTGCCAAACTGCGTTAAACGGCTTCGTGATGTGCTGCAGTGCAAGCTTTCCGCGCCGCCGTTGCCTTGTCTTGCGGTCCCGCGTCGAGTTCGATCAGGCCTTCTGGCTGTGCAGACGCTGCATCGCGCGCGTCCAGTCACCGGCGAGAATTTCGGGCAGCACGTCGAAGGTGAAATCGATGCTCGCGTCCAGCTTTTCGCGCTCGGCCTGGGGCGCCCGGCCCAATACATAACCGGTTACCAGGCTGCTGTGGCCTGGATGACCGATGCCCAGACGCAGGCGGTAGAAATTGTTCTGATTGCCGAGCCTGGCGATGATGTCGCGCAGCCCGTTATGCCCGCCATGGCCGCCGCCCTGTTTGAGCTTGGCGATGCCGGGGGGCATGTCGAGTTCATCGTGGGCAACCAGGATGGACTCGGGAGGAATTCGGAAAAATCCGGCCAACGCTGCCACCGCCTGACCGCTGCGGTTCATGAAGGTGGTAGGGATCAGCAGGCGGACATCTTCGTCCTGGTGGCGGAACTTGCCGACCAGGCCGAAATACTTGCGGTCTACGCTGAGATTGACGCCCTTGTAGGCAGCCAGACGCCCAACGAAAAGGGCCCCTGCGTTATGCCGGGTCTGGTCGTATTCAGGGCCTGGATTACCCAGGCCGACGATCAGTTTAACGGCAGTCACGACAGAGGCCCTTCCTCAGATGCTAGCGAGTGGATTACTCGGCAGCGTCTTCTTCTTTCGGAGTGTCTTCCTTGCTCACGCGCGGCGCGTGAACGTTGGCAACCGGCAGGTCGCTGCCGTGTGCCAGGGAGACCAGCTCAACGCCCTTCGGCAGCTTGAGGTCGGTCATGTGCAGCACCTGACCGACCTCAACCTTGGCCATGTCGACCTCGATGAACTCCGGCAGATCCTGCGGCATGCAGGACACTTCCACTTCGTTGATGTTGTGCAGAACTTCGCCGCCTTGCTGCTTCACGCCAACCGAGGTTTCCTGGTTGATGAAGTGCAGCGGAACGATGGCGGTCAGCTTGTGGCCGGCTACGACGCGGACGAAGTCAGCGTGCAGAACGAAGCCCTTGGCCGGATGACGCTGCAACGCCTTGATCAGAACGGATTCGTTCTGGCCATCGACGTCCAGAGTCAGCACGTGGCTGAACGAGGCTTCGTTTTCCAGCATCTTGGCCAGGTCTTTGGCCAGCAGGCTGATGGATTGCGGCGCCTTGTCACCGCCGTAAATCACGGCTGGGACGAGACTGGCGTTACGACGCAGGCGGCGGCTCGCACCTTTCCCCAGGTCGGAACGCACTTGGGCATTCAGAGTGAAATCAGTCATTGTGTTTCTCCAGGATAACAACGCACCCGAAACGCTCGCGACCAGCGCTACCGGGCGGTTGGGCAAAAAACCCCGCACGAGGCGGGGCACATTTTCGTTCTGCGCGAAGGGCTAAGCGTTTGGCTTAGCGGAACATCGCGCTGATCGATTCAGCATTGCTGATGCGGCGAACCGCTTCAGCCACCATTGGCGCGATGTCCAATTGGCGAATACGGGTACAGGCTTGCGCCGCTGCGGACAGCGGGATGGTATTGGTCACAACCAGTTCGTCGAGCACCGAACCTTCGATGTTCTCGATGGCGCGACCGGACAGAATCGGGTGAGTGCAATACGCGAAGACCTTGGATGCACCATGGTCTTTCAGAGCAGTTGCGGCGTGGCACAGCGTGCCGGCGGTATCGACCATGTCATCGACGAGGATGCAGGTGCGGCCTTCGATATCACCGATGATGTGCATCACTTCGGACTGATTGGCTTTCGGACGACGCTTGTCGATGATTGCCAGATCCACACCCAGCGACTTGGCGACGGCGCGAGCACGCACCACACCACCAATGTCGGGGGAGACGATCATCAGGTTCTCGAAGCGCTGAGCCTGGATATCATCGACCAGGACCGGCGAGCCGTAGATGTTGTCCACGGGCATGTCGAAGAAGCCCTGGATCTGATCGGCGTGCAGGTCAACGGTAAGGACGCGGTTGACGCCTACCACATCGAGCATGTCTGCCACGACCTTGGCGCTGATCGGCACACGTGCGGAGCGCGGACGGCGATCCTGACGGGCGTAGCCAAAGTAGGGGATGACGGCTGTGATACGGGTGGCGGAGGACCGGCGGAAGGCGTCTGCCATCACAACCAGTTCCATCAGATTGTCGTTGGTGGGGGCGCAGGTCGGCTGAATCAGAAAGACGTCCTTACCGCGAACGTTCTCGTTGATCTCGACACTGATTTCGCCGTCGGAAAATTTACCGACGTAGGCGTCACCGAGAGGGATATGCAGCTGACGTACAACACGCCGGGCCAGGTCGGGGTTGGCATTCCCCGTGAAGACCATCATCTTGGACACGCGCAGTACCTGCCTGAGGGTGGATCCGATGAAACAAAAAGCTGTTCAAAAGGCCAGGCGTCTTGAACAGCTCTCGTGATATTTGGCAGGGGCGGCTGGATTCGAACCAACGCATGCCAGGATCAAAACCTGGTGCCTTACCGCTTGGCGACGCCCCTGTAGATGTAACCCTGAAAGTGTTTGTGCAGTTGTACCAACCCCGAAAGGTTATGGCAGGGGCGGCTGGATTCGAACCAACGCATGCCAGGATCAAAACCTGGTGCCTTACCGCTTGGCGACGCCCCTGTAACGTACAACCTCTAACCACTTACTTCCTGTGCCAGCTGCGCGAGCTTTCGGTGCAACATCGAAATATTGCGACCTTGAGCGACGAATGCTGGCAAATCGGCTGGAAGTTGGCGGCAAACTCTATCAGCCTCACCTTTGTTTGGGAAGCTCCCAAACACACAAGCTCCAGTGCCGGTCATCCTTGCTTGAACAAATTTGTTCAACAAGCTCAAAGCGTTACGAACTTCTGGATAACGCTTCTCGACCACCGGCTGACAGTCATTATGACCGCCCCCTGCAAGAAGGCTGCGAACTGTAATGGCCGGGGTATTGCGTGTCAACTCCGGGTCGGAAAATATTTCCGCTGTACTAACAGAGACTTGCGGAGCGATTACGAGGTACCAGGGTTCGCTCAATTCGACTGGTTGCAGACGCTCACCGACCCCTTCGGCAAAGGCCGCGCGGCCTCTGACGAACACCGGAACGTCGGCACCAAGGGTCAGACCGAGATTCGCCAGTCGATCTTCGCCCAGGTGGGTCTGCCAGAGGTAGTCGAGGCCGAGCAGAGTGGTGGCCGCGTCCGAGCTTCCGCCGCCAATGCCGCCGCCCATGGGCAAGCGCTTGATTAGCTCTATGTCGGCGCCCAGCGCGCAGCCGCTGTGCATCTGTAGCAGGCGCGCAGCGCGCACGATCAGGTTGCTGTCATGGTCGACGCCGGCAAGGTCGGTGTGCAGGCGGATCTGTCCGTCGGTCCGCGCTGCAAAGGTCAGCTCGTCACCATGATCGAGGAACTGAAACAGCGTCTGCAGTTCATGGTAACCATCGGCGCGTCGACCGAGGATATGCAGCATGAGATTGAGCTTGGCCGGCGCGGGAAGGGTCAGCCTGAGCATCAATGGCCGAGCTGGCGTGGCTGCCAGTCCTTGACGACCAGGGTGATTTTCAGGTCCCGCCCTGCCAGCTTGATGCGGCTTGGCAGCGAGTAGCCGTCTTCCTCGATGTAACCCAGATACTGAACGTTCCAGCCATCCTGCTCCAAGCTGGCGAGCCGTCCGTTGGCATCGACAGCGATGCGACTGCGGCTGTCAGGAGCCGGCAGGCCGCGCACCCACCAGAGCAGGTTGGAGACGGGTAGCTGCCAACCCAGTTGGCTTTCAACCAATGCTTCCGGTGAATCGGCCTCGAAGCGACCCTGGCCGGCGACTTCCAGCGCTACTGCATCGGGGCGACCGGTCAGGCGCGTCGCGCCGCGTCCCAGCGGTCCAGAGAGACGAATATCGAAGTAGTCCTGGCGCTGCAGCCAGAACAAAGTGCCGCTGCCAGAATCCCGGGGCGCCTGAATACCAATCTTGCCGCTGATCTGCCAGCCATCGATCTCATTGACGTGGGCTTTATGGGTTTTCCAGTCTTCGGCATTGCCGGGGCCTTCCACCGATTCCTGCGGGCCGAGACCGGCGCAGCCGGTCAGGAGCAGGGCAAGGGCGGGAACCAGCAGGTTACGCATCAACTTCATGGGTCAGGGTTTCTCCGAGCCTGTCAGACGTTTGATGGTCTCGCGCAGCACTTCGCTGTCCGGTTGTTGCTTCAAAGCTTTCGTCCAGATGGCCCGTGCCTCTCGCTGGTGACCCGAAGCCCAGAGCACTTCACCGAGGTGGGCGGCGACTTCATGGTCGGCGAAGCGCTCGTAGGCTTTGCGCAATTGGGTTTCGGCCTCCGCAAGATTGCCCAGCCGGTAATTGACCCAGCCGAGACTGTCGAGGATGGCGGCATCGTCGGGGTTGAGCTGGTAGGCCTGCTCGATGAGTTCCAGGGCTTCCTGATAGCGATCGGTCCGGTCAGCCAGCGTATAGCCCAGCGCATTGATCGCCATTGCATTGTCTGGCTCGCGTTCGATGACGTAGCGAAGGTCTCGCTCCAGCTGAGCCAGGTCGCCACGCTTCTCCGCGATCATGGCCCGGGTGTAGAGGAGGTTCAGGTCGTCGGGAAATTCATTCAGCGCCTGTTCTGCCAGCGTCCATGCTGCCTCTATTTGCTGCTGCCCGGAGAGCGCCTCCAGCTCAATGAGGTAGAGCTGAATAGCGTAGTCAGGCTGCTCGTCACGAGCGTTTGCCAGCAGTTTCGAGGCTTCCTGGTTGCGCTCAAGGGCGAACAGCAGCTCCGCCTGCATGAGTTTCGCCGGCAAATACTCATTGCCAGGCCCGATCTTGGCAAGCGCTGCCAGCGCCTGCTCATTCTTGCCCAGCTCGCGGTAGGCGCGGCCCAGATTAAAGTATGAGGCGTCGAGATGGCTGCCGCGTTCGATCAGGTCTTCCAGATAGACAATCGCCTCACGCCAGGCCTGCGCTTCGAGGCATACCAGCGCCAGTGAGAAACGCAAGTCATCGTCGCTGGGGTGCTGCTGAACCAGCGTGGCGAATTCGCCCATGGCGTCCTCGAACCGATCCTGTTCCACCAGGAGGCGCGCATAGGTCAAGCGCAAACGCTTATCGTCGGGATGCTGGCGGAGGCTGTTTTCCAGCAACGGCATGGCCTCCTTGCCACGATCCAGGATCTGTAACAGGCGTGCCTGGAGCAAGATCGATGGGATTTCCTGCTCGCTGGCCGGTTGCTCCTCAAGCAGTGCGAGTGCTTCTTCGGGGCGCGCGTCCTGCTGTAGCAGTACGGCCTTGCCGAATTTCAATTGGGGATTGTCGGGATGCTTGGCCAACAACTGGTCGAAGCTCTTGAGCAGGCCACTGCGCGTGTCGGGATCAGTTTCAGCAGCGGAGAGCGCGAGGAAGTCGAAATGCGTGTCGCCCTGACCCCGCAACACCTTTTCCATGAACGCCAGCGACTCTTCATAGCGCCCTGCACGCGCCAACTGAATGGCTGCGGCTCGCTGGGCGTCAAGATTGTCAGGTGCGTTGTTCGCCCAGATGAGGGCCGTATCCAGCGCTGCCTGGTCGGCGCCTAGGTACTCGGCGATACGGAATCCGCGCTCCGCGACGCCGGCATCCTGGGTTGCGTTGGCCTGTTGGACATAGCTGCCCAAAGCGATATCGAAGCGATTACGCTGGCCAGCCAGCTCCGCCACCAGCAGTGCATAGAGGGTGTCGCCGCTGAACGAGCCAAACTCACTTGGACTTTTTTGCGCAGCCTCTGCGGTGACCTCATCGATTGGCGGGCCGCTTTCCGGGGTGCTCTGCATGAAGCTTTGGCAGCCACCGAGAAATAGAACGGCGCTGAGGGCGAGGAGTTTTTTCATAAGGGACATTAGGCTGGTCTGCGGTCGCGGCATGATGACACAAGCCGCCAGGCAAGCACACGACTCGGCTTTGGCCCGACATTTCGTGGCTTGGTTCGTTACAGACAATGTCTGGCAATGGTTGTTCTGAGGCAGGCGAAGTAGGAGAATCGCGCGCTCCGTTTTCGAATCAGCGATCCTGCATGGCTTTCATCGCGCTTGGCATTAATCACAAGACCGCATCGGTGGACGTGCGCGAGCGTGTGGCGTTCACGCCCGAACAGATGGTTGAGGCGCTGCAGCAGCTGTGTCGTGTCACGCCTACGCGCGAAGCAGCGATTCTGTCGACCTGCAATCGCAGCGAGCTTTATCTGGAGCAGGAGCAGCTCGAGGCCGAGACGGTGTTGGCCTGGCTGGCCAATTACCATCGCTTGAGTCTCGATGACCTTAAGGCGTGTGCCTATGTGCATACCGACGACCAGGCTGTGCGGCACATGATGCGTGTGGCCTCCGGTCTGGATTCGATGGTGCTTGGTGAGCCGCAGATTCTCGGACAGATGAAGTCCGCCTATGCCGTGGCGCGCGAGGCCGGCAGCGTCGGCCCGCTGCTGGGGCGTCTGTTCCAGGCGACCTTCAGTACCGCCAAGACTGTACGTACTGACACCGCCATTGGTGAAAACCCGGTGTCGGTCGCCTTCGCAGCCGTCAGCCTGGCCAAGCAGATCTTCGCCAACCTCGATCGCAGCCAGGCATTGCTGATCGGCGCTGGCGAAACCATCACACTGGTCGCTCGTCACCTGCACGAGCAGGGCGTCAAGCGGATCGTGGTGGCCAACCGGACCCTCGAACGCGCAAGCGCGCTGGCCGAGCAGTTCGGTGCCCATGCCATCTTGCTTGCCGACATCCCGCAAGAGCTCTACAACAGCGACATCGTTATCAGCTCGACCGCTAGCCAGCTGCCGATTCTCGGCAAGGGGGCGGTCGAGCAGGCGCTGAAGAAGCGCAAGCACAAACCGATGTTCATGGTGGACATTGCGGTGCCGCGCGATATAGAAGCGCAGGTCGCCGATCTGGATGACGTGTACCTATACACCGTCGATGATCTCCATGAGGTTGTGGCCGAGAATCTCAAGAGTCGCCAGGGCGCTGCCCAGGCCGCCGAAGAGCTGGTTGCGGTCGGGACTGACGATTTCATGGCGCGGCTGCGTGAGCTGGCTGCCGTGGATGTGCTCAAGGCCTATCGGCAGCACGCCGAACGCCTTCGTGACGAGGAGTTGCTGCGTGCACAGCGTTTGCTGGCCAATGGCGGCACCCCCGAGGATGCGCTTGCGCAGCTGGCGCGGGGACTGACCAACAAGTTGCTGCACGCCCCCAGCGTTCAGTTGAAAAAACTTTCTGCCGAAGGGCGTGTGGAGGCCCTGAGCATCGTCCAGGATCTTTTCGCTCTGCAAGACAGTACGGATAAATCATGAAAGCGTCGCTGCTCAACAAACTCGACACCCTGCAGGACCGCTTCGAAGAGCTGACAGCGTTACTCGGTGACGCCGAGGTGATCAGCGATCAGACCCGCTTTCGCGCCTATTCACGCGAGTACGCCGAGGTCGAGCCGGTCATTGCCGCCTACCGCGACTTCATCAAGATGCAGTCCGATCTTGAAGGCGCTCAGGCACTGCTCAAGGACAACGATCCGGACGTGCGTGAGATGGCCGAAGAGGAGGTTGCCGAGGCGCGCGGTAAGCTCGAAGCGATTGAGGCTCGGCTGCAGCGCATGCTCCTGCCGAAGGATCCCAAGGATGGGCGTAACGTGTTCCTCGAAATTCGGGCGGGCACCGGCGGCGATGAGGCGGCGATCTTCTCCGGTGATCTGTTTCGAATGTATTCCCGCTATGCCGAACGGCAAGGCTGGCGCATCGAGATTCTGTCTGAAAGCCCGGGCGAGCATGGCGGCTATAAAGAAGTGATCTCGCGGGTCGAGGGCGATAACGTCTTCGCCAAACTCAAGTTCGAGTCGGGCGCGCACCGGGTCCAGCGCGTGCCGGAAACCGAGTCTCAGGGACGTATCCATACGTCGGCCTGTACCGTTGCGGTACTGCCAGAGCCTGACGAGCAGATCGCCATTGAAATCAACCCGGCCGATCTGCGTGTCGACACCTATCGCGCTTCCGGTGCCGGCGGTCAGCACATCAACAAGACTGACTCGGCGGTGCGCATCACCCACATGCCCAGCGGTATCGTCGTTGAATGCCAGGAGGAGCGCTCGCAGCATAAGAACCGTGCGCGGGCCATGTCCTGGCTGGCAGCCAAGCTGCAAGACGTGCAGGACAGCGCGGCGCACAAGGAAATTTCCGATACGCGCAAACTGCTGGTGGGCTCGGGTGATCGTTCCGAACGTATCCGGACCTACAACTTCCCGCAGGGGCGCGTTACGGATCACCGTATCAACTTGACGTTGTACTCCCTTAATGAAGTGGTCGGTGGCGCCGTAGAGCAGGTGATCGAGCCGCTGTTGCAGGAATATCAAGCCGATCAGCTCGCCGCGCTGGGTGACTGATCGCTCTTTTCATTAGCGCACCGGCTCGGTTCGCCGACTGCAGTAAAAACTGAGTTCTGGAACCCTCAAGCATGGCGACGATCGACATCCTGCTGCGTGCCGCCCAGCTACCGGACTCGCCAAGCGCCAAGCTCGATGCCGAGTGGCTGCTTGCCGCTGCGCTGGGTAAGGCGCCGAGCTACCTGCGCACCTGGCCTGATCGCGAGGTGCTTCCCGAGGTCGAGGCCGTTTTTGCCGCGCATATGGAACGCCGTCGCCAGGGCGAACCGGTGGCCTACATCCTGGGTCGCCAGGGGTTCTGGAGCCTCGAGCTCGAAGTCGCCCCGCATACCTTGATTCCGCGACCGGACACCGAGCTGTTGGTCGAGACAGCAATGAAATTGCTTCCTGCCAGCCCGGTGAGTGTGCTTGATCTGGGTACGGGGACCGGTGCGATTGCCCTGGCGCTTGCCAGCGAGCGCCCGGCCTGGCGGATCATCGGTGTGGACCGCGTCACCGAAGCCGTTACGCTGGCGACACGGAATGCTCAGCGGCTCGGGCTCGGCAATACGAGGTTTCTCGAAAGTCATTGGTTTGCATCACTCGCGGGCCAGCGCTATGAGTTGATCGTCTCCAACCCGCCCTACATTCCGGCTAGTGATCCGCATCTACTGCAGGGTGACGTGCGCTTCGAACCGAGCAGTGCGCTGGTGTCGGGTGCTGATGGCCTGGATGACATTCGCCTGATCGTTGCGCAGGCGCCCGATCACCTGCTTCCATCCGGCTGGCTGGTACTTGAGCACGGTTACGATCAGGCGCCGGCGGTGCGGAATTTGTTGACCGTCGGCGGGTTCGTCGATGTCGCCAGCTGCAGAGATTTTGGTGGCCACGAACGTGTCAGCCTTGGACGGCTGCCATGAATCAAGTGAGGAGCCTTGCATGCTGAGCGATGACGAACTGCTGCGTTACAGCCGGCAGATACTGCTGAGACAGGTTGATATAGAGGGGCAGCTTAAGCTCAAGCAGAGCCGTGTACTGATTGTCGGGCTTGGCGGGCTTGGCTCGCCGGTCGCGTTGTATCTTGCCGCGGCCGGGGTCGGTGAACTGCATCTGGCGGACTTCGATCAGCTCGATCTGACCAACCTGCAGCGACAGATCGCTCACGACACCTCGTCGGTGGGGTTGCACAAGGTGGATTCGGCCATGGTCCGGCTATCTGCGCTTAATCCGCTGGTTGAGCTCGTGCCGCACCGTGCCGCGATGAATGTCGACACGCTAGAGGCTGCTGTCTCAGACGTCGATCTGGTGCTCGACTGCACGGATAATTTTGCGGTTCGAGAAGCGGTGAACGCGGCCTGCGTCGCCGCGAAAAAGCCGCTGGTGAGCGGAGCCGCCATCCGACTCGAGGGCCAGCTGTCAGTGTTCGACCCTCGAGTCGAGACCAGCCCCTGCTATCACTGCCTTTATGGTCATGGCTCCGAGGCCGAGTTGACCTGCAGCGAAGCCGGTGTTCTTGGCCCTGTCGTTGGGATGATCGGCAGTTTGCAGGCGCTCGAAGCGATTAAGTTGCTGGTCGGCTTTGGTGAACCCTTGATCGGCCGATTGCTGCTGGTAGATGCGCTTTGCAGTCGTTTCCGCGAGCTCAAGGTCAAGCGCGACCCGGCTTGCACCGTCTGTGGCCACAGCCGTGACTGACAACCGGCCGATAGGGGTTTTCGATTCCGGTGTGGGTGGGCTGTCGGTGCTCCGGGAGATCCGTGCGCGCCTGCCCCATGAGTCGTTGTTGTATGTGGCGGACAGCGGTCATGTTCCCTATGGCGAGAAAAGCCCGGAATTCATCCGTGAGCGCTGCCGGGCCATCGCTGCGTTTTTGCTTGAGCAAGGCGCCAAAGCGCTGGTGCTGGCCTGCAACACCGCGACGGCGGCCGGGGTGGCTGACTTGCGAGAGCAGTATCCACAGCTTCCCGTGGTTGGAATGGAGCCTGCGGTCAAACCTGCCGCTCGGGCCACCCGCAGTGGCGTGGTTGGGGTGCTGGCGACGACTGGCACGCTGAAGAGCGCTAAATTTGCAGCGTTGCTCGATCGCTTCGCCGGTGACGTGCGCGTGATTACGCAGCCATGTCCAGGTCTTGTCGAACGCATCGAGGCAGGCGAACTCGCTACGCCAGGCACCCGCATGCTGTTGGAGAGCCTGGTTCAGCCTCTGATCGAGCAAGGGTGCGATACGCTTATTCTCGGCTGCACCCACTATCCGTTTGTGAAGCCTCTATTGCGCGAGATTCTTCCCGCAACGGTCGCTCTGGTCGATACCGGGGCTGCTGTCGCGCGGCATCTCGAAACCCTGCTGGCAGCCAACGGACAGCAAAGCGAAGGTGAGGCGGTGGTGGTGCACTTCTGGAGCAGCGGCGATCCTCTGCGATTGGCTGACGTTCTTCCGGTACTTTGGGGTGAAAACGGTACAGTTTCCTACTGTTCTGCTTAGGAACTCCCCGCTGCGCTAGCCCTCTGTACTTAAGCAATATTGAAAAACGAAAAGCTCAGCCACTTTCGATAAGGAAATTTCGCATGAACAAATTGATCTCCTTCGCTGCGGTTGCGGCAATTTCGCTGGGCCAGGTAGCTGCCGCCCATGCTCTTGACCTGACAGCTGCGGTTGGGCGTACCGGCGAGTCGACGATGACTTATCGGCTGGGAGCGCAGATGGATTTCAATCGTAGCTGGTTCGAAACGGGTGTGGGGCGGCTGACCGGGTATTGGGATGCGGGCTACACCTACTGGGAAGGTGACGAAACCTCGAGCAATCACAGCATCTCACTTGCCCCTGTGTTCGTGTACGAGTTCAGTACTGGATCGGTAAAACCTTACCTGGAAGCAGGCATCGGCATCGCGGCTTTTGAAAACACCGAAATAGAAAACAATGATCTTGGGTCCTCCTTTCAGTTCGAGGACCGATTCGGTGCGGGCTTGCGTTTCGCTGGCGGGCAGGAGATCGGGGTGCGTGCCATCCACTATTCCAACGCTGGTATCAAGAATCCCAACGACGGTATCGAGAGCTACGCATTGCACTATCGAGCCTCGTTCTGAACGCCCGACACTGCGGACTGACGGTGTAGCCGTCAGTCGTCCAGATAGGCGCTTGCTGAGCCCTTGCGCTCTTCCAGACAGTCGTCCGAGCCCAGTTCGAACTCTCGACAGATAAGCGGGCGCCGACTGTAAATGGTGCAGCGCATGCTGTCCCGGTCCAGCGCCACGCACCAACCGTCGTCCAGGCGGCGCATGACTTGGCCGCCCCAATCGTCTTCATCGATGAAGCGTTCCGGGACGCCGGTGTCGGTCAGCAGCATGACTTCAAGGCGGCAGCAGCACGCGGCGCAGCTGCTGCAGCTGACTGTGTCGTCAGCCAATTGGCGGTGGGGGATGGCAGATCGAGTCATCGCGGCAGTCTACTCGTCTTGCGTCGGGATAGCTGCAAGCCAGGAAAGCCGCGAACGGGTAAAAGCCAGCACGGACGTACTGGCCCAGCGGACTAGCTGTTTTCGTCGATCTGCTTGTTTTTCCAGCCTTCGCCGCCGGGTAGCATCAGATTGAGCAGCAGCGCGATGATGGCGCACAGCGAGATACCAGACAGGCTGAACTCTCCGTAACCGAACGCCATACCGCCAATACCGAACACCAGCGTGACGGAAACGATGATGAGATTGCGTGCTTCCGCCAGATCCACCTGATGGCGAATCAGGGTGCTCAAGCCAACCACGGCAATCGAGCCGAACAGCAGGCAAAGAATGCCGCCCATGACCGGAACTGGGATGCTAAGCAGGCCAGCCCCGAACTTGCCGATAAATGCCAGCACAATGGCGAAGACTGCCGCCCAGGTCATGATTTTCGGATTGTAGTTCTTGGTCAGCATCACCGCGCCGGTCACTTCCGCATACGTGGTGTTAGGTGGGCCGCCGAACAGTCCTGCGGCGGAAGTCGCCAGACCGTCGCCGAGCAGTGTGCGGTGCAGGCCCGGCTTCTTGATGAAATTGTTGCCCGTCACGCCGCCGATGGCTACAACGCCGCCAATGTGTTCGATAGCGGGCGCCAATGCGACCGGGACCATGAACAGAATGGCACCCCAGTGAAATTCCGGCGTGACGAAGTTCGGAACGGCCAGCCAGGGTGCCGCTACGATCCCGGCTGTATCCACGACACCAAATATGAACGACAGGCCATAGCCCACCGCGACGCCGGCGAGGATTGGCACCAGTCGGAACAAGCCTTTGCCCAGCACCGCCACCAATAGGGTCGTCAGCAATGCGGGCATCGAGATCATCATGGCCGTCGCATAGGGGACCAGTTGAGCGCTGCCGTCACCGGCCTTGCCCATCGCCATATTGACGGCGACGGGTGACAGAGCCAGGCCAATGGAAATGATCACCGGTGCGATCACTACCGGTGGCAGTAGCCGGTCGATGAACCCAGGGCCTTTCAGGCGAACCGCAAAGCCGAGAAACATGTAGACGATGCCTGCTGCAACCACGCCGCCGAGTACAGCAGGTAGGCCGAAGTCACCTTTGGCGGCGATGATCGGTGCGATGAAGGCGAAGCTCGAGGCCAGGAATACCGGGACCTGGCGCTTGGTGACCAACTGGAATAGCAGGGTGCCGATACCGGCGGTGAACAACGCGACGTTCGGATCCATGCCGGTGATCAGGGGCATCAGCACCAGGGCGCCAAAGGCTACGAACAGCATTTGTGCGCCGGCCAATACTTGGCGCCCGAGCGGTTCTTCCATGGGTTGCGACATCTTAGATGTCCTTCTGCTTGGTGCCGAAGATCTTATCTCCAGCATCGCCCAGGCCGGGCATGATGTAGCCGTTCTCGTCCAGGCGGTCATCAATGGAGGCGGTATAGATGGTGACGTCCGGATGTGCCTTTTCGACAGCCGCTATGCCCTCCGGCGCGGCGACCAGGACCAGCGCACGGATCTCCTTGCAGCCGGCTTTTTTCAGCATGTCGATGGCTGCAACCATGGATCCGCCGGTGGCCAGCATCGGATCGATGATCATCGCCAGGCGCTGATCCAGGTCATCGACCAGTCGCTCCAGGTAGGTATGCGCCTGCAAGGTTTCCTCATTGCGAGCAATGCCGACCGCGCTGACCTTGGCGCCTGGTATCAAGCTGAGTACACCGTCTAGCATGCCGATACCCGCCCGAAGAATCGGTACAACGGTGATTTTCTTGCCGGAAATTTTTTCTACCTGTACTGGACCGCACCAACCATCGATGCTGTAGTTTTCCAGAGGCAAATCCCGGGTCGCTTCGTACGTCAGAATCGAGCCCACTTCCTGCGCCAGTTCGCGAAAATTCTTGGTACTGATATCGGCGCGGCGCATCAGCCCAAGTTTGTGGCGAATAAGCGGGTGGCGAATTTCTCGAGTGGTCATGGCTGGCTCCGGCGATCGAATAAACCGGCGTAGATTAAAGCATCGACGTGTTACCGGCTATTGATGTGTCAGGGGAGGGCTTGCCCTGTGCCCGGCCTCATCGGTATCGTCGCGCCCCTTAATTTAGGGGCGGCCTGGGCTGCTTCATTTTCTAACTGACCTGGAGCATCGCCATGTCCGTCGATCTCGCACACATTCGCCAGATCATGGCTGAAGCCGACTGCCTGTACCCCGACGCTGAGGTTGAAGCGGCAATCGATACGGTGGCCGCGAAAATCAACGCTGAGCTGGCCGACCGAAACCCTGTGGTGTTTTGCGTGATGAACGGAGGGTTGATCTTCTCCGGCAAGCTGGTAACGAAGCTGAATTTCCCGCTCGAACTTTCCTATCTCCATGCGACACGTTACCGCAACGAAACGAGTGGCGGAGAGCTGTTCTGGAAGGCCAAGCCAGAAATCTCGTTCATGGATCGCGATGTACTGATCATCGACGACATCCTCGACGAGGGACATACGCTCGGCGCAATTATTGATTTCTGCAGGCATGCCGGTGCCGCAGCCGTGCATACCGCCGTGCTGGTCGATAAGGATCATCAGCGCAAGGCTCGTCCAGACCTGAAGGCAGATTACGTCGGGCTCAGCTGCGTTGATCGCTACGTGTTTGGTTACGGTATGGATTACAAGGGTTACTGGCGTAACGCGCCTGGTATCTACGCTGTTAAAGGCATGTAACGAACGGCGGTGATCGCTCGGGGCGGGGTGGCAGCCCCCATGCGCTTGAGACTCAGGCGTTTGCGACCGCCAAACGCCTGAGGTCCCTCTCACGCCACCATCTGTTTCGTTTCGCCTCACGCGTTGCGCTTTGGTAACGCTCCGGTGCATTCCAGCCTGTCTGTTGCCTGAGACTGATCACGCTGACGTCTAGCCGAGGCTCGGCTATCCGAGCAGATAACGGCTAGCTGCGCACAGCTTCGTCGAATTTCTCGCGAAAGGCGTCGCAACTGCTCTATTTAGAGGGTTGCGTCTCTATTGCTGACGGCTAATCTCTCGGATAGCCTCATGAACGCCTATCCTGCGAACAGGCCGGTATGCGGCTGCAGACCAGTGCTGGGACGGATATTCATACTTAAGAATTACAAAGCAAATCAAACCTTAGTGCGCTTAACCCTCTACCTTCGTGTGGGTAGGGTGAACGTACTTCGAACCAACCAGGAGCGCCTCATGACAAAAACAACAAGGCAAGGAATCTTCCAGCCCAAAGCCCTGGCCCTCGCGGTCGCGTTGGGCATTGCATCGCCGGCTTATGCAGTGAGTTTTAATATTGGGGAAATTGAAGGACAGTTCGACTCGGCCATGTCTGTCGGGGCCAGTTGGGCCATGGATAGCGCGAATATGGATCTGGTGGGTAAATCCAATGGTGGTACTGGCTATACCCAGACTGGTGACGATGGTCGTTTGAACTTCAAGAAGGGTGAGACCTTCTCCAAGATTTTCAAAGGCGTGCATGACCTCGAGCTGCGCTATCGCGACAGTGGTGCCTTCGTTCGCGGCAAGTACTGGTACGACTTCGAGCTGAAGGACGAGAGCCGCCTGTTCAAGGACATCAGCGACAGCAACCGCAAGGAGGCTGCACAGTCGTCCGGTGCGGAAATCCTCGATGCCTTCCTATACCACAACTATTACCTGGGTGATCTTCCGGGCACTGTGCGTGTTGGGCGCCAAGTGGTGAGCTGGGGCGAAAGCACCTTTATCGGTAACTCGATCAACTCCATCAACCCTCTCGATGCTGCTGCTTTCCGCCGTCCTGGTGCGGAAATCAAGGAAGGTTTGATTCCGGTCAATATGCTCTATGTCTCGCAGAGTCTCAGCGATCGCCTGAGCATGGAGGCGTTTTATCAGTTGGAGTGGGATCAGACTATCGCTGATAACTGCGGTACTTTCTTTGCCAGTAACGATGTGGCTGCAGATGGGTGCGATAACAATTACTCCATCCTGGATGGGCTCACCGCGATGGATCGGGCGCTCCTGGGGGCCTACGGTGTAACGACCTCCGGTGAGGGCCTGATGGTACCTCGTGGAGGGGACCGTGACGCGCGTGATTCGGGACAGTTCGGTATTGCGCTGCGTTGGCTTAGTGATTCCGCCGAGTACGGTGCGTACTTCATGAACTACCACAGCCGAACCCCGAACCTGAGCATGCAGAATACGAATCAGGCCGGCATTATGGATGCGCTGGCTGCTGCTGGCGCTGCTGGTGCGTTGGGTCCTGCGCAAGCTCGCGCTGCATTGCTTGGCACATTGCTTGGTCGTGGTCAGTACTATCTCGAATATCCTGAAGATATCCGACTCTATGGCCTGAGCTTCTCTACTACGCTGCCTACTGGCACCGCCTGGTCTGGTGAAATCAGCTACCGCCCGAATGCGCCTTTGCAGATCAATACCACGGATACGACCTTCACACTGGCTTCGGGCATTGGTGGCTCAGTTCAGCTTGGCGATATTCCCGGAGCGCTGGCTCAGGCCGGGTTGGATAATCGTGGCTACAACCGCAAGGAAATTACCCAGATCCAGACGACCTTCACCCATTTCTTCGACCAGGTATTGGGTGCCGGGCGTGTAACGGTTGTGGGTGAGATTGGCTATGCCCACGTCGGCGGATTGGAAAGCAAGCGGGATATTCGTTATGGGCGAGACGCTATCTATGGCACGCCTGTGGGTGTTGAACCTAACAATATTGAATCTGCGGCCCGTTACGGCTGGGATGGCTTCGTCACCGCCAACTCCTGGGGCTACCGTCTGCGCGCTTTGGCTGATTACAGCAACGTATTCGCGGGCGTAAACCTCACGCCAAACGTGTCCTTCTCTCACGACGTGGACGGTTACGGACCAAACGGTTTGTTCAACGAAGGCTCCAAGGCTGTAAGCGTTGGCGTCGACGCTGTCTATCAGAACCGCTATACGGCTAGCCTGTCCTACACCGACTTCTTCGGTGGCGACTACAACACGCTGGTCGATCGCGACTTTCTTGCGCTCAGCATGGGCGTGAACTTCTAAGGAGGCTATTTCAGTATCGCCGTACGGAGCTCCGTTGAGAGCTCCGCTACGCGCCAGTCGATATACAAGGCCTCCGGCCAAAACAAGATCAAGAGGAACTGGAAGCGTATGAAAACAACAAAAAAATTATTCAGTGTCTTGGCCTTCTCGCTGCTGGCAAGCAGTGTGATGGCTGCAGTCTCTCCAGAAGAAGCCGCAAAGCTCGGCAACACATTGACGCCACTCGGTGCCGAGAAGGCGGGCAATGCCGAAGGAACTATTCCCGCCTGGACCGGCGGTTTGCCGACCGATGCCGCACCGCTGGATGACGGGCATCTGACCAACCCCTTCAAAAGCGAGCAGCCTGAGTTCGTTATCACCGCGCAGAATGCCGATGAATATAAGGACAAGCTGACAGCGGGCCAGCTGGCGATGTTCAAGCGTTATCCGGAAACGTACAAGATGCGGGTCTTTCCAACCCACCGCACTGCAGCAGTTCCAGACCGCATCTACGAAGCAGCCAAAAAAAGTGCTTTAAATACCGAGTTGGTTGATGGCGGCAACGGTATCGCCAATTTCTCTGATAGCCGCTACTACGCGTTCCCTATTCCAAAGAACGGCCTGGAAGTCGTGTGGAACCACATCACGCGTTATCGCGGCGGTAACGTGCGACGCAATATCGTGCAAGCCACGCCTCAAACAAACGGCAGTTACACGCTGGTGCACTTCGAGGATGAAGTGGCATTCCCAAGCGACATGACGGACCTGGATGCAGATCGCGCTAAGAACGCATTGCTTTTCTTTAAGCAGCGGGTAACGGCGCCGTCGCGTCTTGCTGGTAACGTTCTGCTTGTGCACGATTCGCTGGATCAGGTGAAAGAGCCGCGGCAGGCCTGGATTTATAACGCCGGCCAGCGTCGTGTACGTCGTGCCCCGCAGGTTGCCTATGACGGGCCAGGTACCGCCGCAGATGGCATGCGGACTACGGACAACTTCGATATGTTTAGCGGTGCCCCTGATCGCTACGACTGGAAGCTGGTTGGTAAGAAAGAGATCTACATTCCGTACAACAGCTACGAGATCAATTCCAGCGACGTGAAGTACAGCGACATCCTGAAAGCCGGTCACGTCAATCAGGATCTGGCGCGCTATGAATTGCATCGTGTCTGGGAGATCGAAGCCAACCTCAAGGAGGGTGAGCGGAACATCTACGCCAAGCGCCGTTTCTTCGTTGATGAAGACACCTGGACCATCGTGCAATCGGAGCTATACGACGGCCGCGGCCAATTGTGGCGTGTCGGTGAGGCCCACATGTTGCAGTACTATCAGCACAAGGTGCCGGCCTATGCCTTCGAAGCGCTGTACGACATTATCTCAGGGCGTTATATCGCTATCGGTTTGAGTAACGAAGAACCCGCGCACGAGTTCGGCTACAAAGCGTCGGCTCGCGACTTTACGCCTGCTGCACTGCGTAATGCCGGGGTGCGTTGATCGCGTCGCATCTGTACGGTGAATAAGGCGGCCAGTTGGCCGCCTTTTTTATTTTCGGCACAGCAGGAGTGATATTTTTTCAGCCATTAGAGATCGGTATCCAGCCAGTGCGGTCGGTTTTGCTTGCAAGGTGAGTCGACAAAGGGGTCACAATCGTGCAGGTTATTACCGCGCAAGCGCATCGATACGATCATGTCGACTGGCCCTGGAGTGGGTCCTGACGGCAGCGCTCAATGCGTTCCTCAATGGACTGATACGAATAAGAGAAACCTCGCTATGTCCGTACGCTTCAACCCGGGTGCCCTCAGCACAGAAGCCGCCGCGCAGGTTCAAGTTGCGACTATTCCACGTCTTCCTCCGCTGCATATCTCAAGGCCTCGACTCGTCGATGCTCTGCTCGAGGCCCGTTGTCGACTGCGTTTGATTTGCGCACCAGCCGGTTTTGGCAAGAGCGTGCTGATGAACGAGTGCGCGCGGCTGGTACCGGCCGATACGCACCTCGTCTGGCTTGATCTTGGCGGCAGGGCCTTCTCTGCTGAAGCGCTGTATTCCCAGCTGCGCCGGGTATTGAGCGGCACTACGTTGGAGAGCGGCGATGTTCAGCAAGATCTTATCAACCTGCTAAATGACTTTCCGCGACCGCTTTGGATCATGTTGGACGATTATCCCCGAGGGGCCACCGCGCCTTTCGATGCCTGTCTCGACTTGCTTATCGAGAGAGGCCCCGAATCCGTCAGTTGGTGGGTCAGCAGTCGTCGACAACCCGCTTGGAAGCTGCCCAGGTTATTACTGCAAGGTGATTTGTTCGAGCTTGAAGCCGAGACGCTGGCGCTAACGCCTGGTGAGCTACGGCTGCTGCTCAAAGCTCACCGCCTGGAGATCGCAGATGACACCTTCAAGCAGTTGTTGACGGGCAGCGAGGGATGGTTGGCGGGTGTCAGCTTGCTGTTATTGAATGCTGATGAGCAGGCGGTTCGTGAGCGTTTGATAGCCGGTACGTCATTGCTGCGGGATTACGTGCAGCGCGAAGTGCTTGAAGGGCAAAGCGAGGACGTTTGCCGCGCGCTGTTCGCGTTGGCGCGCATGCCACGCTTCTCATCGCATCTGTGTGAGCATGTTCTCGACGGCATAGGAAACGACCTTCTCGATGTGCTCAAGACCTCTCAGCTGTTCATCCGCCAGACTGACAGCTGTGGTGAATGGTATCGCCTGTGGCGGCCGCTCGCGTTGATGTTGCGGCGCATGCCAGGTACAGCATCGCCCACTCAGACGCACCTGCGTGCCTGCCAGTGGTTTGCTAATCGCGGTGAAATGCGTGAGGCGGTAGAGCATGCGCTGTGGGCGGGGCAGCCAGAAGTCGCAGCCAACTTTCTTCAGCGCTATGGGCAGGAGCAGTTGCTTATCGGCGATAACGTTTCGCATTTTATGAAGTGGCGCAGTGAGCTCCCGCAGGATTTGTTCAACAGCACCACTCGGCTGATCGTCCTGCATGGCTGGGCTTTGATTATCTCGGCTCGGTTAGACGAGGTGGATGATTGCCTCGCCGATCTGGCGAAATTCTTTCCTCAACCCGATGCTCGGCGTCAGGCGCAGCTACTTGCCCAGTGGCAAGCGTTGCGAGGTTTTCTAGCGCGGTTACGCGGCGAACCTGAAGCCAGGGACTATTGTCTCCAGGCTCTGGAAGTCCTTTCTGATCATGCTTGGGCTCAACGGGTGCTTTGTTATCAGGCGTTATCCCAGCAGGCGATAGCCGAAAGCCAGCTCGAGTTGGCTCAGCACTACAACAGCGAAGGCATGAAGCTTGCTCGGCTCAAGGGTAGCGTGCTGTATGAAGCGATGTTGAGCGTTGATCGAATCCAACTGCTGGAAATTACCGGCGAGTTCGAGCGAGCCGTTGGGGTTCTCGAAGAGTCTCTGATGGTGTTACGCGACGGTGTCGGCCACAGCCCGATTATAGGTCGGCTGAAACTGCTACGCGGCCATTTGCTGGCCAATCAAGGGCTCGACGAGCTGGCCCGTGAGGCGTATCAGCAGGGTCGAGTCGAGACCGAAACCTGTGGTGATTCATACGTATTCTTTGGCTATGCCGGGATGGCTGAGCTGGCGGCGCGCAGCCAGGAGTTCCCTGCGGCATATCATTGGCTGCGTGAAGCCGAGCGGTTGGCCCAATGGCGACATGTTCCGGAGGCGCGCTTTCGCGGCATTCTGCCGCTGATAACGGGAGTAACCTGGCTACACCAAGGCCAGCTAAAGAAGGCTAGAGCGATCTTCATACAGGTGGTGGAACAGTATGAAGGGCACACGTTTATCGCGCCTTCCGGGTTTTACGAGCCGTTGCCGCGGGCTCAGCGCTATCTTGCGGTAGTAGACCTACTGTCCGGACGTTGTTCGCTGGCCATCGAAACGCTGCGCGAATTGATCGAGCAGAACCTCCGTTCGCAGCGGCTAGGCCTGGCTTGCGAGTGTCGGTTCACGCTTGCCGAAGCGCTTCACATGGAAGGCCTGCATGACGATGCGGAACTGGAGCTGCGCAAGGCGCTCTGTGAGGCAGCAAGGCAGCATCTGGTCAAGCCGTTGTACGAATTGCAGCATCGCCAGCCGCAATGGCTTGCGCGGGTGTTACCAGCAGGGAAGGGGGAAAGTCTGCGTGATCGGTTGCTGCAGTTTGAGCGAGAGCCTGAAGACAGTGCTGTCTCAGGCGATGAGGTCATCCTGAGCAACCGCGAGCTTACGGTTCTGCGCCTCATCGCCCAGGGGTGTTCGAATCAAGAGATCGCCGAGCAGCTGTTCATCTCGCTGCACACGGTCAAGACTCATGCGCGGCGAATCAATACCAAGCTCGGAGTGGCTAGACGTACGCAGGCGGTGGCGCGAGCTAAGGCTTTGGCCTGGCTGTGAAGTGATGGAGGCGGGGCCAGATACTTGCCCAGCGCTACGAGAAGCGCAGCCTGTGCTGCACCGGCGGAGCGAAACTGGCAATTTTCTTGTTTTTGTTGGAAGAGGACGATCGGGGCGCAAAGCCTACCGGCTAAGGTTGACCGTTAATGCGATGCTGAGTGCGAATGCTTGGTTAGGCGATAAGAACTGGCCTGCTCGCCTCTTTCAATAGCGAGGCTGAACTGCAGGCTGGTGATCAAGCGTTCAAGCTGCTGTTGGTCCCGCCATTGGCTGGAGCTGATGAAGCGCTTTACCGCCACGCCCATAGTGTCGGTCAAGGTCAGCAAAATACTTCCGTCGGGTTTCTGGATACTGAAATTGACGGTGTAGTCTGGTTGAAACACATCGCTGATTTTCTTGAAAGGACTTTCCATGCCGGTACCTGATTGGATGACTGCCCCCAATGGACCTGGCACAGATTAACTAGTTTCGCCCGCTGAGCGGGTTGCCTGCGGCAAAACGAAGCGCTGCCAGATCTGGGGCATGACGCAATGGAGTCAGGATGGGTCGGCCGAAGCCGGCAGTTCCTCCAGAGCCTCGGGATTGTTTTTGAAGGCTTTGGCAAAGAGGTCACGGTGTCGCGCCATGAAGATGCCGATGTCTTCAGCCTGCTGTTCGCTCAGTGACGGCGTAGCTTTCTGCAGGGCTGCAGCCAAGGCTTCGGCAAGCTCGAGCATTTTGTCGTGACGATCGGCTTCGGCTTTATCCATGAATAAGCGCTCCAGGTCCCGACTGCTGCGGTACACAACTTCGACGGCCATCTGCCACCTCGGCTAAATGAATTAATACTGTTTATCCATACAGCATAAGCTGCATGCTGGTGATTGAAAAGCTCTGCGTATCAACGTTCAGCTCAATTGCTGAAGTGGCCTCGAAGCCGCTCGGCGCGAAAATCAACATTGTTGCTGCGGTAACCAGAGCGTAATGGTGGTAATGGCGCGCAGGAGGTCCAGCGTTGTCCGGCTTGCAGGTCGCCTGGGCCACGGTACTGCGGTGCATCGAAGTTCGAGGTCACCAGGTTGAGGCTGGAACCGGGGGAATAGGCCGCCACTTCCCAGCTCAAGCTGCGCATCGGCTTCGGACTATGGTTATCCAGAATGATGCGCAACGGCTGTCCGGCCGGGCAGTCAGTTGGTGCATACGACATCCGTAGCTCTAGCTGACCAAGCAGGTGCTCTTCACGTTGCTCTTGCCAGATGACCCAAGCGGCAACGACACCAAGGCCGAGTAGCGCTCCCAGCGAAATCGGCACCGCCCGAAGGGGATACCGAATCAGCAAGATGAGCCAGGCGACGACTAGAAGCGCGCCGATCAGCATGATGAGCGAGCGCGTGAATGGTTAACCATTGAAACCTCTTTACCGTGATTCCGCAGGCGTCCTAATGCTGGCCTGCGCCGGGTACGATTTTCAACTGCCGCGCAAAATGGTTGTGCCAGCGGAGGCTGGTCAGGTATCGCTATCCGGGCGGGCGTTGCTGGCAAGTCGCTCGAGCGCCGCTCTGAGCTTGGGGTCCGTAATGCCACGGGCGGTCTCCTGAATGTTGTCTGCTGAGCGTGCCGACAGTTCTGGTGCAGGTCCGGGCTTGTATCGTGGGGCATCTGGAGGCTGCACCTTGAACTGAATACGAGTCAGGCCATTGAATTCATCCATGCACTGCAGCTGACGTTGTAAACGTCGTTGCTGATAGCGCAAACGCGTTGCCCAGTGGCCGTCGGTGACGATCAGCAGTAGCGTGCCTTCGCGCCACGAGGCCACGCGACAGAACTCGCGGGCTGCGGGTTGCAGTTGGCTGTCGACCAGTTGCTGCAGGCGATCCAGTCGTCTCGCCTCGCCGAACAGCGCTTTTAGCGGTTTGGCCTCGCGCAGCAGCGACGCAGATGCTCGGGCCGGCAAAGGGCGAAACGACATGGCGGACGCTCGTCAGTAAAGAGCCGGCATATTAGCAGAAGCCGGCAATAGCCTTTTGTGGCGCCATCCCGGTTGAACCTGCGCTGGATCGTCTGGTTACTGGCGTCATTGGCTGGCTCAGCTGCGCAGTAGGCACCTTTCCTCTCGGACGTTTCCGAGTAGAATGCCCCCTTTGCACGAAGCCGTGGTGGCCCTGCGGTCGTGCCTCCATCCCCAGCATGGAAGACTTTGTCGATATGTTTGCGCCTTTAATGAAGAAGCTCTTTGGTAGCAAGAATGAGCGTGAGGTCAAGCGCATGCTCAAGGCGGTTCAATCCGTCAATGCGCTCGAAGAGCAGATGCTGTCTCTCTCCGATGAGCAGTTGCGGAGCAAGACCGAAGAGTTTAAGGCCCGCCTCGGCCAAGGCGAGACCCTCGACCAAATTCTTCCCGAAGCTTTTGCCGTCTGCCGCGAAGCTGGTAAGCGCGTCATGGGTATGCGCCACTTCGACGTGCAGTTGATCGGCGGCATGACCCTCCACGAAGGCAAAATTGCCGAGATGCGTACTGGCGAGGGTAAGACGCTGGTAGCGACCTTGGCCGTGTACCTCAATGCATTGGCGGGTAAAGGCGTTCATGTCGTCACGGTGAACGATTACCTGGCGCGCCGCGATGCCAACTGGATGCGCCCGCTGTATGAATTCCTCGGCTTGACGGTTGGTATCGTCACGCCGTTTCAGCCGCCGGAAGAGAAGCGTGCGGCGTACGCGGCCGACATCACTTACGGCACGAACAACGAGTTCGGCTTCGACTACCTGCGCGACAACATGGCGTTCAGTCTCGAAGAAAAGAATCAGCGTGAACTCAATTTCGCAGTCATCGACGAGGTCGACTCGATCCTCATCGACGAAGCCCGCACGCCATTGATTATCTCTGGCCAGGCCGAAGACAGTTCCAAGTTGTATCAACAGATCAACCAGCTGATCCCGCTCCTCACGCAGCACATTGAAGAGGAAGAGGGCGTCGTTACTCAGGAAGGTCACTTCTCGATCGATGAGAAGACCCGTCAGGTCGAACTGAACGAATCGGGTCATCAATTCGTTGAGGAGATGCTGACTAAGGCGGGGCTGCTAGCAGAAGGCGAAAGCCTGTATTCGGCTCATAACCTCGGTTTGCTGACCCACGTCTATTCCAGCCTGCGCGCGCACAAGCTGTTCCATCGCAACGTCGAATACATCGTGCAGAACAACCAGGTTCTGCTGATCGATGAGCACACCGGTCGGACCATGCCAGGCCGCCGTCTTTCCGAGGGCCTGCATCAGGCCATCGAAGCCAAGGAAGCGCTACCGATCCAGCCGGAAAGCCAGACCCTTGCCTCGACCACCTTCCAGAACTACTTCCGTCTGTACAAAAAACTATCGGGCATGACCGGTACTGCTGACACCGAAGCGTTCGAATTCATGCAGATCTACAACCTGCCGGTAATGGTCATCCCGACCAACAAACCGCTGGCACGTAAGGATTACAACGACCTGGTCTACCTGACGCAGGAAGAGAAGTTCACGGCCATCATCGCGGACATCAAGGATTGCCAGAACAATGGTCGTCCTGTGCTGGTGGGCACTGCGACCATCGAAACTTCGGAATATGTCTCGCGCCTGCTGGTCAGCGAAGGCATCGAGCACAAGGTGCTCAACGCCAAGCACCACGACAAGGAAGCCGAGATCATCGCCCAGGCCGGACGCCCGGGCGCGGTGACTATCGCTACCAACATGGCCGGCCGAGGCACGGACATCCTGCTCGGTGGCAACTGGGAAGTTGAAGTCGCGGCGCTTGAAAATCCATCCGACGAGCAGGTCGCGCAGATCAAGGCCGATTGGCAGAAACGCCACCAGGCGGTGCTGGAAGCGGGCGGCCTGCATGTGATTGCGTCTGAGCGTCACGAGTCACGCCGGATCGACAACCAGCTGCGCGGGCGTGCAGGCCGTCAGGGGGATGCCGGTTCGAGTCGTTTCTACCTGTCGCTGGAAGACAGCCTGATGCGCATCTTCGCCTCTGACCGGGTGAAGAATTTCATGAAGGCGCTGGGCATGGAGTCCGGTGAGGCGATCGAACATCGCATGGTGACCAACGCTATCGAGAAGGCCCAGCGTAAGGTTGAAGGTCGTAACTTCGATATGCGTAAGCAGTTGCTCGAATATGACGATGTCGCCAACGAGCAGCGCAAGGTGATTTATCACATGCGCAACAGTTTGCTGGCCGCTGAGGAAATTGGTGAGACGATTGCCGAGTTCCGCCGCGAAGCGCTCGATTACGCCATCAACCAGCATATCCCGCCGCAGTCGTTGCCCGAACAGTGGGATATCAGCGGACTCGAAGCGGTGCTCTACAGCGACTTCGGAGTGCGGCTGCCGGTCCAGCAGTGGCTTGACGAAGACGAGAAGCTGTACGAGGAGACACTGCGCGAACGCATCCTCGAAGCGTTGGTTGCGGCTTACAACGAAAAGGAAGAATTGGCGGGCGCCGAGGCGCTGCGCACGTTCGAGAAGCAGATCGTCCTGCGCGTGCTGGACGACCTGTGGAAAGACCACCTGTCGACAATGGATCATCTGCGTCACGGGATCCACCTGCGCGGTTACGCTCAGAAGAACCCGAAGCAGGAATACAAGCGCGAGTCCTTCACGCTGTTCCAGGAACTGCTCGAGTCCATCAAGCGCGACAGCATCCGGGTTCTGTCCCATGTCCAGGTGCGTCGCGAAGACCCGGCCGAGGAGGAGCAGCGTTTGCGCCGCGAGGCCGAGGAGCTGGCGCAGCGTATGCAGTTTCAGCACGCCGAGGTTTCGGCGCTGGAAGCCGACCAGGAGGACTCGCAAGCCGAGGGCGATGTAGCGACAGCTACGGCACCCGCGCGTACCGAGCAAAAGATCGGACGCAACGAACCATGCCCT
>NZ_AGSX01000142.1 GCF_000235745.1 Stutzerimonas stutzeri SDM-LAC | reverse complement strand
CCCGCCACGCTGGGTAACCAGCGTGGCGACTGCATAGGGTTGTCGACCATGGGGGCTTCGTCGATATGGTTCGGCACCATGTAGAACAAAAACACCAGTGCCGCAACCAGCCAGAACACGCCCAGCCATGTGTTGAGATTGGCCCAGCGCGGGCGGCCTGCCGCGGCGTCTGTGGTCATGGCGCGCCTCCGATCAGTTCAGCTCGGCCTGGCCTGCGACGCGCTGCCAGCGTTGAACGTCTTCAGCAACGTAGTCGCGGAAGCTATCGCCTTCCTCGGTCGCGGGCTCTCCGCCGATCTGTGCGGCGAAATCCTTGAAGCCCTGATCGTCCATGACCTTGTCCAGCGCGGTCTGCAGCGTCTCGACGGCCTGGTCGGACATCTGATCGTCGGCGATCAGTCCGAACCAGGCGGTGGTGACGAAATCACCCAGGCCCAGGTCCGCGCCGACCTTCGACAGCGGCTCGACATTGGGCAGATAGGGCGAGGCCTCTTTCGAGGTCACGGCCAGCGCCTTGAGCTTGCCGGACTGGATGTGGGAGAGCACGGTCGGCATGTTTTCAAAGGAGACATCGACGTCGCCGCTGAGCAACGCCGGCAGCGCTTCGCCACTACCGCGGAAGGGCACGTGGGTCATCTTGATGCCGGTCATGGTCTTGAACAGCTCGCCGGACATGTGGATCGAGCTGCCGATGCCGGCAGAGCTGAAGGTCATCTCCTTGGTCTTTGCCGCGTCGATGAACTCTTCTACCGAGTTGTACGGACTGTCGGCCGGTACCACCATGACGTTGGGAATTTCGATGATGTTGCGGATGAATTTGAAGTCTTTTACCGGCTCGTAGGGCAGCTTCTTGTAGATCACCGGGCCGATGGTATGCCCCGGAGACGCCATCAGGATGGTGTGATCCGCGCCGCGTCCACCGCGGGCCAGTTGTCCGGTGGCCATGGTCGAGCCGGCGCCCGGCCGATTCTCGACGACCACCGTGCCGATCTGTTGCTGCAAGAGATCGGCGACTTTGCGCGACAGCACATCCGTCGTACCGCCCGGCGCATAGGGCACCACCAGGCGAACGGTGTCGGTCGGCCAATCGGCAGCCTGGGTCAGCGAGGCAAGGGGGAGCGTGGCAGCTAGCAGGAGCAGGCTGAAGGTGCGCTTCATAGTCAGGGGCATGGCGATGTTCTCATTCTTGTAATTGTTGAGGCGATGCAGCCGGTCGGCATCCAGACGACCCCGACACCTTAAAGGATCGAACGCGGGCTAACCCATGCCGAACGAAAAACCGGTTCGGTAATCGCACAGATGTTTGCGGCCCATCTGTTGTGGTTTCGACCCGCTTGCGCCAGTTTCGATTCCATCGTCCATTCATTTAATAAAAAGGAGGTGCCGATGAGCGTTCTGCAAGGCATCAAGGTGCTGGATTTGACGCGCATTCTCGCCGGGCCCTGGTCGACCATGGCGCTGGCCGATCTCGGCGCCGAGGTGTGGAAAATCGAAAGCCTGGAAGGTGATGACACCCGAAGCTGGATGCCGCCCGCCAAAGCAGGGATTTCCACCTACTACCTCAGTGCCAACCGCACCAAGCAGAGCTTGGTGGTGGATATGCGCAAGCCCGAGGGCCGTCAGCTGATCCTCGATCTGGCTGCGCAGGCCGATGTGGTGGTCGAGAACTTTCTGCCGGCGAGCCTCAAGCGCCTCGGGCTGGATTACGAAACACTGGCGGCGGTCAATCCACGGCTGATCCATTGCTCGATCACCGGCTACGGCCGCGGCAACCCGATGGAGAACCGTCCCGGCTACGACTTCATCATTCAAGCCGAGAGTGGCTTCATGTCGATCACGGGCGAGAAAGAGGGCGAGCCGATGCGCCTGGGCGTGGCTTTTATCGATCTGGTCACTGGTATGAACGCGGTTCAAGGCATCCTCGCGGCGCTGTATGAGCGCGAGAAATCCGGGCTCGGCCAGTCGGTGGACATTGCCCTGTCCGACAGTGCGCTGCATTTCCTGGCCAATGTCGCCTCCGGCTACCTCAATACCGGCAAGGTGCCGCAGCGCTACGGCAACGCCCACGCCAGCATCGTGCCCTACCAGCTGTTCAACACCGCGGACGGCAGCATTGCCCTGGCCGTGGGCAACGACGAGCAGTATCGGCGCCTGTGCCTGGAGGTGCTCAAGCGTCCTGAGCTCCACAGTGATCCGCGCTTCACCCAAAACAAGGGCCGCACCGAGCATCGCGAGCTGCTGATTCCGCTGTTGCAGCAGGCGTTTGCGCAGTGGTCCAGCGAGGCGTTGATCGAAGCCCTGCGCGCGCAGGCGATTCCGGTCGGCGAAGTCAAGGATGTGGCGCAGGCGCTTGAATCGGAAACGGCACGCTACCGTGGCCTGGTGCTCAGCACCGAGCATCCGGTGGCGGGTGAGGTGCGCATGGTGCGCAGCCCGCTGCGTTTCTCGCGGACGCCGACGGTCGAAGCGAAGGCGCCGCCGTTGCACGGTCAGCACACCGATAGCGTGCTCACCCGTGTGCTCGGCAAAAGCGAAGCTGAACTGGCCGAACTGCACAAGGCTGGCGTGATCGGCTGATTTGCACACCCGGCACCGATCCCTCGCATAACAATTCGGAGGTATAAATGCCCGGCCATCCTGACCGGGCGAAGGCTGCTGGGCGTTACTGTTCGCGTACTTTTACGGCGATATCCGGCTGGTCGACGAACAGCCCGTCGATGCCGGCGTCGAGGAAGGCCTGGATGTCGGCCTCGACATTGCCGCGCTCGGCTGGTGAGTCGCCTTTGCGCAGGTTGGTCGGCAAAAATACGTTCTCGGCGCGGAAGGTATAGGGATGCACCTTCAGACCCGCCGCATGGGCGTTCGGCACGAAGTCGGTGGGCTGGCCGAGATTGCCGTTGGCGTCACGCGGGATGATGTAGCTCTTCTCCGGGCCGACGCCCGCCGCGTAACGGGAGATCGCCTTGAGTCCTTCGGCCGTTGCCATCTGCGCGTAGGTCAGGTCGCTGCCGCGTGCCTGCTGGTCGTAGGGCTGACCGCCGCCAAACAGCTGGACCAGACGCAGCTGCGTCAGACCGCTGAGGGTCTTCAGGTTCTCCACTTCGAACGACTGAATGTAGACCGGCGCGTTACGGCCCGCGTAGCCGTTACGATGGAGAATGCTGACCAGCGGCTTTTCCATAGCCAGGCCGAGCTGCTGGAAGTGCGTCGGATGCTTGGTTTCAGGATACAGGCCGATGCGGCGGCGCTCGCTCAGTTGCATGGTTTTCACCAGATCGATGATTTCCTGCAACGTCGGGATTTCCAGGCTGCCGTCGAGTCGAGCATTGCCCGGGCGAACCGTGGGGATGCGTTCGATGGCGCGCAGCGTCTTCAGCTCGGCCAGGGTGAAGTCTTCACTGAACCAGCCGGTGAGCTTCACGCCGTCGACCATCTGGGTGCGCTTGCGGTCGGCAAACTCGGGTCGCTGCGACACGTCGGTGGTCAGCCCCAGCTCGTTGTCGTGACGGGCCACCAGTTGGCCGTCGCGGGTCATGACCAGATCGGGTTCGACGTAGTCGGCACCCTGCAGGATTGCCAGCGCGTAGGAAGCGAGCGTGTGCTCCGGCACATAGCCGCTGGCGCCGCGGTGGGCGATGACCAGCGGGTGGGGTTCGTCGCGACCGTTCTTGGCAGCAACCGAAGCATCGGGTGTGGCAGCAAACGCGGCGATCGGCAGCAGCAGGCTGCAGGCGGCGAACAGATGGCGCAGGGTTGTGCGGCTGTGGCGGGCCATTGCGGGCGTCTCCATGGAAGGGGAGCGGTCAGCCTGAAGCCTGACGATGACGACAGCTTGACGCTTCGGTAAACCGGATATGACCGTTCGATGATGCTGACGTGTATTTTGGCGGCGCTGACTGCCTGGCGGGCGCTCTGCTATCCTCGCCGCCATGAATCAGACCTCTCTTCCCCTCGCAATGATCGCGGCCCTCGCGGATAACCGCGTCATTGGGCTGGACAACACCATGCCCTGGCATCTGCCCGCCGATCTCAAGCACTTCAAGGCCATGACCCTCGGCAAGCCGATCATCATGGGTCGCAAGACCTGGGATTCGCTTGGCCGCCCGCTGCCGGGGCGGCTCAATCTGGTGGTCAGTCGCCAACCTGATCTGCAACTCGAAGGCGCCGAGACCTTCACCACGCTGGACGCTGCGCTGGTTCGCGCCGAGCAGTGGGCGCGCGAGCAGGGCGTCGAGGAGCTGATGTTGATTGGCGGCGCGCAGCTCTATACCCAGGCCTTGGGTCAGGCGCAGCGGCTCTATCTCACCCGCATCGAAGCCAATCCCGCGGGTGATGCCTTCTTCCCGGTCTATGACGAAGCCGAATGGGAGCGCGTCGACAACCAGCCACATCCTGCCGAAGGTGCAGCGCCGGCTTACCGCTTCGAGACCTGGCAGCGGCGCTGAGCCGAAAAACCCTGGGCTTTCCTTGACCGACGCCAAGTTTTCGCCTGGCGTCAGCTTCTATGCTGTCCCTCCGCTTTCACGAGACACCTTTCATGCAGAACGACAAGCCGAGCGCAGCGCAACGTGACCAAGCGCACGCGAACGCCAGGCCGCGTGAGGCTGAACGCGCAAATGGGGGCCAGGCGGAAACCATTGCGGCGTTACTCGTCCGCCACCCGCTTTGGGAGGATGCGCTTGCGCTGCTTCTGGGCACCGCGATGGTGGCGTTGGGCATCGCCTTTTACAGCCACGCCGGACTGCTTACGGGCGGCACGGTCGGCCTGGCCTTCCTGCTGAAGTATTTCGCCGGTTGGCCCTTCGGGTTGGTGTTCTTCCTTCTCAATATTCCGTTCTACCTGCTGGCCATCTGGCGCATGGGCTGGAGCTTCACGCTGCGCACCATCGTCGCGGTGGGGTTGGTGTCGCTGCTGGCCGAGCTGACGCCGCACTGGGTGCGTTTTGCCGACCTGAACCTCTACTACGCGGCACTGTTCGGTGGCGTTGCCATGGGCATCGGCTTGCTGATGTTGTTCCGCCATCGCGCCAGCCTCGGTGGGGTGAATATCCTTGCGCTATTCCTTCAGGAGCGCATCGGTCTACGCGCTGGCACCTTTCAGATGGGCATCGACGCGCTGATCGTTCTGATGGCGGTGTTCATCGTGCCGCCGGAAAAGGTTGCACTGTCGGTGCTTGGCGCCGTGGCGCTAAATCTGGTACTGGCGATCAATCACCGCACCGACCGCTACATGGGCGTCAGCTGAGCGCTTAACCCAGCGTCACCAGCTGCGCGCGCGGTTGGCCGTCCTCGATATCCAGCAGCGCCAGGCTGATGGGTAGCTTGAAGCGGCGGCGGCCTGCGCTGCCTGGATTGAGGTAGAGCACGCCGTTGACCTGCTCGATCTTGGGCTGGTGCGAATGCCCGGCAATCACTACGTCGACCTGCTCCGTAATCGGGTCGATGCCCATCGTCTTGACGTCATGGGTGACGTGAACACGTAGCCCACCAATTTCCAGGTCAAGGTGCTCCGGAACCGCCGTGGCCCAATCACCGCTGTCGACGTTGCCTCGGATCACGTCGAGCGGCGCCAGCTCGCGCAACCTGTCCAGTACGTCGGGTTTGCCAATGTCGCCCGCATGGATGATGCGCTCGCAGCCTTCCAGGGCAGCCAGGGCTTCAGGGCGCAGCAGGCCGTGAGTATCTGAAATGACGCCGATGCGCATAGTGGCTCCGTTTCAAGAAGGTCTGAGTATTGGGCAAGCGAGGCTTGGTTGTGGTTCGATCTTGCGGCAGTCTGGCGCTCGCTTAATCGAAGGGGGACGGGAATGGAACAGGTCGATTGTGTCGTGATCGGTGCCGGCGTGGTAGGGCTCGCGGTAGCCCGCGCCTTGGCGCAAGCCGGACGTGAGGTGTTGGTACTCGAAGCCGAGGCCGCCATCGGCACGGGTACCAGCTCGCGCAATAGCGAAGTCATTCATGCCGGCATCTACTATCCGCAAGGTTCGCTGAAGGCGCGGCTGTGCGTAGCGGGGCGGGATGCCCTCTATGCGTTCTGCGACAGCCACGGCGTTCCTTACCGGCGCTGCGGCAAGCTGATCGTCGCCACCGATGATTCGCAGCTGGTGGGGCTCGACGCGTTACAGGCACACGCTCTGGCCAACGGTGTAGACGATCTGCAGCGGCTCGATGGCACCGAGGTGAAGGCATTGGAGCCGCAGCTCAATGCCGTGGCCGGCCTGCTGTCGCCCAGCACCGGGATCGTCGACAGCCATGCCTTGATGCTGGCGCTGCAAGGCGACGCCGAGGCGTCCGGCGCGCTACTGGCTTTGCTGGCGCCAGTGGAGGCGGTCGAGGTGATGGATCATGGTTTGAAACTGGAAGTCGGCGGGGCTGAGCCAATGACCTTGCTCGCCAGGACGCTGATCAGTTGCGCAGGCCACGCTGCTCCTGCGATTGCGGCGCGCACCAAAGGGTTGCCTGCGGAAATGGTGCCGCGGCGCTATTTCGCCAAGGGCAGCTATTTCAGCCTGGCCACTGCCACGCCATTCCAACATCTGGTCTACCCGCTTCCCGAGCCGGGCGGGTTGGGCGTGCACCTGACGCTGGACCTCGGCGGGCAGGCGCGTTTCGGCCCTGATGTCGAGTGGGTCGACAGCCTCGATTACACAATGGATGAAAGCCGCGCTGAGCGCTTCTACGCCGCGATAAGGCGTTACTGGCCGCAATTGCCCGACGACGCGCTGCAGCCGGCCTACACGGGCATTCGCCCGAAAATCAGCGGGCCTGGCGAGCCTGCCGCGGACTTTCGCATCGACGGACCGGGCCAGCATGGAATCGCCGGACTGGTGAACCTGTTCGGCATCGAATCACCAGGGCTGACTGCCGCCCTGGCGATTGCCGAGGACGTCTGCCAGCGCCTCGCCGACGACCCGCGTGCCGGTTGATCAGGCCGGGTCCTGCTCAGCGCTGGCCGGCAGCTCGGGCAGGAACCAGTTCATCACCAGGGCACAGATGCCGCCGGTCGCCACGCCGGATTCCAGCACGTTGCGCAGCGCGACCGGCAGGTTTGCCAAAAACTCCGGCACCTGGGAAAAGCCCAGGCCCAGCGCCAGCGAGACCGAGATGATCAGCAGCGCCCGGCGATCAAGCTTGATACCCGCGAGGATGTTGATGCCGGCTGCTGCTACTGCACCGAACATCACCAGGGCGGCACCGCCGAGCACCGGCTCGGGCACCGCCTGCAGCACGCCAGCGACTGGCGGGAACAGTCCGAGAATCACCAGCATCACCGCGATCCACATGCCAACGTAGCGGCTGGCAATGCCGGTGAGCTGGATGATGCCGTTGTTCTGCGCGAATACCGAGCTCGGGAAGGTGTTGAAAAAGCCCGCCAGCAGAGAGTTAGCGCCGTTGACCAGTACGCCGCCCTTGATGCGCTGCATCCATAGCGGGCCTTCCACTGGCTGACGAGAAAGCTTGCTGGTGGCAGTGATGTCGCCGATGGCTTCAAGTGATGTGACCAAGTAGATCACCACCATCGGGATGAACAGGCTCCAGGAAAAGCCGAGGCCGAAGTGCAACGGCATCGGCACCTCGAACAGCTCGGCTTCGCGCATGCCGGTGAAGTCCAGACGACCCAGGTAGGCGGCCAATGCGTAGCCGATGGCCAGCGCGATGATGATCGCGCAGCTGCGCAGCCACACCACCGGCAACCGGTTGAGTACGATGATCGCGGCCAGTACGACACCAGACAGCAGCAGGTTTTCGCGGCTGGCGAAGGTGCCGTCGCCCATGGCTGCGAAGCCGCCACCCATGCTGATCAGACCGACCTTGATCAGCGTCAGGCCGATCATCAGCACGACGATGCCGGTCACCAGCGGCGTGATCAGCCGCTTGATGAACGGCAGTACGCGCGAGACACCCATTTCGATGAAAGACCCGGCGATGACGACCCCGAAGATCGCCGCCATTACCGTCTCCACCGGCGTGCCCTGCTTGACCATCAGCACGCCACCGGCAATCAGCGGGCCGACGAAGTTGAAGCTGGTGCCCTGCACGATCAGCAGCCCGGCACCCAGCGGGCCGAAGCGCTTGCACTGGACGAAGGTGGCGATGCCGGAAATCACCAGCGACATGGAAACGATGATATTGGTGTCGCGCGGCGACACGCCGATGGCCTGACAGATCAGCAACCCCGGCGTCACGATCGGCACGATGATCGCCAGCAGATGCTGCAGGGCGGCGAGAAAGGCGATCCAGGGACGGGGCCGGTCATCGAGTCCGTAGACCAGATCGTTACGAAGCTCATCGGGGGAAGACTTCAGCGCGCTCATGGCATGCTCCTGGAAAAAGAGCGCGATTCTACGTGGTCGCGGTCCCGTCCGGACAGAGCCAAGGCCGCTCCCACAGATCATGTATTCCCCGAACCGTGGGAGCGGTCTCGACCGCGAATGGCAACGACAGGCGGATGCCGATCAGCCGTCCAGCATCGCCTTGTTGCGCACCGCGCCCTTGTCGGCGCTGGTGGCAAGAAGGGCGTAGGCCTTCAGCGCGGTCGAGACCTTGCGGGCACGTGGCTGGGCCGGCTTCCAGCCTTTCTTGTCCTGCTCGTGGCGACGATGGGACAGCTCTTCGTCACTGACCAGCAGCTCGATGGTGCGGTTGTGGATGTCGATGTGGATCTTGTCGCCTTGCTGAACCAGGCCGATGGCACCGCCCGCGGCGGCTTCCGGCGAGGCGTGGCCGATGGATAGGCCTGAAGTACCGCCGGAGAAGCGGCCGTCAGTGAGCAGGGCGCATTCCTTGCCCAGCCCCTTGGACTTTAGATACGAGGTCGGGTAGAGCATCTCCTGCATGCCCGGGCCGCCCTTCGGACCTTCGTAGCGGATGATGACGATGTCCCCGGCTTTCACTTCGTCATTGAGGATGCCCTTCACGGCGCTGTCCTGACTTTCGAAGATCTTCGCGGTGCCCTCGAACACCAGGATGGACTCGTCCACGCCGGCGGTCTTCACCACGCAGCCGTCGAGCGCGATGTTGCCGTAGAGCACGGCCAGACCACCTTCCTGCGAATAGGCGTGCTCGACGCTGCGGATGCAGCCTTCGGCGCGGTCCAGATCAAGGGTGTCCCAACGGGTCGACTGGCTGAATGCCGTCTGCGTCGGGATACCGGCCGGGCCGGCCTTGAAGAAGGTGTGTACCGCCTCGTCCTGAGTCTGGGTGATGTCCCACTGGGCGATGGCGTCGGCCATGGTCTTGCTGTGCACGGTCGGCACGTCGGTGTGCAGCAAGCCGCCGCGGGCCAGTTCGCCGAGGATCGAGAAGATGCCGCCTGCCCGGTGTACGTCTTCCATGTGGTACTTCTGGATATTCGGCGCGACCTTGCACAGTTGCGGCACCTTGCGCGACAGCGCGTCGATATCGCGCAGGTCGAAGTCGATCTCGGCTTCCTGGGCGGCAGCCAGCAGATGCAGGATGGTGTTGGTCGAGCCACCCATGGCGATGTCCAGGGTCATGGCGTTCTCGAACGCCTTGCGGCTGGCGATGTTGCGCGGCAACACTGACTCGTCGCCTTCGCCGTAATAACGCTGGCACAGCTCGACGACAGTACGGCCGGCGCGCAGGAACAGCTGCTCGCGGTCGCTGTGGGTCGCTAGGGTCGAGCCGTTGCCGGGCAACGCGAGGCCCAGGGCTTCGGCCAGGCAGTTCATCGAGTTGGCGGTGAACATGCCGGAGCAGCTGCCGCAGGTCGGGCAGGCGCTGCGCTCATATTCGGCAACCTGCTCGTCGGAAGCGGTTTCGTCCGCGGCGATGACCATGGCGTCGACCAGGTCCAGGCCGTGGCTGGCGAGCTTGGTCTTGCCGGCTTCCATCGGGCCACCGGAGACGAACACCACCGGGACGTTCAGGCGCAGCGCCGCCATCAGCATGCCGGGGGTGATCTTGTCGCAGTTCGAAATGCAGACGATGGCATCGGCGCAATGCGCGTTGACCATGTACTCCACCGAGTCGGCAATGATCTCGCGCGAGGGTAGCGAATAGAGCATGCCGTCGTGGCCCATGGCGATGCCGTCGTCGACCGCGATGGTGTTGAATTCCTTGGCCACGCCGCCGTGCTTTTCAATTTCGCGAGCGACCAGCTGGCCCATGTCCTTCAGATGCACATGGCCAGGGACGAACTGGGTGAAGGAGTTGGCAACGGCGATGATCGGCTTCTTGAAGTCTTCGTCCTTCATGCCGGTGGCGCGCCACAGCGCACGGGCACCAGCCATGTTGCGGCCGTGCGTGGAGGTTTTCGAGCGGTAATCGGGCATGACGGTTCCTGCGGCTAATCAGCGATTCGAATAGTGCTTATGGTGAGCGTCACCAGTGCCGCGTGCAACGGTAGGTGACCGTGCGTGCGGTGGGGCCGGATCGAGGCGGGGTATCGCTCGGGCGGCCTGGGCTCATGGCCCGCCTGGGGGTGATGGCGAGGAATGGGGCCGATTCTACGCCCGTTCCCTCTGGCGAGCCAAACGGCACGATTACCGGCGCTCATCCTACGTTGAGTCAGGCGTATCAACACCAGAGCTAATGATGGGTTATTCAGCCGGGACGTAGTGCGGCCGTTCGTCCGCTGCAAGAGTGCTTCCAGTGGCGCGGTGGTTTGAGCTGGCTAGGGTTGCTTCGGGCCGACTGGCCGACTGGCCGCTGTGGCCGAGTCGGTACGTCCGGTCACTCCCAGGGCGGCGGCGGTTCGATCATGGCCGGGCAGGACGAGCGCGTGAGCGTGACCGCGCCGATCCAGCCCTACACCATAGGCCTCGGCCACGATTCGGCCTCCCAGGGAAATCAGCAGGGTCCGATGTTTCTGATGTCAGGCGGCGGTGACACCATCGCATTTCCCTACCTCAACGCTCAGCCGGTCTACACGCGAGCCAACGTACCGGTGTTCTGGGGTGAACGGCGTTATGTCAGCCACTTCGAGCCGGTCGGCGATGGTGGGGCCTATCGCGGACCCTCGACCGCCTGGTTCCGCTATCACCTGATGGAAGACGAAACGGCCCGCAGCACTTTCTATGGTCGCTTCTGCGGGTTGTGCACCAGTGTTTTGTGGACCGAGGAGCGAAAAGATATCGAATAAAGCCTCCGACGAGGCCCTCGCACAGGTTCCTGGTGCGAGGGCTCCGTTTGCCTGGCGGCGGGATCAGCTGTTGGGCAGGATCCGGCAGGTGATGCTCTTGATGTAACGGGTTTCAGGGATCGCTGGATGAACCGGATGGTCCGGCCCCTGACTGCCGCGTTCGAGCAGTTGGATATTGCGGTCCAGATGCCGCGCGCTGCCGAGCAGGATGTTCTGCAGGTTGTCTTCTTCCAGGTGCATGGAGCAGCTGGCGCTGACCAGGATGCCGTCCTTGTTCAGCAGACGCATGGCGGCTTCGTTCAGGCGGCGGTAGGCGGCTTCGCCGTTCTTGATGTCCTTCTTGCGCTTGATGAACGCGGGCGGGTCGGTGATGACCACATCGAAGCGCTCTTCGGCGTTCTTCAGCTCTTTCATCGCTTCGAAGGCATCGCCCTCGACACAGGTCATCTTCTCCGCCACGCCATTGAGCGCAGCGTTGCGCTCGACGCCATCGAGGGCGAATGCCGAGGCGTCCACGCAGAACACTTCGCTGGCGCCGAAGGCCGCGGCCTGCACGCCCCAACCACCGATGTAGCTGAACAGATCGAGCACGCGCTTGCCTTTGACGTAAGGCGCCAGGCGCGCGCGGTTCATGCGGTGGTCGTAGAACCAGCCGGTTTTCTGGCCTTGCAGCACTGGGGCCTCGAATTTAACGCCGTTCTCTTCCAGCGCGACCCATTCCGGCACCACGCCAAAGGCGGTGTCGACGTAGCGCTCAAGGCCTTCGGCGTCGCGGGCGCTGGAATCGTTTTTCCACAGCACGCCGCGCGGCTTGAGCACCTGCACCAGCGCTTCGAGTACGGCGTCCTTGTTGCGCTCCATGGTGGCGGAAGCCAGCTGCACCACCAGATGATCATGGAAGCGGTCCACCACCAGCCCCGGCAAAAGGTCCGAGTCGCCGTATATCAGGCGATAGCAGGGCTGATCGAACAGGCGATCACGCAGCGACAGGGCGACCTGGATGCGATGCACCAGCAGCGACTTGTCCAGGCTGTGCTTGAGGTCGCGGGACAGCAGGCGGGCGCAGATCAGGTTGTTCGGCGAGACGCCGACAATGCCCAGCGGCTTGCCCCCAGCCGCTTCGAGAATGGCCTGATCACCGGCAGCAAAACTGCTCAGCGGGGTGGCTGCGGTATCCACTTCGTTGCTGTAGACCCACAGATGGCCGGCGCGCAGGCGGCGGTCGGCATTGGCTTTGAGGCGCAGGCTGGGCAGGCTCATCGGGAGGCTCCGGGAAAAGGGCGCGATTATAGGCGAGCGGGCTGATAAAAGCGCTGGCAGGATGCAGGACGGGCAGCAGGTTGGCCCAACGCTGCTGCACGCGGCTGCTTCCAGCAGGTGGCTATAAAGAGGGCACCGGTCATGTCTCGGTCGACCGCATTCGCGGTGCCTCAGCGCGGCGAGGCTGGCGTCAGGCGGCGAGGGCTTTGACCAGCGCCTCGCTGAATGCCGGGATATCGTCCGGCTTGCGGCTGCTGATCAGATGGCCGTCGACCACGACCTGCTCGTCGACCCACTGGGCGCCGGCGTTTTTGAGGTCGTCGGTCAGCGATGGCCAGCTGGTCATCTTCTTGCCATTGACCAGGCCGGCCGAGGCCAATAGCCAGGCGCCATGGCAGATCACGGCGATGGTCTTGTTCGCTCGTGCCGCGTCACGAACCAGCGCCTGAGCCATCTCGTCAGTGCGGATGGTGTCAGAATTCACCACGCCGCCTGGCAGCAGCACGGCGTCATAGTCTTCTATGCGAATGCTGTCGAACGTCTTGTCGACATGAAACTTGGTGGCCGGTGTTGTGTGGTTCCAGCCGGTGACCTCGCCGTTCGATGACGAAACGATCTCGGCGGTCGCGCCGACGTTCTCCAGTGCTTCCTTTGGGCCAGTCAGCTCGACCTGCTCGAAACCGTCGGTTACCAGAATCGCTACGCGTTTGCCTTTCAGCGAATCGGACATTTCGTTTCCTCCTCGTCGGTTTGCATGGTGGTCTACTTGAAATCCGACCATGAACTCGGCCAAAGTTCGCACTCTTTCTTATAGTGGCTTTGTGCTAGTCACGAGACGGGTCGCTCACATGTCCATCGAACTCACCGACGAGCAGATCCGCAGCGTGCTGCAGGGGATCAGCGTTCCACCGCAGCCGCAGATCATGGTTGATCTGCAGATGGAACAGGTCATGCCTGATCCCGACCTGCGCGCCATTGCCCGGCTGATCAGCCAGGATCCGGGGTTGTCGGGAGCCTTGCTGAAAACCGTGAACTCGCCGTTTTTCGGCCTTGCCAACCGCATCGCTTCGATTCAGCAGGCCGTCAATTTGCTGGGTTGCCGTTCGGTGATCAATCTGATCAACGGGCAATCGATCCGCGGCGAGCTGACCGATGCGGCCATCGTCACGCTCAATCGGTTCTGGGATTCCGCCCAGGATGTGGCTAGCACCTGTCTGGCGCTGGCCAAGCGCATCGGTCACCCGGCGCCTGATGAGGCCTATACCCTCGGTCTGTTTCACAACTGCGGCATCCCGTTGATGCTGACCCGCTTCCCCGGCTATATGGACGTACTGGAAGAGGCTTACGCCAGCGTAGGCCCGGAGACGCGCATCACCGACATCGAAAATCGGGTGCTCAATACCAACCATGCCGTCGTGGGTTATTTCGTCGCGCGCTCCTGGAAGCTGCCGCAGCACCTGTGCGAAGCCATCGCCAATCACCACAACGCCATAGCCCTGTTCAGCGACGAGTGGAGCGATCCGCAGATCAAGACGCTATTGGCAATCCTGAAGATGGCTGAGCACATTTGCGCCTGCCATCGGGTGCTCGGTGAGCAGCCGGAGGACTACGAATGGGAGGCGGTTGCGCAGCTGGTGCTCGAGTATGTTGGTCTCTCGGGATACGATTTCGAATGTCAGCGCGACATCATCCGTGAGCTGGGCGTCGGCTGACCCGGCGGCGCGTTAGCTGCTAAGGTCGCCATCCGGTCCACTCTGCATATTTTCTCTGATGCCCGAACTCCCAGAAGTTGAAACCACCCGCCGCGGTATCGTGCCGCACCTGGTCGGCCAACGCGTCAGTCAGGTCATCGTGCGCGAGCGACGGCTGCGCTGGCCGATCCCGGACGATCTCGATGTGCGGCTGTCCGGTCAGCGGATCGAGGCGGTCGAACGACGCGCCAAGTACCTGCTGATCAAGGCGGAAGTCGGCACCCTGATCGCACACCTCGGCATGTCCGGCAGCTTGCGGTTGGTTCCGGCGGATCTGCCGGTTGGCAAGCACGAGCATGTCGATATCGTGCTGGAATCCGGCATGGCGCTGCGCTACACCGACCCGCGTCGCTTCGGCGCGCTGCTTTGGAGCGACGAGCCGCTGAGTCATGTTCTGCTCGCCAGCCTCGGCCCGGAGCCGCTCAGCGATGACTTCGATGGCGATCGTCTGTTTCAGCTGTCGCGCGGACGCAGCATGGCGATCAAGCCGTTCATCATGGACAACGCGGTGGTGGTCGGTGTCGGCAATATCTACGCGAGCGAGGCGCTGTTCGCCGCTGGGATCGATCCGCGGCGTGCCGCCGGCGCAGTGTCACGGGCGCGCTATATGAAGCTGGCCGTGGAGATCAAGCGCATCCTCGCCTACGCCATCGAACGCGGCGGCACCACGCTGCGCGATTTCGTCGGCGGCGACGGCAAGCCCGGGTATTTCCAGCAAGAACTGTTCGTTTACGGTCGGGGCGGGGCGTTTTGCAAGACCTGCGGCTCGACCCTGCGCGAAATTCGCCTCGGTCAGCGCACCAGTGTCTATTGTGGGCGCTGTCAGCGATGATACCGCCTGAGTGCGCAGGCGTTGACGTTGTTCACGATCACTAAGCAACGGCCGCTGCTATAGTGGCCGACACTACAATCATCTGCCTCGTATCGCCCAGCTGAAGGACCACACCATGAATCTGTTTCGCTCCACTGCTGTTGTCTTGGCCCTGACCACAGGTCTGCTGACGATGCCCGTGCAGGCGCAATCGGCACAGCAGAACGCCAGTGGCGATCCGATGTACACCGTCGAAGCCCCGAAAGCCTTTTCCATCGTTGGCGATCTGCTGATCGCCCGTCCGCTGCTGATCGCCGCCACCGCCATTGGTGCAGGTCTGTTCGTGGTCAGCTTGCCATTTACCGCAATGGGCGGCGGCATCAAGGAAACCGGTCGTGCACTGGTTGTCGAGCCGGGCGCCGCCGCTTTCGCCCGCTGCCTTGGCTGCACCCGCGTCGGTTACAACCGTCAGGACTGATCTCGGGTTCGGCAGGACGGAACCGCAACAACGTTATCCACGGCTCCGCCGCTTCAGTGCGCGCGGAGCCGCGTTGTTTCTGGCGTTCGATTTTTCGAAGGACCTGCAGGCAGGTGCAACCTGTGATCCAAGCGCCAGCCTGTAAGGGACTCTTTAGGATGCGAAGCGAGAGGGGAAGCCGACCCCACCGCTCGGGTGAGGTCGCAGGACGAATCAGGCCTTGCCTGTGATGATCATGTACTTCTGCATCAGCTCATCCTTGCTCTCGACGTTGCTCGCGTCGAGCGGTATGCAGTCCACCGGGCAGACTTGCTGGCACTGCGGCTCGTCGTAATGACCGACGCACTCGGTGCAGAGATTGGGATCGATGACGTAGATTTCCTCACCCTGGGAAATCGCGCTGTTCGGGCACTCGGGCTCGCACACGTCGCAGTTGATGCAGTCATCGGTGATTATCAGGGACATCCAGCTAGCTCCAGCTGCGGCATCTGCCGCAGCGCAGGTAAAAACGACGCGCCAATTTTGCCGCATCGACTCGCCCGGTGCACGCGTCAGTGATCACTTCTGTCGGTAAGCCTTTGCCGTGCAGAGGCTGGGTGCTTCAGCGCGAGCCGTAGCGCTCGGTCAGCGCCTTCATCACCGAGGGATGAACAAATTTGCTGACATCGCCGCCGAGCCGTGCGATCTCGCGGACCAGGGTCGAGGATATATACGAAAATTTTTCCGATGGGGTCAGAAACAGGCTTTCCACGTCCGGAACGAGCTGGCGGTTCATATTGGCCAGCTGGAACTCGTATTCGAAATCCGAAACCGCCCGCAGGCCGCGCAGCAGCACGTTGGCCTTCTGTTCGGTGACGAAATGCGCCAGCAGGGTAGAGAAGCCCATGACCTTGACGTTCGGCAGGTGCGAGGTCACTTCCTTGGCCAGTGCGACGCGTTGCTCCAGCGGGAACAGCGGATTCTTGTTGGGGCTGGCAGCGACGGCAATGATGACTTCGTCGAACAGGCGCGAGGCGCGCTCGACCAGGTCGGTGTGGCCCATGGTGATCGGGTCGAAGGTTCCCGGATACAGCACTCGATTCATCGCGGCGTCCTGACGCATGCGTGGGGGGTGGATGGTAGCGGCTCGGTGTCGGCAGCGTAAAGCATCAAAGCGGATGGCTGCCGAGTGCCAGCACAACGAAGCCGTTCATGCACTTTTCAATCGTTCGGCCAATTGACTCGAGAGCTTCGCGGCGAGGCCGTAGATGGATAATTGCGGGTTGGCACCGATGCTGGTGGGAAACAGCGAACCGTCGTGGATCGACAGGTTGTCCAGGTGATGATGCCGGCCAAGGCTGTCAGTGACCGCCTGACGCGGGTCTTCGCCCATGGCACACCCGCCCATCACATGGGCGCTGCCAAGACGGGTGCGATACAGCTCCAGACTCAGCCCATCGATCATCTGGCGCGCTTGTTCGAGGGTGGCTGCATGGCTTGCGTCGCTGTGCAGCGGTAAAACCGTCTTGGCGCCCGCTGCGAATTGGATTTCGGCCATGCTGTGATAAGCACGTCGGATACCATCCCAGGTATAGGGTGTCATCCGGTAGTCGAGCGTGGGCGTGCCGTCGCTGCGCAGCTGAACCTCGCCTTCGGCGCTGTCAGGGTGAAAACCGTCGCGCATCAGCGCAATCATGGCATTGGTATGCGGCAGCTGTTCCATACGCAGCGCGTTGTCGATACCGCCGCGGCCGAGCAGCGTTGCGGCGAGGGCCGGATGGATGGGCGGCACTTCGAGCTTGTAAGACATACGGCCGCGGGTGCCATCGTCCCATTGGAATTGATCGGAATAGATCGACTGGGGCGCGCCGTAGAACGGGTTGATCACCTGCTCGAACTGGGCGGCGGAGAAATTGACCAGATGCAGAAAGGTACGCTTTCCGACGCGCTGATGTGGGTCGGGTGCGTCCGAGCGCAGCAGGATTGCGGGTGTGTTGATCCCGCCGCCGGCGAGGATGTAATGGCGTGCACGAACGCGGATCTTGTGCCCAGTCGGCGCAACGCTGCGCGCATCCATGGCGAGACACTCCAGTGCGGTGACGCGCGACTTGTCCATAACAAGGCGTTCGGCGCGAGCGAGGTAAAGCAGCTCGCCGCCGGAATCCAGCGTAGCGGGGATACTTGTCACCAGCATCGACTGCTTGGCATTGGTCGGGCAGCCCATGCCGCAGTAACCCAGGTTCCAGCAGCCTCGCACGTTGCGCGGGATCACCGCCCAGCTGTAGCCGAGCGCATCGCATCCGTCTCGGATCACCTGATTGTTGGCGTTGGGCGGCAGTGGCCAGGGCTCGATGCCCAGGCGCTGTTCCATGCGTTCGAACCAGGGCGCCATGGACTGCTCGGAAAGGCCTTTGACCGAATGTTCGCGAGCCCAGTGCTCCAGGGTGGCAGCTGGGGTGCGGAAACTCGATGTCCAGTTCACCAAGGTCGAGCCACCGACGGCGCGCCCTTGCAGGATGGTGATGGCGCCGTCCTTGCTGGTGCGGCCGATCGCCTCCTGATAGAGCGAGGCGTAGGCGGACGGCTCCTGCATGTCGAAGTCGCGGCTGCTGCGTAGCGGGCCTTCCTCGATCAGCAGTACCTTGTAACCGGCTGCGCTGAGGAGCTCGGCACTTGTGGCACCGCCAGCTCCGCTGCCAACGATGGCAATGTCGGCGTCGAGTGTAAGGTCCCGTTCGAGCTGCGAACCGTCATGGGTCTTCCAGCCGCGAGCTATACCTTCAGCAAAGGGGTCGGTAACAGGCATTGCGAATTCCTCAAGTCGGTCGAGCGGTCACTGCATTCACTGCTAGATAACCGGCGGGCCGGGGTAGCCGCAGTGACGCCAGGATTCCGGTCGGCCATACCAGGCCATCAGGATCATCTGCTGAAGCGAGGCATGACCCTGGCGCAACAGTGCGACCGAGCTGTTCTCCCATCGCTGTAGAAACGCCTGTACCTCGCCATCCTGCGCCTGTTCCCAGGTGCCCCAGATGCCCGTCAGCGGGCCGCGGGTGAGGGTAAGAGAGAGCAAATCAAACAACTGCTGCACCTGTTTCAACACGGCGGGCGACAGATGGGCGAGCCCTTGATCGAGGCTCGTCAGGGTGCCCTGCACGGCGCTGGGCATGTTCGATTCCGGCACGGCACCTTCGAGCAGGACTGGCGTCAGGCGCTGTAGCATCGGCAGGTCGCTGTCGCGCAACTGAATGAAGCCCACAGCTGACTGCTCGGCTCGGCACCCGGCCAAACTGCCGAGCAGGCCGGCGCTGGCCAAAGCGGCGCTGCCAAACAGCCCGACTCTGAGAAGGCTACGGCGGGAAAATGATCGCTCGGCACTGGTCATTGTTGTTGTTACCGATTGCGCTTTTTCAGCGCACGAAGAATTTGTAGACCAGCTTCTGCAGCGCCTTGCCGTAAGGGGGGTAGATCATCCGGGCGGCATTGAAGCGCTGCTTGATGAATACCCCTTTGGCCTTGCTGAACGTAAGGAATCCGTCGTGCCCGTGGTAGTGGCCCATCCCTGACGGGCCTACGCCACCAAAGGGCAGATCATCCTGCGCGACATGCAGCAGCGTGTCGTTGAGGCAGACACCGCCGGAATGGGTATGACGCAGCACCCGGCGCTGCTCGGCGCGGTCGTAGCCGAAGTAATACAGCGCCAGCGGGCGTGGGCGTGCGTTGACATAGGCGAGGGCCTGATCGATCCCGTCATAAGGCACCACCGGCAGCAGCGGGCCGAAGATCTCGTCCAGCATGACTTGCATCTCGTCAGTGACGTCGAGCAGCAGGCAGTGCGGCATGCGCCGGTCCTGTCCCTGCGTGAACAGTGGGAGCACGCGCGCACCCTTGGCCTGGGCATCGTCCAGATAGCCTTGCAGCCGGGCATGCTGCCGCCGATTGACGATGGAGGTGTAGTCGGGGTTGTCTGCCAGTTGTGGATAGAAGCGCAGAACGACCTTTCGATAGGCCTCGACAAAGTCATCGATGCGCTGCCGTGGTACCAGCACGTAGTCCGGCGCGACACAGGTCTGTCCGGCATTGAGCGTTTTGCCAAAGGCAATACGCTCGGCAGCGTCGGCGAGCGGCACGTCGTTCGAGACGATAGCGGGCGACTTGCCGCCCAGTTCGAGTGTCACCGGGGTCAGGTTTTCTGCGGCGGCCCGCATGACGTGACGGCCAACGCTGGTGCTGCCGGTGAACAACAGGTGATCGAACGGTAGCCTGGAAAACGCAATGCTCACGTCCGCCTCGCCAAGGACAACCGCGACCTGGTCCTCTGGAAATATCTGCGCGAGCAAGTCCTTGAGTAGCTGGCCGGTAACCGGTGTCGACTCGCTCATCTTCAGCATCACCCGGTTGCCGGCAGCCAGCGCGCCGATCAGCGGGCCGATGGCCAGATACAGCGGGTAGTTCCACGGCACGATAATGCCGACCACCCCGAGTGGCTGGTAAACGACGCGGGCGCTGGCGGGCTGAAAGGCCAGCCCAACACTGCGCCGAGAAGGCTTCATCCAACGCGGCAGGAGGCGTTTGGCGTGGCGAATGCCATGCAGGCTGGGCATGATCTCGGCGAGACGAGTCTCGTCAGCCGAGCGATTACCGAAATCCTCACTGATGGCATCGATCACCGGCTGCTGATGACTGGCGAGCAAGTCATACAGCGCTTCTAGCCACTGCAGGCGATCCGCTGCAGTAGGGCTGGGGTAGGCCTGAAAAGCACTGCGCTGACGCTCGAACAGCGCCTGTAAACGCTCGGTTTCGAGATGGGTGGGATGCGAATACACGGCGTCGGCAAGCATGAACGATGCTCCGGAAAGGCGACAGAGTGAGGATTTCTAGAGTAAAAACTCTAAACTGTCAAACCTGTGCGCATCTACGGCAGCCGGGTTACCTTTGCGCTCCGGCTAAGCACGACGAAGTGGCTTTACGCGATGTCCCCGAAACCAAGCACCCGCGAACGTATCCTGCAGGCCAGCCTGGAGCTGTTCAACGCCCAGGGCGAACGCAGCGTGACCACGAACCACATCGCCGCCCATCTCGGCATTTCGCCGGGCAACCTCTACTACCACTTCCGCAACAAGCAGGCGATCATCGCTGAGCTGTTCGGGCAGTATGAGTCGCGTGTTGACCAGTTTCTGCGACTGCCTCAGGAGCGGGAAATGCAAGTTCAGGACAAGGCGCTTTATCTCGAAGCGCTGCTTGATGCGATGTGGGACTACGGATTTATTCATCGTGACCTCGAAGGCCTGCTGGGTGCTGATCCCGAACTCGCAGCGCGCTACCGGTTATTCGCGGGTCGCTGTTTGCAGCACGCGCGCAGGATTTATCAGGGTTTCGTCGAGGCCGGCATATTGCTGGCTGACGAAATGGAGATCGACGCGCTAGCACTTAACGCCTGGATCGTGCTGACGTCCTGGGTGCGCTTCCTCGGTACCGCATGCGCTGGCGCGGGCTCGGGCCAGCTCGATCGGCTGCACCTGCGGCGTGGTATCTATCAAGTGCTGGCTCTGGAAAGTGGCCTGGTTGCCGCTGACGCGGCTGAAGTGGTGCGCACCCTGCAGGAGCAATACTTTGTCGCTAGCGAGCAGATACTGCTCTGATTGAACGCGGCGTCTACGAGCTGAACAAAACCTGTCTGCGCTGACGAAGGGGCGCCTATAGAGGCAACAAACAAACTACAATGATGGCTATTCAATATCGTCATTTGGGCTGCCAGACGTCATGCCATCATCAATGCCGCGTGTCGGCGTATTGGGTGTTTCATCGTTACCGTTGACCGGCGTCGACGTCGAGCGGCACGCCGATCTCCTTGCATTGCAGAGTGAGCCTGCCTATGACGTGGTATTGCTCGACCTGCCTGGCGCCCGCGCCGGCGAGGCGCTGCGCAGTTTGCGGATGGACAAGCGCTATCGATTCAGCCTGATCTATTGCTGCCAGGACCTTGACCCCTGGTGCGCCGCGCTGGGCGATGGCGCGCCGCCGCCTGACCTCAGCGCGTTGGTGCCATTGTGGCGCCTGTGGTGCGAGCGGTTCGGTTTGTTCAATCGTGGCAGTGCCCCCGAGCGCTTCGAAGCAAGGGTATTGGCCTGGCTCTGGCTGCGCCCGCGTGGCAGCGTGCTGGCCGTGCGCGATGCCAGTGTCGCCCAGCATTACCGCTATCCGCTGCTGGAAGCGCTGGAGGATGACGAGACGCCCAACGCCTTCGCCTGGCTGCAGCTGATGACGCAGCAGGGATGGTTCGAAGAAGCCGAGTTGCTCGACCGCGTACGACTGTGCGTCAGCTGCGGCTCGGGGCGCCTGAACTATGTCGACGTCTGCCCGGAATGCCAGACACTGGAAATCGCGCGGCAGCCGTCGCTGCACTGCTTTACCTGTGGTCACGTCGGGCCGCAGGAACATTTCCTTAAAGACGGCCTGCTGCTGTGTCCGAACTGCCTCAGCCGTTTGCGCCATATCGGCAGTGACTACGACAGGCCGCTGGAAAACTACCGCTGCCGCGGTTGTCATGCCTTCTTCGTCGATGCCGAGGTGGAGGCGCGATGCTTGGACTGCGGGCACGCTCATGCGCCCGACAAGCTGAGGGTGCGCGAGGTTCGCAACTATCGCCTGGCCGAGGCCGGTCGCTTGCGGTGTCGTCAGGGCTACAGCGCGAGCGTCGTTGAGACGGACCACTTCGGCCAGCTCAATCTCCTGAGCCAGAAGAGCTTCCATGAGCTGCTCAACTGGCAGTTGCAGATGGTTCGACGCTACAAGAAGCCAGGGTTTTCACTCCTGGGCCTGCGTTTCGTCAACTTGGCGACGACCATCAACGAGCTCGGCGAGCTGCGCGGCCACGCCTTGGTCGACAGCCTGGTGGAGCGGCTACAGGAAGCCGTGCGCGATACGGATCGCTGCTGCCGGGTCAGCGAAGAAATTCTCTGGATCATGATGCCGCACACCGAGGCGCAGGGCTTAGAAGTGGTGAGCAAGCGGCTGGCACAGGGCGCCGAACAGCTGGCCAGTGCGCAGATTGGTCGGCTGCAGCTGCGCCAGGCGACTTTTACGGCTCCGGCTGACCTGCTCGAGCATGAAGACGCCGCCCTGCTGATCGCACGCGTCAACGGAGAGCTGGGCTGAAATGGACGCCTTCTGGCTGCAATGGCTCGGCATCCTCGGTGAAATCGATAAACCCGACGGGCTGGGCTATTTGCTGGTGATGCTCTTTCCGGCGTTCCTGTTGCTGGAAGTGCCGCTCAACCTGGTCACGTTGCTCGGCGTCTTGCGCTGGTTCGTGCGCAAGCCATTCGAGCTGCCGGAAGGCAACAGCTATCGCCCCCGAGTCTCTTGCATCATTACCTGCTATAGCGAGGGCCGTGATGTGCAGACCACGTTGCTAAGCCTCTGCGAGCAGACCTACCGCGGCGAGATCGAGATGATCCCGGTGGTCGACGGTGCGGCCGTCAACCTCTCGACGATGCAGGCCGTGCGGGACTTTCGCGTGGATGGCCGGCTGTATCCGCACCGTCTTCTGCGACCGATCGCCAAGTGGCAGCGCGGGGGGCGGGTGTCCTCGCTCAACGCCGGCCTCGAGTACAGCACGGGCGAAATCGTCATGGCGCTGGATGGCGATACGTCCTTCGACAACGACATGGTGGTCAACGTCGTGCGGCACTTCCAGGACCCGCAGGTACCTGCCGTGGCGGGCAGCCTGCGTGTACGCAATACGCGCAAGTCGCTCACCACGGCGATGCAGGCATTGGAATACCTGCTGTCCATCCAGATGGCCAAGATCGGGCTCAGCGAATGGAACGTGGTGAACAACGTTTCCGGGGCGTTTGGCGCCTTTCGTCGCAGCTTCCTGGAAAAGATAGGTGGCTGGGATACGCACACGGCAGAAGACCTGGACCTCACACTGCGCATCAAGAACTACTTCGGCCGCAAACCACTGCGTATTCCGTTCGAGCCTTGTGCAATCGGGCATACCGACGCGCCGGTGACCTTCGCCCAGTTCCTCATGCAGCGTCTGCGCTGGGACGGTGACCTGTTCTTCCTTTACGTGCGCAAGCATCGCCACAGCTTTACACCGCGCCTGCTGGGCTGGCCCAACTTCATCGTGGTTCTGGTGAGCGGCTTCTTCTTCCAGCTGGTGCTGCCGTTCATCATCGTCGGCTACTTCCTGGTGGGCCTTTACGCGCTGACCTTTTCGACCTTCATGGTGCTCGCGCTGCTGGTTTATCTGGTTTACCTGGCCAATACGCTGCTGGCCTACATCGTGCTGCTGACAATGGTCTCCGAGCGGCCACGGCAGGATTTGTGGCTGTGCTGGGCCGTGCCGATATTTCCTCTGTTCATGTTTGTCATGCGCTGCTGGAGCGCGGTCGCCATCCTCAACGAGATGCTGCGTCGCGGTCATGAAGAAACTTCCATGGCGCCCTGGTGGGTGCTGCGCAAGGCGAAGAGGTTCTGATGCTTAGGGCATGTGCAATTGTGCTGTTGTTCTGTACGGCGCTCGTCGCACGAGCTGAGGTGTTGCCGCTGTCTACGTTGCTTGAAGGCGCCGAGACCAGCGCTTCGGTACGTGCTGTGGACGCCGAGCTGGTGGCGCTCCAGGCGCTGCAGCAGCAGCGTGAAGCCGAGGCCGGCTGGCAATGGTTCGCTTCGGCCGGGGCTGGGCACTACCGCGAGCTGGTAACGGACGATCTGCGTGACGATTACTACGGACGCGATCTGGCCCTCGGCCTGCGACACCCGCTGTTGGGCAGCCTGCACCGGCAGCTCGACGCCGTTCGCAGCGTGGAGTCCGATCGTATGCAACAGCAAGCGCGGCGCGAACTGTATCGCCTCGAACAACGCTTGGCGCTGCGCAGCGCTTATGCCGATTGGTGGCGAGCGCAACAGGAGCGACAGTGGTGTCGGTCGATTGTCGGCAGTGCCGAGCAGGCCCGTTCTCGTTTGGCGGAGCGTGTACACGGCGGCTGGCTACTGGCCTCGGAAGCGCGTTTGCTGGACGCTCGTTGGCAAGCACTTGAGCAAAAATGCGCTGGCAATCAACTGGTACTGGACGAAACCCGTTTCAGCCTGCAGGCGCTTGCCGGACGACCGATCGAGCCGCAGCATCAGGCGGGTGCCGAGGCACTCGTGCTTTCTGCGCAGCCCGTGGACGCCTGGCTGCAGTCGTTAGAAGCGCACCCGCGTCTACAACAGCGCCGCGAGCAGTTGCGGCGCGCCGAGCAGAACCGCGAGTCGCCGTGGTATGCAGGGGTCGATTCCAATTTCAGCGTCGCGCAGAGCTACGAGGACCGCAACGGCAGTAGCAAGCCGGGTAACGGTCTGGTTGCCAGCATCAATCTGTCGACACCCTTCGATCCGCTGGGCTATCGCCGAGCGCGAGGCGATGAGGTTGAAGCCCGGCAGCATTCGGCACAGGCACAGCTTGAAGCTGAGCGTGAGCAGATGGTGCTAGCCCTGGCGCAAGCGCTACGAGCCCAACGGTTGGCCGCCGATGAGATGTCCCAGGCGCGCGGACAGCTAGAGGCTACTGCGCTGGCGCTACACGAACAGCGTCTGCGCCGTGAAGGTGAGATTGATCAGGCATTTCTTGGCGCGATTACCGCTGAACTCGAACAGGGTTATGCCGAGTTGCGACTGATCGCTGCCTGGCACGGCCTCTGGCTGCGCGAGGCCGCGCTGCGCTTGTTTGTCGAGGAAACCGGTGCGGCATCGGCCTTGCTGGGGCCGTTGAAGGCGGACTGGCCAGGCCAGGGCAAAACCACCCACCGATCGGCCGCCGTGCAGAAAGACGCCTGGCGCCAAGGCGTCTATGTTTGGGACAGCCGAAGCCTGCTCGATCCAAACACCCGCAGCGAAGCCCTGCAGGCGTTGCAAGCAGCCGGCATGCAGCGCGTCCATCTCGGTCTCAGCGCGGCCCAGGTGGCCGAGCCCATGAAACTGCGCAGTCAGCTTTCCGATGCTCTGCGTGACGCGCATGCGCGGGAGCTGGAGGTAACGCTTCTGCTCGGCGATCCGCAGTGGATCCTGCCGAAGCCTCGCCATGATCTCGTCGATCTGCTGAAAACCTTGGCGCCACTGCCGTTCGATGCTCTGCATCTGGATCTCGAAGTCGAGCAACTCGGCTGGCCGGTTCCAGAAGACCGTCTGCGCGATTGGATGGACACCCTCGAGTCCGTGACACAAGTCAGCCCCTGGCCGCTGGAAGTGTCGAGCCATCACCGCTGGTTTGCCCAACCGGCTGCCGGTGGATTCTGCGTTCCCTGCCGCCTGCAGCAACGCGGCGTGCGTCAGGTGAGCCTGATGATCTACACCCGCAACCCGGACCGCAGTGCTGAACTGGCGCAGGGCATTGCCCGGCGCTGGCCCGGGCTCCGGTTTCGTCTGGCGCAGAGCGTGGAGCCGCAGTTGTCTGCGCAGGAAAGCTGGAAGGATGCCACCCGACTGCAGCTGGAAAAACAGGTCGCGAACTGGCGACACCGCCTGCAGGCGGTGTCGGTGACCGGCATCGACTGGCAGGACTGGTCCTACTTCCCTCATTGAGCTGAACCGCATGAAGATCAAATTTTCCAGTGCCAAGGAGCAGCAGCCGACCCAGGAGCAAGGGCTTCAGGTGCTCTATGCGCCGGGCAAACGCATGGCTTTTCGGTTGCGCTGGTACCTCATCCTCCTGGCCGTTGTCAGCCCACTGCTCTGGCTGGTGGCGCGCTGGGTGCTGGCACTCTGGTTGATCGAGGCGCCGGCCCAGCTTCATTTGCCGGGTGCGGAGCTGCGCGCACGCGATGGCGCTCAAGTTGATCAGGTTCTTGTTCAACCGGGACAGCGCGTGAAGGCCGGGGAGGTGCTGGTTCGGTTGGACAATCCTGAGTGGCGTGCGCGCCGCTTTATGCTGGCCGCCCCCGCCGATGCGCCAGATACGGCTGAGCGTGAAGCGCTGGAGCGCGAGCGGGCTTTGCTCGACAGCCAGCTGTCGCGCGCCCAGGCACGGGTCGATCAGATGCAGGGCTTGTTCGAACGCGGCGCGGCGACTCGGGGCGAGTTATTGTCGGCCGTCGATCAGCGCGACGGGCGTTTACGCGATCTCTACCAACTGGCGCAGCGTACGCGGCCTGCCGTGAGCGTCGACCAACGCCAGCGCAAGTTGGAGCTTGCCTGGCTGGACAGCCGCCTGCAGGCACTGGAACTGCGCGCCGAGGAAGACGGCAAGGTTGGCGAGATACTTGTCGCGCCAGGTGAGAATGTCGGCCCGGGCACGCCGCTGCTGCGGCTGGAGCGCGACGGTGAGGCGCAGGTCTGGGTTTATCTCAACCCCCGGCATGCCGCCGACGCGGCCATCGGCAAGTCGCTTACGCTGGTCTTTCCGGATGGCAGCAAGCGTCCGGCACAGGTGGTGCAAACCGTGGACGACGCGGCGTCGGTGCCCGTCGAGCTGCGCCCGCCGTTCAGCGCACCGACGCGCAGCTTGAGGGTCATCGCACGAGTAGATGATCTGCCGGAGCGCTGGCGGATCGATCGGCTCGGCCTGAAGGCCCGTTTCCCCCATGACTGGCTGCCATTAGCAGACTAACTGGCGTCAAGCTCCCAGCCACTCCGGTATTCGCCGCTCCAGGTAATAGCTTGGTTTGGTCGGCGAGCCTTCGACGAATCCGACGTGACCACCCGTTCTGTGCAGCTCCAGGGTGGTGGTGGCTGAAAGCTCATCGGGTTCGGGCACGCTGTGGCGGAAGACGAAGGGATCGTCCTCGGCCTGGATCAGCAGCGTCGGGATGCGGATGTCGGGCAGGAAGTAGCGGCTCGAGGCGCGGCGGTAGTAATCGGTTGCATCGGCATAACCGTGCAGTGGTGCGGTGAAGCGGCCGTCGAAATCCCAGAAGGTGCGCATGCCTTTCAGCGAGCCCAGCCGCTGGAGTGCCGAAAGATGCTCGTCATCTCCCTTGCTCGCAAAGAGCTGCTGCTTGTCCTTTACGTAGGCCACCATCTCGCGCATAAAGTGCGCTTGGTATATCCGCGAAAAACCGAGGCCGATACGGTCGGCGCACTGGTCCAGGCGAAAGGGTACGGAAACCGCCACGGCCTTTTGCAGCGGTGTCGCCTGGCCGGTTTCGCCGAGGTATTTGAGCAACACGTTGCCCCCGAGCGAATAACCTACGGCATGGAGCGGCGCCAGTGGTCGCGCGGCTTGCAGGTGAATGGTCACTTCAGTCAGGTCATCGCTGGCGCCGGAATGATAGGCGCGTGGGAGCAGGTTCGGCTCACCAGAACAGCCTCGCCAGTTGATCGCGACACTTGCCCAGTTCCGACCTGCCAACGTCTGCTGCAATCCGAGCACATAGAGTGAGTTCGATGAGCCAGTCAGCCCATGCAATATCAGCACGAGCGGTGCCTCGGGATCCTGTGGCCCGTGCCAATCGAGGTCGATGAAATCGCCGTCTGCGAGCCACAGCCGCTCTCGGCGGCGCTGAAGTAGAGGTGCCCGGCGGCAGAGCGGGTTCCACAGTGTCTGCAGGTGGCCCCCAGGCAGCCACCAGGCGGGCGTGAAAGGGTGATCTATTTCTGGGGCGGCGCTGAGATCAGGAACGGTGGCGGACATGGTTACTCGGGTTCGATGGCGCTGCGATCCGTGCTGACTAGTTGAGGCCCAGCCAGCCACGGTACCGTCCGGACAGTTACGCTTCGCCGCTGCGCTCCCACAGCGCGTAGTTCACCTTACCGGCCTGTTTCTCGCGGTGTAGGCGCCAGTTGCCGGGCAGGCCAAGGCTGGAGGGAGCAGCTTCGCTCTCGGTATAAACCCACGCGTGCTTGGCCAGCCAGCCCCGTTTTTCGAGCAGCTCGCAGGCGGGCTGCAGCAGGTTCTTGTTGAACGGTGGATCGAGAAATACCAGGTCGAACGGCGTCGGGCTCTGGGTTTCGAGATAACGCAAGGCGTCGCTTTGCAGCAGCTGGCCCTGGCCGCACTTGAGCGTATCCAGGTGCTTGCGCAGGTTAGCGATGGCATTGGCATTCACATCCAGCGCGAGGGCCATGCTGGCACCGCGCGAGAGGGCTTCAAGGTACAGTGCGCCGCTCCCGGTAAAAGGATCGAGTACCCGTGCACCGGAGAGGTACGGCGCGAGCCAGTTGAACAGCGTCTCGCGAACACGATCGGGCGTCGGTCGCAGGCCATCGGCCTCGGGAAAACCGAAGCGTCGGCTGCGCCATTCGCCGCCGATGATGCGCAGCTGGCCCTGGCCCCCATGGGCGGAGGGGCGGATGGGTGGATTGGCCATCAATGCTCCGGAATACTGCTGGGTTGTTCGAGGGGCTTCGCACTTGGCGGCGGCAGTGGCTTCTGCTCGACCTGCGGACCCGCCGTGACGATCACGAAGTCGTCCGGGCCGAGATGCTCGTTCATCGCGGCCTTGACGTCTTCGACCGACAGCGCCTGGACCTGTTGCATGAAGTCCTCGAGGTAGGTCCGTGGCAGGTCATAGAAACCGATGCTGCCCAGCTGCCCGACGATGTCACTGTTACTGGCCGTCGACAGCGGAAAGCTGCCGGCAACTTCGCGCTTGCTGCGCTCCAGCTCGGCGTCGGTCGGGCCGTTTTTCAGATAGTCGGCAACCAGCCCTTGAACCAGCTCAAGCGTGCCTTCAGCCAGCTCGGCTCGGGTTTGCAGGTTGATCATGAAGGGGCCGGCCACCTGCATCGGACTGAAGCCCGAATAGACGCCGTAGGTCAGACCGCGTTTTTCGCGCACCTCCTCCATCAAACGTGTACCGAAGCCGCCGCCGCCGAGAATCTGGTTACCCAGATACAGCGCGGCGTAATCCGGATGGCCGCGTGGGATGCCGAGTTGCGCCAGCATCAGGTGAGTTTGGTTGGACGGGAATTCGATGTGCTCAGTGCCGGCTGTTGGCTCGCTGGGTGGTGGCGGAGGCGGCAGTGCAGGGCCTTGCGGCAGCGCCGCTGAGACTTGCGCGGCGATGGCTTCGGCCTCCGCGCGGCTAAGGTCGCCAACCAGCGCGATCACCGCGTTGCCTGCGGTGTAGCCCTTTTGGTGGAACGCGCGCAGTTCCTCGACGCTGATGCCCGGGATCGACTCGGGCGTGCCTTCGCTGGAGTGAGCATAGGGGTGATCGCCATACAGCTGCTCGAAGAGTTCGAGGCTGGCCAGCTTGCCGGGGTTCTGTTTCTGGAATTCGAAGCCGGCGAGAACCTGATTCTTGATCCGTTGCAGCGAGTCTTCGGGAAAGCTCGGCTGGCCGACGACCTGGCTGAACAGCTGCAGTGCCTGCTCGCGTTTGTCCGTATCGCTCAGACTGCGCAGGCTGGCGACCGCCATGTCGCGATAGGACCCGTTGCCGAACTCTGCGCCCAGGCCTTCGAAGCCTTCGGCGATCGCGGTGACATCCTTGCCTTCGACGCCTTCATTGAGCATGGCGTTGGTCAGCATGGCCAGGCCGGGCACGCCGTCATCCTGGCTGCTACCTGCGGCAAAGGTCAGGCGCAGGTCGAACATGGGCAACTGGTGCGCCTCGACGAACAGCACCTTGGCGCCGCCGTCGGTCTGCCAGCTCTGAATGTCGAGTTCACGACGGGCCAGCGGCTTGTCGCCGAGCTCGGCCAGTGATTCGAGCTGGGTGCTGGTGGCTTCGGCCTCTTTGGCCTCAATGGCGATGGCCTGTCCGGACTCGGCCGGCGTGGCGACGGTTTCTTCGGTCGGCACCGGAATGGTTGCGACGGCATCGCCGGCTTCTTCGTTGCAGGCGGCCAGGCCGAGGCAAGACGCCAGCGTCAGGCCGAGCAGGCCGCGACGCAACAGGTGGCGATCACTCATTGCTGGACTCCTCGGGTAGTACATGGGCAACGCTCAGGCGCGAGCGGGTGAAATAGGTGCGAGCGGCTTGCTGAATCTCTTCTGGGGTAACGGCTTCCAGGGCGCTGAGCTCCTCGTCCATCAGCCGCCAGGAGAGCCCGACGGTTTCGAGCTGGCCGATGGTGGTGGCTTGCTGGGTGATGGAGTCGCGCTCGTAGACCAGCCCGGCGATGACCTGGGCGCGGACCCGCTCCAGCTCCTCAGCCGACGGCGCGCTCTGCTTGAGCTGTTCTAGCTGTTTCCAGAGGCCGGCCTCGACCTCTTCCAGCGTTCGGCCTTTCTGTATGTTTGGCGCAGCGCTCAGAACGAACAGCGTGTCGCCGCGGGCGTAGGCGTTGTACCAGGCCGAGGCGCTGGTCACCAGTTCCTCGCCGCGTTCGAGCTGCTGGGACAGACGTGCGCTGTAGCCGCCGTCGAGCAGCGCGCTGATCAGTCGCAGTGCATGAATCTGACTCGGGTCGTCGCTGGTGGCCAGGCTCGGTGTATTGAAGGCCATGATCAGGCTGGGTACCTGAGTCTGCACATGCAGGCGCAACCGGCGCTCGCCGGGCTCGTCCAACTCCAGAGGTCGCTTGGCGACAGGCAGCTCCTCCTTCTCGATCGGCCCGAAGTAGCGCTCGGCCAAGGTCCGCACTTCGTCCAGCGTGACGTCACCGACCACCACCAGGGTTGCGTTGTTGGGTGCGTACCAGCGCTCGTACCAGGTGCGCAGCTCCTCGATGGTCATCCGCTTGAGATCGGCCATCCAGCCAATGGTTGGGATGTGGTAGCCGCTGGCGGGGTAGGCCATGGCCTTGAAGCGTTCGAAAGCCAGCGCGCTGGGCTTGTCGTCGGTGCGTAGGCGGCGCTCTTCCATGATCACTTCGATTTCCCGCTCGAATTCCTCTGGCGGCAGCTTCAGGCTCGCCAGGCGATCGGCTTCCAGCTCGAAGGCCACGGCCAGTCGATCGCGCGCCAGGACCTGGTAATACGCCGTGTAATCGTCGCTGGTGAACGCATTCTCCTCGGCGCCCAGTTCGCGAAGGATGCGTGAAGCCTCGCCGGGGCCAAGCTTGCGGCTGCCCTTGAACATCATGTGCTCGAGCGCGTGGGACAGGCCTGTCTGGCCGGGCGACTCATAGCTGGACCCGACCTTGTACCAGAGCTGGGAAACCACGATCGGCGCACGGTGATCTTCGCGCACGATTACCTTCAGGCCGTTATCCAGAAAGAATTCATGGGTAGGTTGGGCTTCGGCGGCCAGGATCAGCGGTAGGTAGAGGGCGCCGAGTAGCAAGGCTGTGGCGCGGCGTAGCATCAAAGGCATAGGAGAAAAGACTCGTTCAATGATCGATCCCGCCTGCGATAGTGCTGGCTGACAAGGGCAAGCGGGCCATGGTACTGGTGCCCTTGTGTCAGGGCAAAGGCATAAGAAATTGCGTTGCCGGGTAGCAGTCAGGCGGATGGCCACGCTTAGCGCAGGCCGATGCTCAATGCTAGGATAGCGCCCGTCTGGCTAGTGGCATTTGCGCTGGCGTATCGCCCTCTTGAGAAAATCTTCTCCATGTTTGGTTCCAACGACGATAAGAAGGCGCCGGCCGAGGCTGGCGAAAAGAAAGGCTTGTTTGGCTGGTTTCGCAAGAAGCCACAGTCACCCGCGGCCGAGCCGCCGCCTGCCGAGCCTCTGGAAGACAGCCAGCCGTTCGCCGACGCGCCGGACAGCGCATTGCCCGATGAGGCAGAAAAGGTCGAAGAATCTCCCCTTGCGGAGCCGGAGCCTGCCCCGGATCAGCCCGACGAGGAACCGCAGATCAAGCCGACCGCTGAACTGCAGCTTGAGCCCGAGGCAGAGCCCGAGCCTACCCCGGAGCTTGTTCAGCCTGAAGAAGTGCCCGAATCGCCAGTGTTGGCCGAGATTGCCGTCGAGCCTGCTCCTGCACCTGTCGTGCAGGAGGCCCCGACCAAACTGGGCTTCTTCGCCCGGCTCAAGCAAGGCTTGTCGAAGACCAGCGCCAGCATCGGCGAAGGCATGGCCAGCCTGTTCCTCGGCAAGAAAGCCATCGATGATGACCTGCTCGACGAGCTGGAAACCCGCCTGCTGACAGCCGACGTTGGCGTTGAGGCCACTACGGCGATCATGCAGAACCTGGCGCGCCGAGTCTCGCGCAAGGAGTTGGCCGACAGCGGCGCGCTGTACAAGGCACTGCAGGAAGAGCTGGCCAGCCTGCTCAAGCCTGTCGAGCAGCCGTTGGTGATAGACAGCAGCAAACAGCCGTTCGTGATTCTGGTGGTCGGCGTCAATGGTGTCGGCAAGACCACCACCATCGGCAAACTGGCGAAGAAGCTGCAGCTGGAAGGTAAGAAAGTCATGCTGGCTGCTGGTGACACCTTCCGCGCGGCCGCTGTCGAGCAGCTACAGGTCTGGGGCGAGCGCAACAGCATCGCGGTGATCGCTCAGCACACGGGCGCCGATTCCGCGTCGGTGATCTTCGATGCGGTGCAAGCGGCCAAGGCCCGTGGCGTCGATGTGCTGATCGCCGATACGGCAGGCCGTCTGCATACCAAGGACAACCTGATGGAGGAGCTTAAAAAGGTCCGTCGGGTGATGGGCAAGCTCGACGACACCGCGCCGCACGAAGTGCTGCTGGTGCTCGATGCTGGCACCGGTCAGAACGCGATCAACCAGACCAAACAATTCAATCAGTCGGTCGAACTGACGGGCCTTGCGCTGACCAAGCTCGATGGCACCGCCAAAGGTGGTGTGATCTTTGCCCTCGCCAAGCAGTTCGGCACGCCGATCCGCTACATCGGCGTCGGCGAGGGCATCGATGACCTGCGCACCTTCGAGGCGGACGCCTTCGTCAATGCCCTGTTTGCCGAGAAGGGGACGGGCGGAGCCTCGTCATGATTCGTTTCGAACAGGTCGGCAAGCGCTATCCCAACGGCCACGTCGGATTGCATGAGCTTTCCTTTCATGTGCAACGCGGTGAGTTCCTCTTCGTCACCGGTCACTCCGGCGCCGGCAAGAGCACCTTGTTGCGTCTGCTGCTGGCGATGGAGCGGCCTAGCAGTGGCAAACTGCTGCTGGCCGGTCAGGACCTGTCGCGAATCAGCAACGCGCAGATTCCCTTTCTTCGTCGGCAGATCGGCGTGGTGTTTCAGAACCACCAGCTCTTGTTTGATCGCACCGTGTTCGACAACGTCGCGTTGCCGCTGCAGATCCTCGGGTTGAACAAGCGCGAAATCGGCCAACGCGTGATGACTGCGCTGGAGCGCGTCAGTCTGAAGGACAAGGCGCTGCAATACCCCTCCGACCTCTCCACCGGTCAGCAACAGCGGGTCGGCATTGCCCGCGCCGTGGTGCATCGCCCGGCATTGCTGCTGGCCGACGAACCGACCGGCAACCTCGACCCGCGTTTGGCAGCCGAAATCATGGGCGTATTCGAAGACATCAACCGCCTCGGCACCACTGTATTGATCGCCAGTCACGACCTGGCGCTGATCGCTCGTATGCGTCATCGCATGCTCACGCTGCAGCGTGGTCGATTGATTGGCGATGGGGAGGCCACTCGATGAGCACGCCCGAACAGAACCCGAACCCCGCCGAGCGCGCGGGTGGGGTACGCAACAAGCCCGAGCAGCCGAAGAGCGACGAGCCGGACTTCAAGACCCTTTTTCATGCCTGGGTGGAAAGCCACCGAGCCAGCGTGGTCGACAGTGTCGGCAGGCTGATCAAGCAGCCGATTGGTAGTTTTTTCACCTGTCTGGTCATGGCCGTCGCATTGAGCTTGCCGATGGGCCTGGCGCTCTTGTTGGACAATGTCGAGCGACTCGGCGGCTCCTGGCAGCGCGCGGCACAGATTTCGCTGTTCATGCAGCTGGACGTGGATGCTCCGCAGGGTCAAGCGCTGCGCGAGCAGATTCTGGCGATGCCGGACGTGTCCGAGGCCAGCTGGATCAGCCGCGAACAAGCGCTGGAGGAGTTTCAACAACTGTCGGGGCTCGGCGAGGCGCTGCGTGAGCTGCCGGAGAACCCCTTGCCCGGCGTGATCCTGGTGACGCCCAACGAAGTTGATCGCGACAACCTTGAGGCGCTGCGCCAACGCTTGGCGGACCTGCCCGGCGTCGAGCAGGCGCAGCTGGACCTGCTCTGGGTCGAACGGCTGACTGCCATCCTCAAGCTGGGTGACCGGTTCGTCTTCGGCCTTAGCCTGTTGCTGATCGCCACGCTGCTGCTGGTGATCGGCAATACCATCCGCCTGCACATCGAAAACCGCCGCACCGAGATCGAGGTGGTCAAGCTGGTTGGCGGAACCGACGGCTACGTCCGCCGCCCCTTCCTCTATATGGGCGCGTTGTACGGGTTGGGCGCTGGTCTGATCGCCTGGGTCCTGCTGGCGTATGGGCTTGGCTGGCTGAACGAGGCGGTCGTTGGGCTCGCGGGCTTGTACGGCAGCGATTTCGGTCTGGCAGGCGTACCAGCCGATGATGGAGTCTCGCTCGTGCTCGGTGCCGTGCTGCTGGGTTACATCGGCGCCTGGCTAGCCGTTGCACGGCATCTGAGCGAACTTGCTCCGCGCTAACTCTTTGATTTTAATGGCTTTATCGAGCTGTAAGGAAACTTTTCCGCAGACTTGAAGTCTCATGCGGCAGTGCTAAACTGCTGCAGCTTCATTTTTGGAGGACCTGCATGACATCTAATCTCCAACCTGTTCAAGCCCTGGTCCCGGGAGGCAATCTCGAGGCCTATGTGCAGACGGTCAACAGCATTCCGCTGCTCACGGTCGAGCAGGAGCGCGAGTTGGCTGGTCGCTTGTTCTACCAGCAAGACTTAGAGGCCGCCCGTCAGATGGTGCTGGCCCACTTACGTTTCGTTGTCCATATCGCCCGTAGCTATTCCGGCTACGGTCTGGCGCAGGCTGACCTGATTCAGGAAGGCAATGTCGGCCTGATGAAGGCGGTCAAGCGCTTCAACCCCGAAATGGGCGTGCGCCTGGTTTCCTTTGCCGTGCATTGGATCAAGGCCGAGATCCACGAATTCATCCTGCGCAACTGGCGCATCGTCAAGGTCGCCACGACAAAAGCGCAACGCAAGCTGTTCTTTAACCTGCGCAGTCAGAAGAAGCGTCTGGCCTGGCTGAACAATGACGAGGTCGAGCGGGTTGCCGACAGTCTCGGCGTTGAGGCTCGCGAAGTCCGCGAGATGGAAAGCCGCCTCACCGGGCATGACATGGCCTTCGATCCGTCAGCCGATGCTGACGACGACAGCGCCTATCAATCGCCTGCGCACTATCTCGAAGATCATCGCTACGACCCGGCGCGGCAACTCGAGGATGCCGACTGGAGCGATAACTCCAATTCGAATCTGCACGAGGCGCTGGATACGCTGGATGAGCGTAGCCGCGATATCCTTCAGCAACGTTGGTTGAGTGATACCAAAGCGACTCTGCATGATCTCGCTGCCAAGTATGGGGTTTCCGCTGAGCGGATCCGTCAGCTTGAAAAGAATGCGATGAACAAGCTAAAGGGTTCCATCCAGGCTTGATAGCTGAAGCCTCCGGCTTCCGGTCAGAATCCAAAGGCG
>NZ_AGSX01000143.1 GCF_000235745.1 Stutzerimonas stutzeri SDM-LAC | reverse complement strand
TGCTGGCGATCCGCTGTGCGGGGTCGCCGCGTTGATCGCCAGCAAGCTGGCTCCTACCAGAATCATGCTGCGCTCATCAATCATGGCCGCTCTCCAGCCAGGTCAGTGGTGCGCTGGTGGAATGAGGCAAGGCGAGGCTGTCCAGCGCCTGTTTCCAGTCCTGCAAGCGGTCGCTGTCCAGTGCCTCGCCGGCCTGAGGCTGCAACAGCCAGACGCGGCTCTGCGCGGCGCAACGGCTGAGCTCGCCGATCAACGCGAGGGTGCCACGATCCGGCGACCGGCGCGGATCACAGGCAATGGCGAGACGTTGCGGTGGGAAGCGTGTCAGCTGTTCCAGCAAGCGACGCCGCTGCTCGCGATCATCCAGTACGCCAGCAGCAGCAACGGACTTAGGCAGTTTCGGGGGCCAGGGATGGCTCGGGTCCAGCTCAATGGCCACCAGCACCGCGCCCTCGCTGCCGTCCAGTTGCGGCCCGGCGCCTGGCACGTGCAGTTGGTCCGGCGCGGCGTCGCTGACACCGAGCCGCTCGCTGGAGGGCTGCAGGCGTTCACGGAGCAGGCGGTAGGCGGGCAGCTGTAGATCGAGCTGTAGGCGTGCTCGCCCACGTCGCCAGCGCCACAGGCAGAACACCGCAAGTAGCACGCGCGGCAGTAACCCATAGATCAGCACCACGCCAACCAGCCAGCCGGCCCAGCTTTGACGGGCGGCTTCGGCGCCTCCGATCAGGGCTCCGCTGGCGCGGATTTGGTCGATATCCGGCACGCTGAAGCCGAGCAGTGACGGCAGGGTCCCGAGCGCCTGGGTCAGGTTGATGAATGCGCCTTCGCCGAGAATTGTGGTTTCCCAGACAAAGCCGTAGCGCCGCGTGGCCAACAGCGCGAGGAGGGCCAACAGGGCGCTGCTCATCGCAACCAGCCATAAACCGTGCACCCCGAGCCCTAACAGCCAGCGCCCGAGGCGACGCTGTTCCAGCACGGCCAACAGCGCGGGCGCCAGCTGCACGGCACGGGCATCCCGCGCCAGCTTTTCGCTGAGCCAGAGCCATAGCCGACCCAATGCACCGCCCGTATCGCCAGCGAAAACGAAACCCAGCAGCCAGCCCAGCAGCGTCAATAGATTCAACCCGAGCAGGCTGCCCAGCGCCCAGAACACATTGACCGGCCGTACCCCATCACCAAGCGCCGCGAGCGCCAGTCCAGCACCGGTGAAAAGCGCGAGCAGAACGAGTGCGAAACCCGCCAGCCGCGCGCCCTGCCGCCAGTGTCGCAGTGCATCGATCAGGCCGTCCCGGCGTGCTAGCCACAGCGCACGATATTCGATCCGTTCCGGCAGTTGTCCGCCCTGCGCTCGGGCTTGGCGATTGGCTTCGGCATCATCGAGCGGACCGGCATGCTCTTCGCGCAGGCGCACGGCTTCGGTCAGCCAGAGGCGGTCGAGGGGATTCGGTAATGAGGGGGGAGGTGCGGGCACGCGGTTTCTCGGAGAAGGGCTCGGTCCTGAGGATAACCGGTGCCGGCCACTAGGGCGAACAACTCAGCGCGCCCGGATACGCTCCTGCCAATAGCGCCTTACCGCGAAGAAAAGCGACAGCGCGGTGAGCAGGATGAAGATCCAGGTGATCGGCCCACGGAAGAAGATCATGGGGTCGCCGCGACCGATCAGCAGCGTACGTCGCAGGTTGTCCTCGAACATCGGCCCGAGGATAAATCCGAGGAGGAAGGGCGCTGTTGCGAAGCCGGTACGGTTGAACAGATAACCGATCACGCCGAAGAGCAGCATCAGGCCAATGTCGAACAGGCTGTTGTTCACGGCAAAGGCACCGTAGACACAGAACATCAGCACGATGGGAAGCAGGACAGCCTTGGGGATCTCGGCGATCAGTGAGAAATACTTGATCACGCCGTGACCGACGAACAGCAGCACCGCCGAGCTCAGCATGATCCCGCAGAACAGCGCGTAGACCAGCGTCAGGTTCTCCTGGAACAGCACCGGGCCGGGCGTCAGCCCATGGATCATGAAGGCGCCGAGGATGATCGCGGTGATCACGTCACCCGGGATGCCCAGCGACAGCAGCGGAATGAGCGTCGCTCCAGCTACGCCGTTGTTGCCTGACTCGGCGGCTGCGACGCCTTCGAGTTCGCCTTTGCCGAAGTTCGCCCGGTTGGCCGAGCGCCGTTTGGCTTCGCTATAGGAGATGAAAGACGCCGCGGTGGCGCCGGCGCCTGGAATGGCGCCGATGATCACGCCGATAAACGAGCCGCGCACGATGGTCACCAGGCTGGACTTGAGCTCGCCAAGCGTCAGGCCAGCTCCACTGGAAGCGGCGCGAATATGGGGGCCGGCTTTCTTCAGGTAGAAGTCGATGACCTCGGGGATGGCGAACAGGCCGATCAGCAACGGCACGAAGGACACCCGGTCCATCAGGTTGTAGTTGTCGAACGTCAGGCGCTGGCTGCCGTACACCGCATCCATGCCGATCATGGAGACGATGACGCCGAAGCTGGCTGCGATCAGGCCCTTGACCGGCGAGTCGCCAGCAATGGAGACGATGATGGTCAGTGAGAAACAGATCAGCCAGAAGAACTCTGGCGGCCCGAAATTCAGCGCGATCTTGGCCAGATAGGAGGCAAACAGAATCAGCGCCAGGTTCGATAGCACATCGGCGATGCAGGACGAATAGAGCGCCATCTGCAGCGCCTTCTTTGCCTTGCCCTGTTGCGTCAGTGGATAGCCGTCGAGCAGGGTGCAGGCAGCGGCCGGCGAGCCTGGCGTGTGAATCAGGATGGCGGTGATCGAGCCGCCGTACATGCCGCCTTTGTAGATGCCCACCAACAGCAGGATGGCTGTCACCGGCTCCAGCGAAAAGGTGAAGGGCAAGGCCAGTGCCACGGCCATGGTCGCGGTAAGACCGGGAATCGCACCGACGACGACGCCGATCAGCACGCCAATGAAGATGGCGATGAAGTTGTCGACGCTGAGAAACAAGTCCAGGACTTCGGAAAAACCTTCCATGCGGTCACTCGCGTAAGGGCGGTGTCAGTTCCAGAGCGTGCCGGAGGGCAACGGGACGTTCAGAACATGGATGAACAGCAGGCTTACCAGCCACGGCAGCGCGATTGCCAGCAGGTAAAGCCAGGGCTTGCGCACCGGATGAGCCGCAAACAACAACAGCGTGCCAAGGATGCCGACAGCTATGGCGCCGAGCAGGTCGAACAGCAGCCAGTAGGCGCCCAGCCCGGCCAACATGAGCAGCCAGCGCCGGGCCGGTGCACGTTCGGATTCGCCTTCCGCCG
>NZ_AGSX01000144.1 GCF_000235745.1 Stutzerimonas stutzeri SDM-LAC | reverse complement strand
ATTCGTTCATTGGTTGGACTCGCGGCGCGTTTGTTTTTTTGCGCGAATGGCCCGCAGCAGTGCGGGCGGGGGCGAGTATAGCGGCTGTAGATAGTGACAGCGACCGGGCAGGCCTAAAGTTCAGTATCGTCACCAGATTGTCATATTCGGTTCATAGAGTGTTCACACGGCCTGCAGACAATGGCCCCCGATCCAAACACTGACACACCCCTGCTAGGAGCATGGAATGAAACTGAATCTTTTGATGGCGGCCCTGACCTTCGCTGCCGCTGGTGTAGGCGCTGTTAACGCAGTCGCCGCAGTTGATCCGGCACTGCCGACCTATGAGAAGACCTCCGGCGTTTCCGGCAACCTGTCCAGCGTCGGTTCCGACTCCCTGGCCAACCTGATGACGCTGTGGGCCGAAGACTTCAAGCGCGCCTACCCGAACGTCAACATCCAGATTCAGGCTGCCGGCTCCTCGACCGCACCGCCCGCGTTGACCGAAGGCACTGCCAACCTCGGCCCGATGAGCCGTCCGATGAAGGACAACGAAATCCAGGCCTTCGAGGAAAAGTACGGCTACAAGCCGACCGCGGTGCCGGTCGCTATCGACGCCCTGGCCGTGTTCGTTCACAAGGACAACCCGATCAAGAGCCTGGACATCGAGCAGGTTGACGCAATCTTCTCCAGCACCCGTCTGTGCGGTGGCGAAAAGGACATCACCACCTGGGGTGACGTCGGCCTGACCGGTGAGTGGGCGAGCAAGCCGATCCAGCTGTTCGGCCGCAACTCGGTATCCGGCACCTACGGCTACTTCAAGGAAGAAGCGCTGTGCAAGGGCGACTTCAAGCCTAACGTGAACGAGCAGCCGGGTTCTGCCTCGGTGGTGCAGTCGATCTCCAGCACCCTGAACGCCATCGGCTACTCGGGCATTGGCTACAAGACCTCCAGCGTCCGCGCTGTGCCCCTGTCCAAGGGTGGCGAGGCCTTCGAAGCCAACGAAGAGAACGCCCTGGCCGGCAAGTTCCCGCTGGCTCGCTTCTTCTACGTCTACGTCAACAAGGCGCCGAACAAGCCGCTGAGCCCGATCGACGCCGAGTTCCTCAAGCTGGTGCTGTCCAAGCAGGGGCAGGAAGTCGTGGTCAAGGATGGCTACATCCCGCTGCCCAAGAAAGTGGTCGACAAGACCATGCAAGAGCTGGGTCTGAACTAAGCCCTCACGCCAGCCTCGCGGCGCTTGCCGCGAGCTGTAGCGACGCCCGCCACGCTCCGCGCGTTGGTGGGCGTCGTCGCGTCACCTCGCTGTAATTTTTCTGTCACACAGCTGCATTAAATTAGGCGCCCGAGCGGCCGAACAAGCCAGGAAACGACTCGCGCCCAAGCGGCGCAGCAGTGTAGCGGCCTGAGCGGCCAGGAACCTTCGCATGAACGATATCGAGACCATGACCGCGAATTCCGATGTGCAACGGCTGGACTTCAACACCCCGGCTCTGCAACGCAAGCGCCGTATTCGCGCGCTGAAAGACAAACTGGCGCGTTGGTATGTCTCCATTGGCGGCCTCGCCGTGCTCGGCGCGATCTGCCTGATTTTCTTCTACCTCGCCCAGGTCGTGGCACCCATGTTCCAGGGCGCTGAACTGCAAGCGCGTGATGCCCAGCAGCCGGCCTGGTTGGCCGAAGCCGGCGCGCCGCTGCTACTGGCGGTCGAAGAGCAGAACAAGGTGGCGATGCGCCTGGGCAGCGACGGAGCCGTGCGGTTCTTCAGCGTACCCACGAGCGAGCTGCTGCGCACCGTAGAGCTGCCGCTGCCGGCTGGCAGCCAGATCGTCTCGGTTGGCCAGGACACGCCGGGCAATCGCCGCATGGTGCTGGGGCTGAGCAATGGCCAGGTGCTGGTTGCCGAGCACAACTACAAAGTCAGCTATCCGGATGGCAAGAAGACCATCACGCCGCAGCTGGACTATCCCTTCGGTGAAGAGCCGCTGAACCTTGATTCGCAAGGGCGGCCCATCGAGCATGCTGCCATCAGCCTCAACGGCTCGACCCTGATGGTGGCAGGCGCTACGGATGGCGCTTTGCATGCCTTGAAAATCGTCTCTACCGAAAACCTGATGACCGGCGAAAAAAGCCTGGAAGAGGAGCGCATGGACCTGCCGCAACTCTCCGAGCCGATCAAGGCGCTGCGTATCGACCCGCGGCACATGTGGTTGTTCGCCGTGAGCGGTCGCGCCAGCGTCGATGTCTTCGATCTGCGTCGCAAGCAACTCAACGGTCGCTACAAGCTGCTCACCGGCAAGGGCGAGATCACCACGGTGGCTTCGCTGCTGGGTGGTATCTCGCTGATGGTCGGCGACTCCACCGGCGGCATCGGGCAGTGGTTCATGGTGCGCAGCAACGACGGCCAGGCCGAGCTGAAGAACGTCCGCAACTTCCAGCTGGCTGATCAGCCGATCACCCAGCTCCTTCCCGAAGAGCGCCGCAAGGGCTTTCTCGCCCTCGACAGTGCCGGCACCCTGGGCATCTTCCACAGCACGGCTCATCGCGAGCTGCTGACCGAGCAGGTCGCCGACGGCGCTGCGGTCGCTGCGATGTCGCCGCGTGCCACGCGCCTGCTGGTGGAGTCGGGTGACCAGCTGCAACGTTTCGTGATCGATAACCCGCACCCGGAAATTTCCTGGGATGCGCTGTGGGGCAAGGTCTGGTACGAAAGCTACCCCGAGCCGGATTACGTCTGGCAGTCCACCTCGGCAACGGGCGACTTCGAACCCAAGCTGAGCCTCTCGCCGCTGGCCTTCGGTACCCTCAAGGCGGCGTTCTACGCGATGTTGCTGGCTGCGCCGCTGGCCATCTGTGCGGCGTTCTACACCGCCTACTTCATGGCCCCGACGCTGCGCCGCAAGGTCAAACCGATCATCGAGCTGATGGAAGCGCTGCCAACGGTGATCCTCGGCTTCTTTGCCGGCCTGTTTCTCGCGCCTTATCTAGAAAACCACTTGCCGGGCATTTTCAGCCTGCTGTTGCTGATGCCGTTAAGCATCCTGTTCGCGGGCTGGTTCTGGAGTCGGCTGCCGGAAAATATCCGACTGAGCGTCCCGGAAGGTTGGGAAGCCGTGCTGCTGATCCCCGTGATCCTGTTCGTAGGCTGGGGTTCGCTGGAGGTCAGTGGACACTTGGAGAACTGGTTCTTCGGCGGTGACATGCGCCTGTGGCTGTCCAACGATCTCGGCATTCCTTTCGATCAGCGCAACGCGTTGGTGATCGGTATCGCAATGGGTTTTGCGGTGATCCCGACCATCTATTCGATCGCCGAAGACGCCGTATTCAGCGTGCCGAAGAGTCTCACCCTGGGTTCGCTGGCGCTGGGCGCGACGCCCTGGCAGACGCTGACCCGCGTGGTGCTGCTGACGGCCAGCCCGGGCATCTTCTCGGCGCTGATGATCGGCATGGGCCGCGCCGTCGGCGAAACCATGATCGTACTGATGGCCACCGGCAACACGCCGATCATGGAAGCCAATATTTTCGAAGGCATGCGCACCCTGGCGGCCAACGTGGCGGTGGAAATGCCCGAATCGGAAGTGGGCAGCACGCACTACCGCGTGCTGTTCCTCGCCGCGATGGTGCTGCTGATGTTCACCTTTGTGATGAACACCCTGGCCGAGCTGATCCGTCAGCGCCTGCGCCGCAAGTACGCCAGCCTGTAATACAGAACGCAGCCGGTGACGGCTGCGACAAGTTTTCGACAAAGGTATCGATCCGTGAAAAAGGATTCGCTGAAAACCTGGATCAAGAGCGGCAGCCCCTGGGTCTGGATGAACGCCGGTGCGGTGTCCATCGCCGTGATCATGACCCTCGGCCTGCTGGCGGTGATCGCCGTGCGCGGCCTGGAGCATTTCTGGCCGGATGACGTCATCGTTGCCGACTACCAGGTTCCGGGTGCCGAGCCACGTGTGATGGCCGGTGAAGTGGTACAGGCCGAGGAGGTGCCGCGTGCACGCCTGGCGGCCAGTGGCTTGCCGGTGGACGTCGAAGGCGGCGAGTTCATGACCCGTGAACTGCTCAAGGTCGGCAACCGCGAAGTCTACGGCGCCGATTTCTCCTGGGTCGTTGGCGAGTGGCTGAGCAACTCGCGCAAGCCGGCCGATCTGGTGGCGCTGGAGCGCCGCGAGTGGGGCAACTTCTATGGCGAGCTGTTGAACGTCAAGGAAAGCGGCCAGCTGGTTGCCGAGGGCGAGGCGGCATGGCCAGAGCTGCAAAAGCGGATTGAGCGCATCGACGAGCTGCATGCTGATATCAACAAGCTGGAGAAGGTCGATATCGGGCGCATCAACCATGGCCTGGAACGCCTGCGCCTGAAGACCCGCAAGCTGGAACTGGACGATCAGCTCGACGCGGCCGCGCAGGCCGAACTGGATGCCGAGCGTGCGCAGTGGGACGCCGAGTACAAGGCGCTCGAGGGCGAGCTGACCTCGCTCTACACCGGCTTCAACCGCGACAGCATCACCATGCGCACCATGGACGGTCAGGAAAAGGAGATCAGCCTCGGCAAGATCGTCCGAGCCTATCGCCCGAACGCCATGTCGACGCTCGACAAGATGGGCTTCTACTTTGCCAAGGTCTGGGAGTTCGTCAGCGACGAACCGCGTGAGGCGAACACCGAAGGCGGCATCTTCCCGGCGATTTTCGGTACCGTGCTGATGACCATCATCATGGCGGTGATCGTCACCCCGTTCGGCGTGATCGCTGCGGTCTACCTGCGCGAATACGCCAAGCAGGGCCTGCTGACCCGCATCATCCGCATCGCCGTGAACAACCTCGCCGGCGTGCCGTCGATCGTCTACGGCGTGTTTGGCCTGGGCTTCTTCGTCTATGTGCTGGGCGGCTCGCTCGACCGGATCTTCTACCCCGAAGCGGCGCCGGCGCCGGTGTTCGGTACGCCAGGCCTGATGTGGGCATCGTTGACCCTGGCGATCCTGACGTTGCCGGTGGTGATCGTCGCCACCGAGGAAGGCCTGGCGCGTATTCCGCGAATTCTTCGCGAAGGCTCGCTGGCACTGGGCGCAACCAAGTCCGAGACGCTATGGAAAGTGGTACTGCCGATGGCCAGCCCGGCGATGATGACCGGCCTGATCCTCGCTGTGGCCCGTGCCGCTGGCGAGGTCGCTCCGCTGATGCTGGTGGGTGTGGTCAAGCTGGCACCAAGCCTGCCGCTCAACGGGAACTATCCCTATTTGCACCTCGATCAGAAAATCATGCACCTGGGCTTCCACATATACGACGTCGGTTTCCAGAGCCCCAACGTCGAGGCCGCACGGCCGCTGGTCTACGCAACGGCGCTGCTGCTGGTGCTGGTGATTGCGGTCCTGAACCTCTCTGCCGTCGTGATTCGTAACCATCTGCGCGAAAAATACAAAGCGCTCGACCACTAACAGCCGATAACACGCTGGAGGCCGGCGCTGCACGATCGCAGCCCGTGCTTCTAGCCTCCAGCGATACGGAGACATCCCATGTCACAAGCAAAGACGCATTCCATCGACATTTCGGCGCTGGGTCGTGACAAGCGCGCACTGGACCTGGCTAACGAAGCCGTGGCTATCGAAGTGCCCGACCTGAGCCTTTACTACGGCGAAAAGCAGGCGCTGTACAACGTCAGCATGAACATTCCGCGCCAGCGCGTGACCGCGTTCATCGGCCCGTCCGGTTGCGGTAAGTCCACCCTGCTGCGCTGCTTCAACCGGATGAACGACCTGGTCGACGGCTGCCGCATCGAAGGTGCCATCAACCTCGACGGCACCAACATCTATCGCAAGGGCGAGGATGTGGCCGACCTGCGTCGTCGCGTCGGCATGGTGTTCCAGAAACCCAACCCCTTCCCCAAGAGCATCTACGAGAACGTGGTCTACGGCCTGCGCATCCAGGGCATCAAGCAGAAGCGCGTGCTCGACGAGACCGTCGAATGGGCGCTCAAGGGGGCGGCGCTGTGGGACGAGGTGAAGGATCGTCTGCACGAATCGGCGCTCGGCCTCTCCGGCGGTCAGCAGCAGCGTCTGGTCATCGCCCGCACCATCGCCGTGCAGCCGGAAGTGTTGCTGCTCGACGAGCCGAGTTCGGCCCTCGACCCGATTTCCTCATTGAAGGTCGAAGAGCTGATCTACGAGCTCAAGGCCAAGTACACCATCGTCATCGTCACCCACAACATGCAGCAGGCCGCGCGGGTGTCCGATTACACCGCCTTCATGTACATGGGCAAGCTGATCGAGTACGGCGATACCGATACCCTGTTCACCAATCCCGACAAGAAGCAGACCGAAGACTACATCACCGGCCGCTACGGTTAGTCTGGCCATGTCAGAGCGCGCCAGGCGGCGTCGGCGGAACTTGCCGTACACATCGTACTGTCTGCGTTCCGCCTCCTTGCCTGACACACTCTGCCAAAGCCCAGACGGGTTTGGGTGGAGTCCAATTTACACGGGTGCGCCGCGCACCAGAGCCGCTTAACGGCAGCCTCCTCGGAGCGAGAACAATGATCAGCAAAGACAGCCACACGCAACACATCTCCCAGCAGTTCAACGCCGAGCTGGAAGAGGTGCGCAGTCATCTCCTGGCGATGGGCGGCCTGGTGGAGAAGCAGGTCAATGACGCGGTCACCGCGCTGATCGAGGCCGATTCCGGGCTGGCGCAGCAGGTCCGTGACGTCGATGACCAGATCAACCACATGGAGCGCGACATCGACGAGGAGTGCATTCGCATTCTGGCCCGTCGTCAGCCGGCGGCCTCCGACCTGCGCTTGATCATCAGCATCTCCAAGTCAGTGATCGACCTGGAGCGTATTGGTGATGAGGCGACGAAGATCGCCCGCCGCGCCATCGAGCTGTGCGAAGACGGCGAGGCTCCGCGCGGCTACGTCGAGGTTCGCCACATCGGTGACCAGGTGCGCCGAATGGTGCAGGAGGCGCTGGATGCCTTTGCGCGTTTTGATGCGGATCTGGCGTTGTCGGTCGCACAGTACGACAAGACCGTCGACCGCGAGTACAAGACCGCGCTGCGCGAACTCGTCACCTACATGATGGAAGACCCGCGTTCGATCTCGCGGGTGTTGAGCGTGATCTGGGTGCTGCGCTCGCTGGAGCGGATCGGCGACCACGCGCGCAACATCGCCGAAATGGTGATTTACCTGGTGCGCGGCACCGACGTGCGCCACCTGGGCCTGACGCGGATGGCCGAGGAAGTCGCCAACAAGCGCGACTGATCCCTCGTCGCGGCGCCTGGCTCAGCGATCAGCGCTGCGCCAGCGCCTCGCTGAGGTAGTCGATCAGCACCCGCTGCTTCGGTGGCAGGTGCTGGTTTTGCCGCCACAGCAGCCAGGCCGCCCCCTGGTACGAGCCGGTGTAACGCCATTGCGGCAGCACTTCACACAGCCGATCGTCGGCCAGTGCCTGCGCGGCGGTGAAATGCGGCAGGACGGTAATGCCCAGATCCGCCAGCGTCGCTTCCAGCCGCGCTTCGCTGTGGTTGCAGACATAGCGGCCGCGCACCGTCACCACTTCCTGTCGCTCGCCATCGCTGAAATGCCAGCGGTTGTCGCCCGCACGCTCACCGAAATAGATGCAACTGTGCCGGAGCAATTCCTGCGGATGCTGCGGCGTGCCCTGTTGTGCCAGGTAGGCCGGGCTGGCGCATAGCAACTGACGCACCGGCCCCAGTGGCTTGCCGGCAAGGTCTTCGGGCGGTTGATCGGTCACCTTCACCACGAGGTCGAAGCCGTCTTCGATTAAGTCGGGGCTCAGGTCGCTGATCTGCAGCTGCACCTCGACCTCGCCGTAGCGGCGCAGGAACCCCGGCATCAGCGGGCTGATGACGAACTTGCCGTAGGCCTTGGGCACGCTCAGGCGTACCAGCCCGCGTGGGCTGCTCATCAAGCGCTCGCCGATGGCCAGTGCCTGGTCGGCGGCGTCCAGCATCGTTCGGCAATGCGCATAGAACTCACTGCCGGCTTCGTTCAGCCGCAGCTGGCGCGTGGTGCGCTCCAGCAGCCGTAGCGACAGCGCCTGTTCCAGCCGCGCGACCTGCCGGCTCACCGCCGACGCGGTGGTGCCCCAACTGGCGGGCCGCGGCGGAAAAACTGCCAGCCTCGACCACGCGCACGAAGACGGCGATGCCAGGCAGCAAGGTCGCTTGATCATTCGTTCTCATGCTGAACAAGTCCTTTTCCGAAGCGCTGGATTATCGACCTCAGCGTATCAATGGACAATCGGTCCGTTCAGTTGAAGCGGGTGGGCAGCATGCACGATTGGCGTTGTAGGGCACGATGCAACCTCCGGCTGGCCGACACCATGCTGCTGATGGTGGCGATCATCTGGGGCAGCAGCTATGCGGTGGCCAAGCAGGCGCTGTGGTTCTATCCGGTGCTGGGGTTTCTGGCGATTCGCTTTGGCCTGACCTTCATCCTGCTGATCCCGCAGCTGCGCGGCGAGGGCCGGCGCGCGATTCGTCCAGGCCTACCGCTGGGGCTGGTGATGCTGGGAATTTTCCTCTGCGAAACCTGGGGTGTGATGTTGACCAGCGCCAGTAACGCCGCCTTTCTCATCAGCCTGTGTGTGGTGTTCACGCCTTTTGTCGAATGGGCGATGTTGCGTCAGCGCCCGAGTAACCTTCTGTTTGCAGCTTGTGCGTTGTCGCTGGCCGGCGTCTGGCTGCTGACCGGAGGTATGGCTATGTCGCTCAACCTGGGCGATGGGCTGATGCTGGCCGCTGCGGTGCTGCGCGCGGTGCTGGTATGCCTGACCCGACGGCTGACCGCCGACCGACAGGTGCCGCCGCTGGCGTTGACGGCGGTACAGAGCGGGGTGGTCGCCTCGGGCTGCCTGCTGCTTGGCGTGTCGCTGCCGGGCGGGCTGCCGGCTTTGCCGCAGAGTCCGGCATTCTGGGCGGCCAGCTTGTATCTCGTGGGCTTCGCCACGCTGTTTGCGCTTTACGTGCAAAACCTGGCGCTGGGCCGTACCAGCGCGACGCGGGTGTCGCTGCTGATGGGCTCAGAGCCGCTGTTTGGCGCGCTCATCGCCGGGTTCTGGCTCGGCGAACGGCTGGGGCTGCAGGGTTGGATCGGCGGGCTGCTGATCATGATCGCGACGCTGGGTACTCTGCGTCTCGGCCGTACGCAGGCGCCGGTTGCAGTCAATAGCAGGTTACCGGCACGTACCTGATAGCGAGTGCGGACATCGATCAGCTCAGATTCTTTGAGTCGTCTGTGAGTGTGAGAGAGCCCACCCACCAAGCTGCGGATACTGACTAGCTCTTCTGCAGGCTGGCGACCAGTTCCGCCAGTTGCTGTTGTCGCTCGGCCTGCTCCAGCCGTGCTCCGGGATTCAGCGATGACCATTGTGGATGCGCGCGGCAACGGTGCAGCGCCTCAGGTAGCTTGCCCTCGCGCCAGGCTTTGTCGTCCGGGGTATCGAGGCGGATCGCGTCCATCGCGGCATGCCCACGCGCGGCGAGGGCGGTCAACAGCTGGCGCTGGCGCAGCGCGAGCAGGCGCAGCACGGCGTCATCCACGGTCAGTTCGCGTTGGCCCTTGAGCTTGCCCAGCAGGCGGTTGCCATAGTGCCGTGCCGTCTGCGCGCCGCCGCCGGCGATCGCGCCGAGCAGTGCCGCCGCACCCAGCGTGATACCACCGACCATCAGATCGACGCCGGCACCGGCTGCCGCCCCGGCGGCCATGCCGCCACCGATCTTCACGCCAAGTTCTTTGAGCGTTTCCGGGTTGAATAGATCGTCGCCCCAGCGGCCGTCTAGCAAGGGCAAATCGGCCGCCGCGGCATCCTGTGGGCGGAAGCCGTAGAGGCGCAGCAGGGATTCGACGCAGCGCTGTTCGCGGGCGCGCACGGCGTCGTGCAGTTCACGAATGGCGCCGCGCTCCAGGTCAGGCTGGGCGGCGACGCTACGTCGACAGGCCGCCACATCCACCAGTAGCTCGGCGATCAACCGATTGCCCTCGCTCAGCCGCGCCGCCGCCTGGGCTTCATGGTCGTCGATCAGGCGCTGCAGTTTGGGGCGCGACTGTTCCAGTAGTAATGCGAGGCTTTCATAGAGTCGGCGCTCGCCGTCGATCGGCGGCGCCACGCTGTCGTAGCGCACCAGGGCGTGCAGCCCCAGCCGTGCCAACGCCTCGCGCCATTCAGCTTCGCGATGGCCGGGTTGCGCGACGAAGTTGAGTACCGGCAGCAGCGGCTTGCCGCAGCCGGCGAGCACCGCCAGTTCATCCTTGTACTTGGCCAGTACCGGCTCGCGGGCGTCGATGATGTAGAGGCCGGCATCGCTGGCCAGCAGCTGGCGCAGCACCTTGGCCTCCTGCTCGAAACGCTGGCGTGCCTCGCTGCCTTCGAGAAACCGCGCAGTGCGCGCCGGACCATCAAGGCGCTCGCCAGGGCGTTCGATGCGCTCCAGATGGTCGAGCAGGGCGATGGCATCTTCCAGCCCCGGCGTGTCGTAGAGCTCTAGCAGCGGCTCGCCATCCACCGACAGCCGCGCGCCCTCGACATGACGAGTGGTACTCGGCCGATGCGAGACCTCGCCGAACCCAATGTCGCGGGTGAGGGTGCGCATCAGCGAAGTTTTGCCAACGTTGGTGTGACCGACCAGGGCGAGTTTTAGCGGTGCGCTCATGGTCGAGATTCCTCGTTGGCATTCCTGTAGCAGTGGGCGTAGTGCGGCGC
>NZ_AGSX01000145.1 GCF_000235745.1 Stutzerimonas stutzeri SDM-LAC | reverse complement strand
CCTCGCTCGGCGTCCATGCCTCGCGTCCCCCTGCGCAACGCCTCCGCTCGGCCTCCTGAAGGGGCATCGGGTGCCGCCCCGATTGCACTGCAACGATCTCTGCCTCGCAATAACCGCTGCCCCGCCCATGCAGATGCTTCGGTCATACGAGGCAGGTCGTGCCGGGGGCCGGGCCCCTTCAGGAGGCCGAGTGGAGTCGGTCTGGAAGTGGTCGAGCGGCATGGACGCCGCGAGAGCTCCGAAGGGACAGGGATGTCCCTTCGGAGCGGGCCTCTGGAGGACCGATGGAGCGAGGGAACCCCGGCGCAGCCGGGGCCGGATGTGGGGTGTGCTTTCTCTTTGGTTACTTTCTCTTTGCACAAGCAAAGAGAAAGTGACTCGCCCGGCGGGGCGAAACCCGGACTTCGCAGCGATACCACTGTGTCTGGTAGTGCAGAGCCCAGACAGCCGGAGGCGCAACCATGAAACTCGACCTCCTCAATTCCCCCTTCGATGGCCGCTCGCTGATCGAGGCCAGCGCCGGCACCGGCAAGACCTGGACGCTCACCGCGCTCTATGCGCGTTTGCTGCTGGAGCGGCAGCTGTCGGTGGGGCAGATCCTCGTGGTGACCTACACCACCGCCGCCACCGCCGAGCTGCGCGAGCGCATCCGTGCGCGGCTGGCCGACCTGTTGGCGGTCTATGACGGTACACCCAGCGATGACGACTTCCTCAATCGGCTGCATGCGCGCTACCCGGACGAAGCCTCGCGGCGGCGGTTGTTGCTGGCCGTGCACGGCTTCGACGAGGCGGCGATCTTCACCATCCATGGCTTCTGCCAGCGCGCGTTGCAGGACGCGGCGTTCGAAGCCGGTGGCGATTTCGACAGTGAGCTGACCGCCGACGATCGCGAGATCATCGACGCGCTGCTCGCCGACGCCTGGCGCAGCGAGCTGGCCGACGCCGATCCGGCCTGGGCACGCTTTCTCGCCAAGAGCCGGATCACTCCGCAGTGGTTACGCCAGCGGCTGCGCAGCCATCTAGGCAAGCCTTATCTGCGGGTCGAACCCCAGGGCGCACCGGTCGCCGCCGATTTACGCCCGGTGGAGGCTGCCTGGCAGCGCGCGGCCGAGTTGTGGAAAAGCGCCGGCAGCGCCTGGGTCGCCGAGCTGCTGGCCCATGGTGGACTCAGCCAGAGCACCCACAAAAGCATCAAATTTGCGCCCTGGCAGATGGATTTGGATGCCTATTTCGCCGATCCGGCCGTGATGTTCGACCTGCCCGAGGGTGCGGCCAAGTTCGGTGTCCGCGCGCTGACGAAAGCCTGCAAGAAGGGCCATGACGCGCCCGTTTGCGAACTGGCCCATGCACTGGATGAACTGGCCGATCAGGTCGCCGAGGCGCTGCCGGCGGGCAAGCAACGGCTGATCGCCTTGCAAGTCGCGCTGCTGGAGCGGCTCAACCGTGAGCTGCCGGAGCGCAAGGCGGCGCAGCGGCTGCTGGCCTTCGACGATCTGCTCAATCGTCTGGACCAGGCGCTGCAAGGCCCGGTCGGCGAAGACCTGGCGGCCTCGCTGCGTGCCACCTATCCGCTGGCGCTGATCGACGAGTTCCAGGATACCGATCCGATCCAGTACGCCATCTTCAACCGCATTTATGCCAAGGCGGGCGAGGCGTCGCTGTGTTTTGTCGGCGATCCCAAACAGGCGATCTACGCCTTCCGCGGGGCGGACCTTGCAACGTATATGACGGCCAAGCAGCAGGCCGATCGCGAGCCCTTCAACCTGCCGACCAATTACCGCTCGACGCCCGCGCTGATCGCCGCCTTGAACCAGCTGTTCGATCATCCGCAGCCGTTCGCCCAACCTGATCTGCGCTATCCAGCAGTAGGCGCGACCGACAAGCCGCGTGCGAGCTTGCGGCTGGTGGAGGAGGGCGAAGCCGCGCCGCTGTCGCTCGTCTGGCTGGGTGACGATCCGCTGGGCAAGGGCGAAGCCGCGCAACTGGCGGCGAGCGACACTGCCCGGCGTATCGCCCTGCAACTGGCGGGCGCCGCGGAAGGGCGCGCCGGTTTCGCCAAGGACGGTGTGTTTACTCCGCTGAAAGGTGGCGATATAGCCGTGCTGGTGGCCAACCACCGCCAGGCAGGGATGATCGCCGATGAGCTGGCGGCGCGCGGTGTGCCCAGCGTGCGCCGCGGGCGTGACAGCGTCTGGCGCAGTGAGGAGGCGACTGAGCTGGCCGCGGTGCTCGCCGCCTACGCCGAGCCCGGCCGCGAAGGGCTGCTGCGTTATGCACTGGCCACGCGCCTAGTGGGCCGCAGCGCCGCCGATCTCGCCCGCTGCCAGGACGACCAGCAGCAATGGGACGCCGAGCGTGAAGCCGCCGAGCGCTATCACCAGCTCTGGCAGCAGCAGGGATTCATGCGCGTATTCCGTGCCTGGCTCGACGAGCAGGCGGTGGCGGAACGGCTGCTGGCGCGTGGCGATGGCGAACGTCGGCTGACCAACCTCCTGCACCTGGGTGAACTGCTGCAAGCCGAAAGCCTGCTGCGCCCGGGTCTTGAGCCGCTGCTCGCCTGGTTCAACCTGCAGCGCGGCAGCGAAGGCGCCGGCGAAGAAGCCCTGCTGCGCCTGGAAAGCGATGCCGAGCGGGTGCAGATCGTCACCATCCACACCAGCAAGGGCCTGGAATACCCGCTGGTGTTCTGCCCCTTCCTCTGGGACGGCAAGCTGCTCGGCAAGAACCGCGACAGCGCCCGTTGCCACGATGCTAATGGCCAGCCGCTGCTGGATCTCGGCAGCGACGCGCTGGAAGACCACCTCGAACACGCCCGCCAGGAGGTCTTCGCCGAGCAGCTGCGCCTGGCCTATGTGGCCCTGACTCGCGCGCGCGACCGGCTCTGGTTGCACTGGGGGCCTGTGAATCTCTGCAAACCAAAAAAGGATGGCAGCCTGGCCGACGAAGGCCTGCACAGCAGCGCCCTGGCCTGGCTGCTACACGGACGCGAACTGCCTGGCGAGCAACCGTTGACCGAGCTGGGCAATCATCTGGCCGACCTCAACGGCGGCAGCCTTCGCCTGGCCATCGAGCGACTGGTGCAGGGAAGCGAAGGCCATATGGCCTGCCTGCCGCTGGAGTCGCGCGAAGCCAATGCGCAGGGTCCCGGCCGCGCCGCGCCGCCTCAGCAGCTGTTGCAGCTCAATCGCAGCCTGCACAGTGCCTGGCGGATCGGCAGCTTTTCCGGTCTTGCAGCCGGCATGCATATGGAAGCGCCCGACCGCGACGCTCTTGCCATTCCTGATGCCGGCGAGCCGGGCAGCGGCTTCTTTGCGTTTCCCCGCGGTGCGCGCGCCGGCACCTGCCTGCACGCGATCCTCGAAGACTGGGCGCGAGGCAAAGGCGAGCTGGAGGCGCTGGTCGAACCCGCTTTGCAGGCCTACGGTCTGCCGCTGGAGTGGAAGGAAATCGCCATCAGCCATCTGCAAAAGGTGCTCGACACCGATATGGATGGCGCCGGCCTGACCCTCGCCGCGCTGCAATCGGCCAGACGCCTGCCCGAACTCGGCTTCACCTTTCCGGTACGGGACCTCGACGTGACGCGGCTGCGCAGCCTATTGGTCGATCCGGCCAACGGCCTCGCCGAACCATTGCGCGAAGCGGCGGCGCGGCTGGAGTTCGACAGCCTCAAGGGTTTTCTCAAGGGCTTCATCGATTTGACCTTCGAGCACGACGGCCGCTGGTACATCGCCGACTACAAGTCCAACTGGCTCGGCCCGGACGCCAGTTACTACGGCGGCGAACGGCTGCTGCAGGCGCTGGCAGGCGAGCATTACTACCTGCAATACCTGATCTACCTGGTGGCGCTACGCCGCTTCCTGCGCCAGCGGCTGGCGGACTTTCAAGACGAGCAGCTCGGCGGCGCCTTCTACCTGTTCCTGCGCGGGATGCCCGAGGCGGGTGTGTATTTCGCACGGCCCGATGACGCATTGCTCGATGCGCTGGATCGCCTGTTCGAGGACGGGCGATGAGTGCCCTTTCGCGGTCGAGACCGCTCCCACGAGATTGGTGCGGTGGCGCGGTTGGGGTGGCTATGTGGTGCCGGTCTAAGCGTTCGGGGTGGCTTGATGGTGTGCTTTCGCGGTCGAGACCGCTCCCACGGGATTGGTGCGGTGGCGCGGTTGGGGTGGCTATGTGGCACAGATCTGAGCGTTCGCGGTGGGTTGACGGTGTGCTTTCGCGGTCGAGGCTACTGCCACGGCTGGCGGGGCGGGCAGGCCGTTGTGGGAGCGGTCTTGACCGCGAATCGGCCTGCACGGCCCTTTGGTCATTATTTTTTAGGAGCGTCCGATGACCTTCGCTGATCTACCGCTTGGCCCGCTGGAGCGTGCGTTTGTTGCGAGCTTGCAGCGCCTCGAACCGCAGGCGCCAGATGAGGTGCTGGTCGCCGCGGCACTGTGCTGTGAGGCGCTGGCAGCCGGAAACGTCTGCCTGCCGCTTCAGCGATTCGCTGGCCAACGTCCCTGGCCGGAGGTCGATCTCAGCCTGCCGTCGCTGGAGAAATGGCGGGCCCAGCTGGAGGCCTCGCCGCTGGTCGGCAGGGCGGGCGATTACGCGCCGCTTACCCTGGTCGGTGAGCGGCTCTATCTCGCCCGTTACCAGGCCTACGAACAACAGCTGGCCGAGCAATTGCTGACCCGCGCCGCAGACGCGCCGGATGTCGATGAAGCGCGGCTGAGCGACAGCCTGGCGCGCTTGTTTGCCTTCAACCAGCAACGCCCCGACTGGCAGCGATTATCAGCGGCCCAGGCGGTACGTCGGCGCCTTGCGGTGATCTCCGGCGGCCCCGGCACCGGCAAGACCACAACCGTGGTGCGCCTGCTGGCAGCGCTGCTGGAACAGCCGGGCGGCGAGCGTCTGGCCATCGGCCTCGCCGCCCCCACCGGCAAGGCGGCAGCGCGTATGGCCGAAGCGATCCGTAACGCCAAGGCCGAGTTGCCAGTCAGCGATGCCATTAAAGAAGCCTTGCCGGACGATGCGCGGACCCTGCACCGCCTGCTCGGCAGTCGCGGCGACAGCCCGAAAGTGCACCACGACGCGGCCAACCCGCTGGCGCTGGATGTGTTGGTCGTCGACGAAGCCTCGATGGTCGACCTGGCGCTGATGGCCAAGCTGGTCGCCGCGCTGCCACCGAAGGCGCGGCTGATCCTGCTCGGCGACAAGGATCAGCTGGCGGCGGTGGAGGCCGGCGCGGTGTTCGCCGAACTCTGTGAAGGGCGCGGTTTCGATGCCGAGGCGGCCGCGGATCTCGAGCGCATCACCGGCCAGCCCGTAGCGGTCGAGACGCCGCGCTCGCGCCTCGGCGATGCGGTGGTGTTGCTGACCCACAGCCACCGTTTCGCCGGCGACAGCGGCATTGGCGAACTGGCGCGGCGGATCAACGCTGGCGACGCCAAGGGCACGGTTGCGCTGCTGCAGGAGGGGCGCGCAGACCTCGCCTGGAACGAGACGCCCAGCCCCGCGGCGCTGATCGAACGGCTCGAGCAGGGCTATTCGCCTTATTTGCAGGCCTCGCGGCAGGCTGATCCATCCGCCGCGTTCGACGCCTTCAACGGCTTCCGTGCGCTGACCGCCCAGCGCGAAGGCGCCTTTGGCGTCAGCGGCATCAACGAGGCGCTGGAGGCGCGCTTCAAGCGCCGCCTCGGCGTGCCGACCCGCGAGCGCTGGTATCCTGGCCGCGCGGTGATGGTGCGACAGAACGATTACGCGCTGGGCCTGTTCAACGGCGATATCGGTCTGTGTCTGAAAACCGAACAGGGCCTGCGGGTGTTCTTCGAGGGCGACGAAGGCTATCGCGGCTTCGCACCGGCGCGGCTGCCGAGCCATGACAGCGCCTTCGCCATGACGGTGCACAAGAGTCAGGGCTCGGAGTTCGCCGAGGTATTGCTGGCGCTGCCCGAACAACCCAGCCCGCTGCTGACGCGTTCGCTGTTCTACACCGGCATCACCCGGGCCAAGCGCAAGGTGGAGATCTGGGCACTGCCGGCACGGCTGGCTGAGGCAGTCAACACTCGTGCCGAACGAGCCGCGGGGCTCGCCGAGCGACTGGCTTCTACCGACGCAGCGGGCCGAGCCGGAGCGGCGCCCATGCCAACGCCGAGCAGCGAGCCGGTGGCTGATCAGCTCAGTTTGTTCTGACAGATGTGTGGTTGCTCGGAGTCGGTCTGATCGCCACGCATCGCGCCGGTTTCGTGAAGCGGTTGTGCGTATGACCGGGCAGATTCTGTTCCGATGGACGTTCGCCGAACGGCCAACCGACAATCGGGACCTGCGATGAAAAGCTTCTTTCTTCTTGCCTGGGCCTTGCTCAGCCTGGTACTGACTGGGGCGGCGGGGCGCGAGCTCTGGCTCGACCTGTCCTGGCGCAACGCCTTTGCGGTGCTGTTGATCACCTATTACAGCTTCTGCTGTTTCCAGCTGATTCGCACAGCCTATCGACCCTGGGGGCTACTTGGGCCTCGGCGGCGTAGCGGCTATTGGGTGTGCCTGTTGCTGCTGCCATTTTGCTTCTGGCCACTGCGAGCGGCCTATGAGATCTGGCTGGCGGGTGCCTATGGGCTCAGGGATGATGGCGATGAAGCCCGCCTGATGATAGTTCGCCCGTTGCTCGCATGGCTGCAGGAGCTGGTCGGCTACCTGGGCCCGATGCTGGTGTTGGTTGCTGCCGGGGTGGGCATGGCACTGCTGCTGTTGCGCCTGTCGCGTGGCCAGGTTGTTCGCTAGCGGCATACGCTTCGCTGATCGCGATGTTTCTTTCAATAGTGGCGCAGGCTGCGCTCCATTCGTTTGCAAGGGCGGCAAGGGTTTTGATGAAGGGATTTTGGAACCGGACTCTGCTGTTAAGCCTGGCCGTTTGTTTCGGCGCGCATGGGACGGAACTGCAGCTAGTGACTGGCGATGACTACGCCCCGCTCACGGGACGGGCGCTGTCCGGGGGCGGGATGCTGACGGCGGTGGTGCAGGCGGCACTCGACCGCAGCGGGACCGCGTCGTCGCTTGCCTGGCAGCCCTGGAAGCGGGGCTACATGATGACCCTGCGCGGCGAGTACGACGCGACATACCCCTATATCCGGGCCAAACAGCGCGAGCAGGCGTTTCTTTATTCGGCACCGCTGTATGTGTCCGAGCAGCACCTGTTCAGTCGCGCCACGGAGGCGGTCGAGGTCGATAAACTTGCCGGTAGCAGAGGCAGACGGCTTTGCCTCCCACTGGGCTGGCAGCTGCCAGTCGCGGTCCAGTCGCTGGTTGATCAGGGGGTGCTGGTCCGCCATTCGCCGCGGGGTTTGAACGAATGCGCACTGTTGCTATTGCTCGGTCGAGATGACTTCTTTCTGGCCGATCTTCAGCTGGGTCTCCATGCCCTGCAGTCAACCGGAGCGGCTCGGTCGCGGTTTCATGTTTCCGGCTCGGTGCTGAGCCGCCAGACGATGCATCTCATCGTCCCGCGCAGCCGGCCAGACGCCGCACAACTGATCGAGAGCTTTGACCGGGGGCTTCAAGCCTTGCGGGAGAGCGGCGACTATCAGCGGCTGATCGAGTCGTTCACATCCGACGAAGTGTCCCGGCGCCAAATCACCACGACCGCGCAATGACAGCTGCGATGACGGGTGTTTGGTAAAGACGTCAGCGTTCGAGCAGCGTCAGTACCAGCGGCAAGCTGGCCGCGGCGAGTAGCGTCTGCAGGGTGATGATGCCCGCCATCAGATGGCTGTCACCGCCGAGCTGGCGGGTCAGCACGTAGGCGGTGGGCGCCGTGGGCAGGGCAAAGAACAGCACGATGATGGTTGTTTCCATTGCGGGCAGATGGAGCAGCCTGGCGACGGAATAAGCCAAGAGTGGAACCGCCAGCAGTCGCAGGGCGCTGTTCCAGCCGAGCGCCGGAACTTCACCGCCGAGCTCTCGCGGTTTCAGCGCGGCGCCGACGCAGAGCAGACCCAGCGGCAGGCTTGCGGCGGCGAGCAGACCCAGCAGGCGATCCGTGCCGCCGGGCAAGCCAAAGCCTGAGAGATTCACCAGCGCGCCGGTCAGGCAGGCGAGTATCAGCGGGTTTTTCAGGATCGGCAGCAGCAACGAGCGTGCGCTGACGCCCCGCTCGGCAGTCAATGCCCACACCGACATCACGTTCACCGTGGGCACCATCAACGCCAGCATCAGCGCTGCCAACGCCAGTCCTTCCTTACCAAAAAGACTGCCCACCGCCGCCAGTCCGAGATAGGTGTTGAAACGCAGCCCGCCCTGGGCGAAGGCACCGAAGCGGGCCGCTGGCCAGTTGCGTACCCGCTTGAGCAGCAGTAAAGCCACCCACACCAGCCCCAATGCGAGCATGACCGCGCCGGCCAGGCGCGTCAGTGCCGGATTATCCAGCGGCGCGGTGGCCAGGCTGCTGAATAGCAGTGCGGGGAACAGCACGAAGTAGTTGATCCGCTCGGCGCCCGGCCAGAATGGCTCACTGGGGAAGTCTCGCAATCGCAGGAAATAGCCGGCAATGATCAGGGCGAATAAAGGCCAGAGGGCCAGTAGGAGGGCAGTCACGCGATACATCCAACAGTGTAGGTGCGTCGATAGTGGCGTCTCGTGACGGCGTCGGCAAGAGATGCGCGAAGCGCTCGGATAGCGTTGCGCCAGCTCGTGCGCGGTACGTTCATCGGGAAAATCATCAGGATGATGCCTAAGTGCTATCATCGCCCGCGCCGTGCCATGAGCTATTACGATGCATCCCCTAGAACAGCAGTCTGCCGAAGATTTTCGCGATACCCCGCATGGTCGACAGCTGCTCGCGGGTTTTCGCGGTTTGCGGTTCTCGTCAGATCTGGAGCTCGAATTCCGCCGTTACCTGGCGCGCCAAGCGCGTTCGGCGCAGGTTTTGGGTGCCTGCCTTTTGCTGATGGTGGTTACTGGCTATCACTTCGTTGAATGGCAGCTGTATGCCGATTCGGATCCGCTGCGGCTTCGTGAGTTGGCGCTATTGCGCTTCGTAGAGTTCGCGCCAGGCGCTGCGATTCTGCTGCTGAGGGGCTTCAACCGGCGAATCGGGCTCGTTGCCAATCGGTTGTTTCCGTTGCTGCTGGTGCTGGTTGGGGTTGTTGCGGCGCGCATCGACATCCATTACGAAGCGTCCGAGACGGTGCTGGCGTTCCGCTACGGCGCGGGTCTGTTGATCGTCTGCTCGTTCTTCTTTCTCGGCGTTACGTTCTGGCGCGCCCTGATCAGTGCAGCGTCGATCATCGTCATTGATGTCGTGATGGCGGCGCTCATCCTGTCATCCAGCCAAATGCAGGTGCATTGGGTCGCGGTCAGCTACTACGTGCTGCTGCTGACGCTCGGGGCGATCAGCCGCTACATCCATGAATACTCGCAGCGTGAGCAATTTCTGGTGCGCCAGCTGCTCGGCTGGGTCGCGCAGCACGACTCGCTGACAGGCCTGGCCAACCGGCGCAGCTTCGACACAGCCCTGCGGCAGACGCTGTTGCAGGCCCGCCGGGATGGCCAGCCGCTCGCCCTGCTGCTGCTCGATCTGGATGATTTCAAAGCCTATAACGACTGCTTGGGACACCCGGCCGGTGATGCGTTGATCCGCGATTTCGGCGAACTACTGGGCCGTTTTTCACGGCGGCCGATGGACCTAGCAGCGCGGGTCGGGGGGGAAGAATTCGCCCTGCTGTTGCTCAACTGCGATGCGAACTCGGCGCAGGCCATCGCGTCGCAGCTGCTTTCCGACTTCGTTGAACGTGCCATACCTCATCCCGCCTCAACGCAGTGTGGATGCGCCACGACGAGCATTGGCATTGCGATGTGGCAGCCAGGCCAGAGCGCCGAGCAGCTCTATCAGGCTGCCGATGCGGCGTTGTACCAGGCCAAGCGAGCGGGAAAGAACCGCTACGTGGTGCGCTGACTGTCGCTCAGCGGCGCGGTGTGACCGGGCGGGTGCGCCCGCTGCCATCGATGGCGACAAAGACGAATACCGCTTCGGTGACCTTGCGCCACTCGCTCGATAGCGGGTCATCGCTCCACACCTCTACCAGCATGCGAATCGAGCTGCGGCCGACATCCAGCGTCTGGGTATAGAACGACAGCTGCGCGCCGACCGCCACCGGGACCATGAAGGCCATGCGGTCGATGGACACCGTGGCCACACGGCCAGCGGCGACGCGGCTGGCCATGGCGGTGCCAGCCAGATCCATTTGTGACACCAGCCAGCCGCC
>NZ_AGSX01000146.1 GCF_000235745.1 Stutzerimonas stutzeri SDM-LAC | reverse complement strand
CAACCCGGCGCGCGGCAGCGAACCCATCGAGACGGCCCGCAAGCGGGCACGGGAGGCCTGGGTGGGGGCTGAGTTCAGCCCCATCGCCGCCGAGTCCGAGGATCCCTGGAATGCCTTGGCCTTCCGCGATCGCGATCCGCTGGATGAGCGGTTCGAAATCCTGGCGCAGGAGCTGATTGGTCCAGCGTTGGATGCATTGGCGGATTCGGAGGAGGACGAATGAGGTTTTCTGACTTGGTTGGCCGGGCTCGACCCCTGGTTGCGCCCTTCACGGGCGCCTCACTTTTCTTTGTTTGGGCAAAGAAAAGTAAGCAAAAGAAAGCCCACCCCATCATGCGGGTCTGCCCGC
>NZ_AGSX01000147.1 GCF_000235745.1 Stutzerimonas stutzeri SDM-LAC | reverse complement strand
CAAAAAAAAGACCCCGCCAATCGGCGGGTTAAAGCGTGGCCCGCTGCCAGAACCGAAATAGCGGCTCGGCGAGAAACATCACCAGAAACAACCGCAGAACCTGCAGCGCGGTGACCAGTGCCACCGACAATTGCAGCGCCTCGGCCGTCAGGCACAGCTCGGTAATCCCGCCCGGCATCATTCCCAGCATCAGCGACGTCTGGTTCAGGGTGGCCGCCCAACCCAACACTTTGGCAAGACCCGCTGCAGCGAGCATGGCCAATAACGTGAACAGCAGAATGCGCAGCATGAAGCGCGGCGCGCTGCGAAAGAATGGCCGATCAAAGTGACAACCCAGCGAGCAACCGATCAGCCATTGGCCGAACTGACCAGCCCCTTCGGGCATGCCCAGGTGCAGGTCGAAAGCGGCGCTGGCGACGGCGCAGACAGTCAGTGGCCCGAGCATCCAGGGGTTGGGTTGGTCGAACTTTTTCCACAACAGCGCCAGCAGGACGCCGCCCGGCAATAGCACGGCCAGCCAAGGCCAGCTGACCGGCGCTGGTGGCGGCGCGTCGACGGGCGGCAGACTCCAGGTGAACAGGGCGGGGATGATCAGCACGACTAGCAGCAGGCGCATGCTGTGGGCCGCGGCGACCATTGCCGGCTGCGCCGCGTGGCGACTGGCCAGATTAACCATCTCGCTGGCGCCGCCCGGCATGCTGGAAAAGAACGCGGTGGCGCGATCCGTGCCGCTGCGCAAGAGAATGAAGATACCGATCAGGCTTAACAGCAGCGTGCACAGTGCACCGGCGAGAATCACGCCGAAGTGCTGGAGCACCTGCTGCATGACCTCACTGGTGAAATGCAGGCCGATGGCGCTAGCGATCAACCACTGCCCGGCTTGTCGAGCATTTGGGACCTCCTTTACCAGCCAGCCACTGCAGCGAACCGCAATGACCGCCAGCAAGGAGCCGACCATCCAGGGCAGCGGCCAGTTGGCCAGGCTGGCCAGCCAGCCACCGAGGGCGCCGACCAGAGGCGTCGCCCACCACCCCGGCAACTGGCGCGGCATATCAGGCATGTGCCTCGTTCAGCTTGGTGCGACGGCGCTGACGCCACCAGCGCAGACCCGGCATGGCCAGCATCAGTGCGGCCATGGCCCAGAGCGCCAGGGTGATCGGGCTGCCCCAGAGAATGCCCAGATCGCCCGCCGAGATCGACAGTGCGCGGCGCAGGTTGTCTTCCATCATCTCGCCAAGCACGAAGCCGAGGATGAGCGAGGACAGCGGAAACTCAAGCTTGCGCAGCAGGTAGCCGAACACGCCGAGACCCACCATCAGCACCAGGTCGAACGTCGTGCTATGTACCGAGTACACGCCGACCACGCTGATGGCGGTGATGGCTGGGACCAAAACCCAATTGGGCACGCTGAGCATTTTGGAGAACAGGCCGACCAGCGGGATGTTCATCACCAGCAGAATGACGTTACCGATGAACAGCGAGGCGATCAGGCCCCAGACCACGTCGGGTTGCTGCTCGAACAGCAGTGGGCCAGGGGTGATGTTGTACAGCGTCAGTGCGCCGATCATCACGGCCGTGGTGCCCGAGCCTGGTACACCGAGGGTCAGCATCGGGATCAGCGAGCCGCAGGCCGAGGCGTTGTTGGCGGCCTCCGGCGCGGCCAGACCACGCAGGTCGCCCTCGCCGAATTTGCCGCTGTCGCCGGCCATGCGCTTTTCGCTCATATAGGTCATGGCGCTGGCAATGGTCGCGCCAGCGCCAGGCAGGGTGCCGATGACGAAGCCGGCCAGAGCGCTGCGCACCATGGTCCAGAAGGTCTGGCAGAACTCCTTGAAGTTGAACAGCAGGCGCCCGCTGGCCTTCACGGCCTTTTGCCCGCTGTGGGTTTTTTCCAGCATCAGCAGGACTTCACTGACACTGAAGAAACCGATCACCACGATGACGAACTGAATGCCGTCCGACAGGCTCACACTGCCAAAGGTGAATCGGTAGACGCCGGTGGTAGAGTCCACGCCAACCGTCGCCAAGCCCAGGCCGATCAAGGCGGCCATCAGCGTCTTCACCGGCTTGTCGCCGACCATGCCGCCCAGGCAGGCGATTGCGAAGATCATCAGCACGAAGTATTCCGCCGGGCCGAACGCCACGGCCCATTTCGCCAGCAATGGCGCGAACAGCACCACGCCGCAGGTGGCGATGATACTTCCCATGAACGAGCTGACCGCCGACAGTGACAGCGCGATACCCGCTTTACCCTGGCGTGCCAGTGGATAGCCGTCGAGCGTGGTCATCACGGCCGCAGCGTCGCCCGGGACGTTGAGCAGGATCGCCGAGATGCGTCCGCCGTATTCGCAGCCCAGGTACACCGCGGCGAGCAGGATGAGCGCTGTTTCCGGCGGCAGCCCGAGGGCGAACGCCAGGGGCAGCAGCAGCGCCACGCCGTTGATCGGGCCGAGCCCAGGCAGCAGTCCGACAACGGTGCCAACAAAGGCGCCGAACAGCGCCACCAGCAGGTTCGTCGGTCGTGTGGCGACATCGAAGCCCTGCATCAAGAAGTTCAAGGTTTCCATTTTCAGCTCTCCAGCAAGCGCAGCACACCGAGCGGCAGCGGCACATCAAGCAACAGATCGAACAGGCCAAAGAGCAGCACGCCCATGAGCACGCCGCTGATCAGGCTCGGCAGCAGGCGCCCGTTGAACAAGAGGCCCATGGCGAAGGTGGCCAGTGCCGTGGTGATGACGAAGCCGAGTTTCTCGAACAGCAATGCGTAACCCAGCAGAACCAGCACGCAGTACAGGGCTCGCCGGGCCATCGTCCAGTCGAATGGCGGCGTCGACTCGCCGTGTGGTTTGCAGAGCAGCCAGAGCGCGCCGCAGCCCATCAGGAACAGCAGCAATAGCGGATAAGCGCGCGGACCGACCGGGTCGTAGGCGAAGGGCGCCTCGAAACCCCAGGCGAGCAGCGCGAGGCCGGCGCAGGCGAGCAGCCAGGCCGCGGCAAAGACACGAACGTACATGGTAGATACCTCGGGAGGAGCCAGCTGCGGCTCCCGGCCCGCCGGGACCGGAAGCCGCGAGCGGCGGGGTGTTACTTGACCAGACCGAACTCGGCAGCGAGTTCCTTGTAATCAGCGACCTGCTTGTTGACGAAGGTCTTGAGCTCATCGCCGGTCATCGACAGCGGGAACAGATCGCGCTGCGCGCGCAGCTTGGCGAAATCCTCGTCAGCCAACAGCGTGTCGAACTGCGTTTTCCACCAGTTGAAGTCTTCGTCGCTGACTTCCGGGCCCATGTAGAAGCCGCGGATCACCGGCCAGCTGATGTCGTAGCCCTGTTCCTTGGCGGTTGGGATATCGGACAGCTTGCCGGGGAGGCGATCATCGGACAGCACGGCGAGCACGCGAATCTTGCCGGCTTCCAGCTGCGGGGCGACTTCGCCCAGGCCGCTGCTGGTGACCTGGACGTGGCCACCCAACATGGCGGTGAGGGTTTCACCGCCACCTTCAAACGCGACGTAACGCAGCTTCTTCGGATCCACGCCAGCGGCGCGGGCGATCAGTGCGGTCTGCATCCAGTCCTGGCCACCGATGGTGGCGCCGGCGCCGAACACCACGCTGCTCGGATCTTTCTTCACCGCAGCGATGAGCTCGTCGAGGTTCTTGTAGGGCGCATCGGCGCGTACCGAAATGGCGCCGTAGTCAGTGCCAATCCCGGCCAGCCAGCGTACGTCGGTCTCGTCATAGCGACCGAATTTGCCCTGTGCCAGGTTCAGCAACGAGCCGCTGGAAAACGCCGTGATGGTCGACGGGTCATCGGCGCGCTGAGCGATTACCGCGTTGTAAGCCACCGCGCCGACGCCGCCCGGCATGTAGGTGACGCGCATCGGTGATTCGAGCAGGCCCTCGTCTTTCAGGCCGCTCTGGGCCAGCTTGCAGGTCAGGTCGAAGCCGCCGCCGGGCTTGGCTGGGGCGATGCATTCAGGGCGCTTGGGTTCGGCGAACAACTGGCTGGACAAGACCAGGCAGGACGAGAGCAGAGCGAAACGGCGGATTGCAGTCTTCATGGGTGTCTCCTTTTGATTCTTATTGTGGACGGTGTTACCAGATCGGCAGGCTGTAGCTGACGATCAGGCGGTTTTCGTCGGCGTCACGGGCGAAATCGGAACGGAACATGGCGTTGCGCATGCGAACGGCAACATTCTTCAGCGGGCCGGTCTGCACCACGTATTTGAGCTCGATGTCGCGCTCCCACTCGCTGCCATTGCTGCCGCCGCTGTACTCGGCGTTATCACCGGAGATGTAGCGGGTCAGGAAGGTCAGCCCGGGCACGCCGATGGAGGCGAAGTTGTAGTCGTAACGTGCCTGCCAGGAGCGTTCATCAGCATTCGCGAAGTCGTTGATCTGGACGAAGTTGACCAGATACGGGTTGCTGCCATCGACATAGGCATAGCCGGTATCGCCGTTCATTTGCTGATAGGCCAGGCTGAGCTTGTGACCGCCGAGGCTGTACCCAATCATGCCGTTCCAGGCCTGGTTGTCGATCTCTCCGGCATTGGCTGCGCCCGTGTCGTCGCTGATCATCAGGCGCAGGTCGGCGGTCAGCGCCGAGTTCTCGCTCAGTGGTTGTACGGCCTGGAGATTGAAGAAATGCTGACGGTAGATGTCGTCTAGCTCGGCAGCGTAGTAGGTGCCGACGAGCTTGTCGTTAAACTCATAGCGCGCGCCTGCGAACGTCAGGTGATCGGCCTCGGCCGCGCTGTCGAATCGGCTGTTCTTATTGTTGACCTGCAACTCCTGAGAGTTGGTCGAGGCACGGTCGATGACCTTGTCCAGGCGCCCACCGGTCAGGGTCAGGCCGGTCACGTCCTGGGAGACCAGCATGGTGCCTTCGAATACTTGAGGCAGGGTTCGGCTGTCGCTGGCGGTGACCACCGGTGTTTCGGGGATGTGGCTGCCGTAGCGCAGCTCGGTTTCCGAAAACTTGGCCTTTGCGGTCAGGCCGAGACGGCTGAATTCGTCCGGCGTGCTGCCGTCGTCATGTACCGGCAGCAGATCGGTCCCGGTGCGACCGCCGCCGGAATCCAGCTTGATACCGAGCATGCCCATGGCGTCGAGGCCAAAACCGACAGTGCCTTCGGTAAAGCCCGACTCGATGTTCAGCAGAAAGCCCTGCGCCCATTCTTCGCGTTTGGACTGGCCGGTGCCTTCGCGAAAATCGCGATTTAGGTAGATGTTCTGGGTTTGCAGGGTCGCGCTGCTGTCTTCGATAAAGTCGGCCTGGGCCATGGGCGCCAGGGAAGCCGCCGCGACGGCGAGGGCAAGACGAGCAGGGGCGGGTTTAATTCTGACGGCAGTCAGCATCCTGTATCTCCACTATTGTTTTTGTTGTGGCGGCTCAGTGCCGCGCCAGGTGGATCGAGCCACCTGGTCCCGATCCTAGGCGGCGAAACTTTCGCCAGGCTTTCAGGGGCGAAAGCAGCGTGCGGCGTGCCTTGTCGCTACACTGGCGCCCCGTTCCGTGTGTGGCAGAGGACAGGCAATGCGGATTCTCCTGGTCGAGGACCATCCCCAGCTGGCTGAAAGCGTGGCGCAGGCGTTGCGCGCCGGCGGATGGACGGTTGACTTGCTCAACGATGGCGTGGCCGCTGATCTGGCGTTATCGACCGAGGACTACGCACTGGCGATCCTAGATGTTGGGTTGCCCAGGCTCGACGGCTTTCAGGTGCTATCGCGCCTGCGCGAACGGGGCAAAACCCTGCCGGTGTTGATGCTGACGGCGCGCGGGGAGGTCACCGATCGGGTGCACGGGCTCAACCTGGGCGCCGATGACTACCTGGCCAAACCGTTCGAACTTTCCGAACTGGAAGCGCGGGTCAAGGCGTTGTTGCGCCGCAGCGTCGCCGCTGGCGAGCGCCAGCAGCGCTGCGGTTCGCTGGTGTATGACCTGGATGCGCGGCGCTTCAGCTTGCAGGGGCAGCCGCTCAGCCTGACGTCGCGGGAGCAGGCGGTCCTCGAGGCGCTGATCACTCGGCCCGGTCGGGTCATGAGCAAGGATCAACTGGCGGCGCAGGTGTTCGGCCTCGACGAAGACGCCAGTGCCGACGCCATCGAAATCTACATTCACCGGCTGCGCAAAAAACTGGAAGGCAGCGCAGTGCGCATCGTGACATTCCGAGGGTTGGGCTATCTGCTGGAGGCCGCGGATGCCTGAAGCGATACAGCCGCGCGCGGGCAGTTTGCGCGGTGGGTTGTTGCGCAGGCTGGCGATGCTGCTGACCCTGCTGATGCTTTTCAGTGGCTGGAGCGCCTACTGGAACGGGCGCGCCGCCGCCGACACGGCCTACGACCGGACCTTACTGGCTTCGGCCCGCGCCATCGCCGATGGACTGGTTGCCAGCGATGGGCAGCTACGCGCCAACGTGCCCTACGTGGCGCTGGACACCTTTGCCTACGACAGCGCCGGGCGTATCTATTACCAGGTGCTGGATACTGAAGGTCGGCTGGTCAGCGGCTACGAGCATCTGCCGGCGCCGGGCGCCGAGATCCGTCGCACCGATGACTATCCCGCGCTGGCGCGCTTCTACGACGGCGAATTCCGCGGGGAGGGCGTGCGGCTGGTGAGCCTGCTGCAACCGGTGAGCGAGCCGGAACTCACCGGCATCGCTGAAATCCGCGTCGCCGAAACGCTCGGCGCACGTGAGCGCATGGCTCGCAGTCTGCTCATGGATACGCTGTGGCGTGTCGGATCGCTGGCGATCGCAGCATTGGTGCTGGTGTGGTTGGCGGTCAGTGCGGCGCTGCGCCCGTTGGGCAAGCTCAGCGAGGCTGTCGAACAGCGCCAGCCCGACGATCTTCGGCCGCTGCCGCTGGTGGCCGTACAGCGTGAGCTGAAACCTCTGGTGGTGTCGCTCAATCATTTCACCGAGCGACTGCGCGGCCAGTTCGAACGGCAGGCGCAGTTCATCGCTGACGCCGCCCATGAATTGCGCACGCCCTTGGCGGCGCTCAAGGCGCGTATCGAACTGGGCCAGCGCGAGCTGCAACCGCAACGCTGGCACGAAACCCTGGAAGAGGCCGGCACACATACCGACCGGGTGATTCATCTGGCCAATCAGCTGCTGTCACTGGCGCGTATCGAAACCGGTGCGCAATCGATCGCCGAAGGCGGTGCCCAGCGCCTCGACCTCAGCCAGCTCGCGCGGGACCTCGGGCTGGCGATGGCCGCGTTGGCGCACAAACGGGGCGTTGCGCTGGCGCTGGAAGCCGAGCAGCCGGTCTGGATCGACGGCGAGCCGACGCTGCTGACGGAACTGCTCAATAACCTGCTGGACAACGCCCTGGCGCACACGCCGAACGGCGGCAACGTGGTGCTGCGCGTGCGGGATGAGGGTGTGCTGGAGGTTGAGGACGACGGGCCGGGGATTGCCGAGTCGGAGCGCGATAAGGTTTTCGCCCGTTTCTACCGTGTGCATCAGCAAGGGCAGGGCGCAGGGCTTGGTCTGGCCATCGTCGGCGAAATCGCTCGTGCCCACCGGGCCATTATCGAGCTGGATCAGGGCGAGTTGGGCGGGCTGCTGGTGAAGGTGCGCTTCCCACCACCAGTTTCCGATTCAGCTGACTGAAGGCTCGAAAAGCTCGTCCGGCTCGGCAACGACGACCTGATTACGGCCGTTGTGCTTGGCTCGGTACAGCGCTGTGTCAGCGGACGCGAGCAGTTGTGTCGGGGTGCAGTTCGCAGGCGGCTGCAGGGTCGCCACGCCAATGCTGATGGTCAGCTCCAGCCGCTGCTCGCCATGAGCGGGCCGTAGCGCTGCCACGGCTGCGCAGATTCGTTCGGCCTGTTCGCCCGCTTCGCGGCTGTTCATGCCTGGCAGGGCGATAACGAACTCTTCGCCGCCATAGCGCGCCACCACGTCGCCGGCCCGTTTGCCGTGTTGCTTGAGCGTATCGGCTACCAGCCGCAGGCAGTCGTCACCGAACGCATGCCCGTAGGTGTCGTTGACCCGCTTGAAATGATCGATGTCCAGCAGCAGCACCGACAATGGCGTCTCGGTGCGTTGGGCGCGGCGGATCTCTTCGTCGATCATCAGGTCGAAATGACCCCGGTTAGACAGCTGGGTCAGCGCATCGGTAACACTCATGCGGGTCAGTTGCTCGTTGACCGTCTCCAGGCCGCGCTTGGCCTCTTCCAGTGCACGGGTGCGCTCGTAGACCCGCACCTCCAGTGCTTCGTTTGCGCGAACTTGCGCCGCTAGCGCCTGTTGTTGGGCCTGCAGGCGCTGTTCGCGCTCATGAACAAGCGCATCGGATGCTTGCAGCGCACTCTGCTGGGCAAGAACGCGACGGTCCCGCTCCTGATTGATGCGCTGGGCAAGGGCCATGGAGAGCAGCACAAACTCGGTGAACATACCGATCAGCTGGCCATGCAGGGTTAACGCATTCAGCGGCAAAAGCCCTTCCAGCGCGAGCAGATGGACGACGGTAGCGATCAATAATGTCGACCAGGCAATTGCGAACAATTTTGCTGAGCCGTTGCCACGAAACCACAGGTTGATGACGGCGGCCATGGTCAGGATGCAATGGACCAGGGCGACTGGCTCGGCCATCAGGTAGCGATCAAGCGAGGGCGCGAACAGGGTGGCCAGAATCACCACGCCCCAGTACACCGTCATCACCCAGGTGATCAGCCAGGGCCAGCCGCCATAGCTACGAATCGTGAGAAAGCGACTGGCAAACAACAAGGGGGTAAAAAAGCACAGCGCCGCAGAGAGTGCGTAGAAACGGCGGGTAATCTGAGGCATTTCAGGCCACAGAAACAACTGGCCGAAGCCGGTTATCGTGAGGACGTAGAACAGCGCACTGAGCAAGTAGGTGACATACAGCAGATAGGCGATGTCCCTTGTGAAGACAAACAGGCTGCAGTTATAGAGCAGGATCACCAGCATGCCGCCGAGGAACAGGCTGATCATGGCGATGTCGGTTATCTTCGCGGCTGTGAACGCCGTTTCATCGTAGATGCTTATCGGCAACGCCATGAGCTCTTGAGCCCGCACCTGCACGTACACCACGACGCGTTCATTGCCCCGCAACGCCAACGGAAACACCAGGTTGTGGTCTGCCAGTGGTTGATCACGCTTGGCTACGTTGTCTCCGGCTCGCATCAGCGGACCCCACTCGCCCTCGGCGGGGTAGAACAGGCGCATCCGCACCTCATCGAGGACGGGCCATTTCACGCTCAGGTACCAGCGGCCTGAGCTGGCCGATGTGCTGTCGAGGCTAAAGCGCAGCCATACGCCGTCCCGCTGCTTATTTAGACTGGGCTTTGCCAACGGTTGCCACGACCAGGGCGCGTCATGAGCCGTCGGAAAATCAGCGTCTTGATTGCCCGCTACCCACTCGATCGCGCCTACCTGAAGCTCTGTACCGCTTTTGCTGACCACGCCTGGAACGACTGCAGCGAAGGCCTGGCTCGACAAGAGGCCGGCAAAGGCTGTTAAAAGGCAGCAGAGCAAAAGCTGACGGAGTCGCATCAGATAGGAAATCTCGTCCAAATGGCCCATCGCAATGCATGGCACAGCGCAAGGACCAAACTGTGGTTTAGCCACCGAAACGATACGGCTAATGTCGCTTTGATACTACAGTCAGGTTACTAACGGCTTGCCCATCCATCGGAACGACTGGTTAGGCAGCTTGCTGTTCGTGCTCAAGGCATGCGGCGGACTTATCCAGCACCATCCGAGCACGGACAAGCCGGGGTTGCTCAGCCTGCTCAAGATTTACAACGCTGTTCGCGGCTGCGTTGTACCGTTCGCGTCGCTCCCTATGTAACGCAGGCGCAGAGGTGCCGAGCGATTGAAGGCTTTTTTAGCGACGGTTCGCAACCCTTGGTTGGTGCCTCGGTCCTATCCTTGACGTTGAAGATCGCCTCTTAAGGTTGCGGCTCCGTGCTGTTACCGAGGCAGTGGCCTGCTAGACTCCCAATGTTCTGCGTGGCTCACGAGGCCAGCAGGGCAATTCCAAAACAACCAATAAGGAGTGGATCCATGAAAGGCAAATCCTTGGCATGGATATTTTCCGCCGCGTTGGCGGGGACTGGTCTGAGCGGCATGGCTCAGGCGCAAGAGCAATTCGTCACCATCGGGACCGGTGGTCAGACGGGCGTTTACTACGTCGCGGGTCAGTCCATCTGCCGCTTCGTCAACCGTAACGCCGAGGACCTGAAGTGCAACGCTCCGGCCAGTGGCGGCGGCGTGGCGAACGTCAACGGCCTGCGCAGCGGTGAATTCAATTTCGGCATCATGCAGTCCGACCACCAGTACAAGGCGATGGAAGGTCTGGAGCCGTTCAAGAACGAAGGCCCGATGGAAGACATCCGTGCCGTGTTTTCGCTGCAGAGCGAAGTCTTCACCGTGCTGGCGCGCCGCGACGCCAACATCAAGGGCCTGGATGATCTCAAAGGCAAGCGCGTCAACATCGGCAACCCCGGTTCCGGTCAGCGTGACACCCTCGAAGAGATCATGAAGGAAAAGGGTTGGGATCAGTCGGTCTTCAGCCTTGCCGCCGAGCTCAAGCCGGCCGAACTGGCCAGCGCGTTGGGCGACAACAACATCGACGCCATGACCTACTTCGTCGGTCACCCCAATGGCGCGATTCAGGAAGCCACCACCACCGTGGATGCCGTCCTGGTGCCGATCGAAGGTCCGGCCATCGACAAGCTGCTTTCCGAAAAGAGCTACTACACCAAGGCTGAAATCCCGGGTGGCATGTACAAGGGCAACGACAAGGCCACGCCGTCCATTGGCGGTAAGGCGGTGTTGTCCACGACTTCCAAGGTTGACGACGAAGTGGTCTACAAGCTGGTCAAGTCGGTGTTCGAGAACATCGAGCGCTTCCAGCGTCTGCACCCAGCGTTCAAGGACCTGAAGCCGGAAGACATGATCAAGGTCGGCCTGTCTGCACCGCTGCACGACGGTGCTGTGCGCTATTACAAGGAACGTGGCTGGATGTAACGGCCTTTACGGCTCGCTGCATCGTTGTGGGCGGTTATTCGTTCTCAACGTTCGCCTGAAAACCCGTGTGCCTCGTGCCACGGGTTTTCGCGGTTTCCGTTCCCTGAAAAAACAGGCCACCTTTCATGCAAGACAACCAACTTTCCACTGAAGAGCTGATCGCCAAGGACGTCGGTGCGCGCATGCCCGAAGGCGGCATGGCCAAGCTGATTGCCGGCCTGGCACTGCTCTGGTCGCTGTTCCAGTTATGGATCGCCTCGCCGCTGCCGTTCATGCTGCGCACCGGTGTGTTCAACAACACCGAGGCTCGCTCGATTCACCTGTCCTTCGCCCTGCTGCTGGCGTTTCTCGCCTACCCGGCGTTCAAGCGTTCACCGCGCGACCGAGTTCCGCTGATCGATATCGCGCTCGGGCTGATCGCTGCGGCCAGCGCCGGCTATCTGTTTCTCGTCTACGAGCAGCTGGCAGAGCGTCCGGGCAACTTGACCACCATGGATCTGGTCACCGCCTGCATCGGTATTCCGCTGCTGCTGGAAGCCACCCGCCGCGCCCTCGGCCCGGCCCTAGCGGTGATTGCGCTGATATTTCTCGGTTACAGCCTCGCCGGCCCTTACATGCCTGGCCTGCTGGCTCACCGCGGGGTGAGTTTCACCGCGCTGGCCAACCATCAATGGATCACCACCGAGGGCGTGTTCGGTATCGCCCTGGGCGTTTCCACCAGCTTCGTCTTTCTCTTCGTGTTGTTCGGCGCCCTGCTCGAACGCGCGGGTGCAGGCCATTACTTCATTCAGCTGGCCTTCAGCTTGCTGGGTCACTTCCGTGGCGGGCCGGCCAAGGCCGCAGTTGTGGCGTCAGGCATGACCGGCTTGATCTCCGGCTCGTCGATTGCCAACGTGGTGACCACCGGCACATTTACCATCCCAATGATGAAGCGCACGGGTTTCTCTTCCGAGAAGGCGGGGGCGGTCGAAGTGGCTTCGTCGGTGAACGGCCAGATCATGCCGCCGGTGATGGGCGCGGCCGCGTTCCTGATGGTCGAGTACGTCGGCATTCCCTACGTTGAAGTGATCAAACATGCGTTCCTGCCAGCGCTGATCTCCTATATCGCGCTGGTCTACATCGTTCATCTCGAGTCGCTCAAACTCGGCCTCACGGCGCTGCCACGGGCGAACGTGGCCAAGCCCTGGATGCAGCGCCTGATCGGTTTTGCTTTTGGCGCTGCGTTGATTTCCGGTGTGTCGCTGGGGGTCTACTACGGACTCGGCTGGCTCAAGCCGGCGCTTGGTGATGCGGCGATCTGGGTGATTGGCGCCTTGCTGGCGGTGATCTACCTGGCATTACTCAAGATCGCGGCGAGCAACCCGCCTCTGCCAGCCGAGGACCCTGACGCACCGCTGGAAAAACTCCCGCAGACCCGTCCGGTATTGCTCTCCGGCCTGCATTTCCTGCTGCCGGTGGTGGTGCTGGTCTGGTGCCTGATGGTCGAACGTCTGTCGCCTGGCCTTTCAGCCTTCTGGGGCTCGGTGATGCTGATCATCATCCTGCTGACTCAGCGCCCGTTGCTCAGCTGGATGCGCCATGACGGCAGCCACCAGCACGGCGGCTTTATGGATGGTGTGATCGACCTGCGCGAAGGTCTGATTGCCGGTGCCCGCAACATGATCGGCATCGGTATTGCCACAGCGGCGGCTGGGATCATCGTCGGCGCGGTGTCACAGACCGGTGTGGGCCTTGTACTTGCCGATCTGGTCGAGCTGCTGTCCATGGGCAATCTGATGCTGATGCTGTTGCTGACGGCATTCCTCAGCCTGATCCTCGGCATGGGGCTGCCGACCACCGCCAACTACATCGTGGTGTCCAGCTTGCTGGCGCCGGTGGTCGTAGCGCTTGGTCAGCAGAACGGGCTGATCGTGCCGCTGATCGCCGTGCACATGTTCGTCTTCTATTTCGGCATCATGGCGGATGTCACGCCGCCGGTTGGGCTGGCCTCGTTCGCAGCGGCTGCCGTGTCCAAGGGCGATCCGATCAAGACCGGTGTGGTGGCGTTCTACTACAGCCTGCGCACCGCCGCGCTTCCCTTCCTGTTCATTTTCAATACCGACCTGCTGCTGATCGACGTGGACTTCTGGCACGGCGTGGTGATCTTCATCATCGCGACCGTGGCGATGCTGATCTTTGCGGCCGGCACCCAGGGTTACTTCCTGGTGCGTAGTCGCTGGTACGAGAACGTCTTGCTGCTACTGATCGCCTTCACGCTGTTCCGACCCGGCTTCTGGATGGATATCGTGTACGACCCTTACCGGGACCTGCCGCCTACCGAGTTGGTCCAGGCGCTCGAAGCGGTCGACGAAGACAGCCAGCTGCGCCTGCGCATCCGCGGCGAAGACGCGGTTGGCGACGTGCGCGACTTCAGTTTGCTGGTAGCCATTCCCAATGGCGATACCGGCGAGGAGAAGCTGGAGAAGCTCGGCCTCATGACGTATGAGGAAGGGGGCAAGGTGCTGATCGACAGCGTCACCTTCGGCAGCCCAGCCGCCGAACTGGGGCTGCAGTTCGACCAGGAGATCCTTGCTGTGCGAGCACCCACCGACCGCATGCCGAAAGAGTGGATGTGGATACCGGCGCTGTTGCTGTTTGCTCTGGTGGTATGGATGCAGCGGCGGCGCAAGCGGGACTGACCAGTCCGCATCGCTGACCCGACCCCGGCCATGCCATGCATCGCCGGGGTTTTTGTTGCCGGCTGAACACGACAATCGATGGGCGAGCAGCCTCATGCTCATGCGCCGATCAGGCAGGCTTGCCGGGGAGGTGCTCGGAGGTCGGTGTTTCCCGCGCAGTCGAAGCCTCGCCAGCGGCGCGTTGTTTGCCATTGCTGGAGCCTTCCAGCGCCGCATAGGCGGCGCTGCAGAACAAAGAGTTCAGGCGTTTCATGTCGGCGATCAGCTCCAGGTGTGCAGCGCTGGTTTCGATACTTTCCACCACCTGCTGGTGCAGGCGGTGGACATGGGCATGGGCCAACTCGCGTTCGAGCTTTCGGAACTGGCGCTTCTGCTGCAGCAGTTGGCGGGCGCTGTGTGAGTCGCCAGACAGGAAGACCGACAGGCCCAGGCCCAGGTTGGCGCTGAGCAGTGCGTGCAACTGGCTGAGCTCATCCAGTCCACTGTCGGAGAACGAGCGGCGTTTGGAAATCTTGAGGTTCTGCACCTTGCCCAGCATGTGCTCGATGATGTCGCCAGCCTGCTCCAGATTGATCGCCAGTTCGATGATCTCCGCCCAGCGTCGGCTCTCCTGTTCGGCCAGATCGTCACGCGGCATCCGTGCCAGGTAGAGCTTGACCCCGCTGTACAGGGCATCCACGTCATCATCCAGCCGGCGGATATCCTCGCCGGGCTCCGGTCGATCCTCGCGCAGTGCTTCGAGCAGGCGCGCCAGCATCGTTTCCACCAGGTCGCCAATGCGCAGGGTTTCGCGCGTCGCATTGGCCAGGGCGAGGGTTGGCGTATCCAGCGCAGTGGGGTCGAGATGGCGCGGTTGTGCGATGCCATTGTCCTGCGGACGGTCCGGTAGCAGCCGCTCGCAGAGCCCGGCCATCAGTCCCACCGTGGGTAGCAATAGCAAACAGCGCAGCGAGTTGTAGGCCAGGTGGAAGGCGATGACTTGCGTCTGTGCGCCGAAGCCAAGCGTCGCCATCCACTCGACCAGCATTGGTAGAAATGGCAACGCCAGCAGACCCGCGAGCTTGTAGAGCAGATTGCCCAACGCTACCCGGCGGGCTGGCGCCGGCTGCGGCGTGGCGTTGAGCCAGGCCAGAACGCCGCTTCCAACGTTGGCGCCAATGACAACGCCCAGCGCCACCGGCAGGCTGATCAATCCAGCGCTGGCCAGGGTTGCGGTGAGCAGCACCGCGGCGAGGCTGGAATACGCGAGCACTGCAAACAGTGCACCCACGACCACGGCGAGCAGGGTGTCGCCGGCCAGCGATGAGAACAACACCTGCATGCCGCGCGCTTCGGTGATCGGCGCAGCTGCGGTCACGATCAGTTGCAGCGCCAGAATGATCAGGCCGAGGCCGATCAACACCCGCCCGAGCTGCCCGGCGCGGGTCTGCTTGCGCGATAGAAAAAGAAAGACCCCTAGCAGGGTGAACAGCGGTGACAGCCATGACAGATCCAGTGTCAGCACTCGCGCCATCAGCGCCGTGCCGACATCGGCGCCGAGCATGATCGCCAGCGCGGTAGGCAGCGCCATCAGGCCCTGGGCGACGAAAGAAATCGCCAGCAAGGCGGTCGCGTTGCTGCTCTGCACCAGCGCGGTAACGCCAATCCCGGCGGTAAAGGCCATCGGTGCGTTGGCCATGCTGTGGCCGAGCAGTCGACGCAGATGCGAGCCGTACACCCGCATGATCCCGGTACGCACGATATGCGTACCCCACACCAGCAGCGCGATGGAGGACAGCAAATGCAACAGCGTCAGCATCAGGCACGGCCTCCGGTTTGGATGGTCAACGGGCACAGCTGCCTGCGCCTGGCGCGGCAGAGAGCTGTGGGTTATGTAAGGTTGACCGTCGCCGGCAGCCGGCCGTTCACCAGATTGTCATCAACCGTGACGCCCGCCGCTGGTTCACGTGGCGTTCAGTTGGGCGAGTAGTAGCCCACACCTAGCAGGACGTCATCGACCCGACGAATCAGCGTGTGCTTTTTCTCCACCGCATTGGTGGCTGGGTTGCGCCAGACATAGTCGACGCTCCCGATGCCCTTGTCCTTGGCCAGTTCGATCATCTGCTTGAACAGCGGCGTACCGGCGGCATCGGTGATCTCACGCACGTCGACGCCCACCAGGTTCGGCGAGGCGCCGCTGGCGCGGTACTTGCCGTCATCCAGACCAATGACGAAGACGTATTCGTCATTCATCACGAAACCGCCCTGCGGGTCGTTAAAGGCCTTGTAGGCGGAGGCTTCGTCCGAACTTTTCATCAGCGCCACGGCTTTATCCAGCATCTTCTGCGCCTGCTCGGCAGAGGACCGCGGGATGTAATAACCAACCGCCAGGATGAGGTCGCCGACCTTGCGGTACAGGCTTGTCTTGTTCTCTACCTTGTTGTCGACGGGGTTGAGCCAGTGGTACTTGACCTGGCCGCTGTCTGCCGTTTTCGCGCCTTCGACGATCTGGCGAATGAAGGGCTTGCCGGCCGCATCCTTCAGGTCCATCACGTTGAGCCCGACCAGCGCCCGGGATGCGCCGTTGCTGGCAAGCATGGTGCCTTTCTGGTCCAGTACGAACAGGTAGTGCTGACCGTCGACGAAGCCGCCGTTACGGTCCTTGAATGCATTCAGTGCCTGATCCGGCCCCTTGGCCTGCAAGTGAGCGGCGGCGCGGTCGAGCAGGGCGCTGGCCTCGCGCGCATGGCTGCGCTCCACCGAGCCCTTGGCCGGTGCGCCATCGGTGGCGGCATAGGCGAGCGGAGAGCCGCTGAGTGCGGCGCCGAGCGTGAGAATCAGCAGGTTCCGGTTGTTCAGTTTCATCGTGTGCTCCAGGCCTGAGGCAGGCGAAAGTCTGCGGAGGTGCTTGGTGACTGCCTGCCATGGAATATCCTACGAGCCGTCGGGGTATTGATATTGGTCACTGGGAGCAGTCACGTGCTGCGAAAGAAGTAAAGACAGGGTGCATCGGCCAATCGGGCGCATCCCGCGAGCTCGCCGGAACTTGCTACCCTCTGCCGCTGATCCAGCCGAAGCCGCCCGCCCATGCTCAGCCTCTACCATGCTCCTGACCTCGAAACCCTCGGCGAACTGGCTACACGCCTGCTGGCCCAGCCGCTCGCCGACCCCTTTGCCCCGGCGCTGGTGGTGGTGCCGAGCCAGGGCATGGGCCGCTGGCTGACCCTGGAGCTGGCGCGCAAGCAGGGCATCGCCATGCAGCTGGAGATTCAATTGCCGGCCAAATTCGTCTGGGACCTGAGCCGCACCGTGCTGGGCAGCCTGCCGGAGCAATCGGCGTTCTCCCCGACGACCCTGACCTGGCGTCTGTATGGCTGGCTGTGCGAAGCGGCCAACCTCGAGCTGGCGCCGCGCCTGGCGCAATACCTCGATGGCGGTGACGAGCGCCGACGCTTGTCGCTGGCGGCGAAGATCGCCGACGTCTTCGACCAATACCTGCTCTACCGCGACGACTGGCTGGCCGCCTGGGAGCGCGGCGAAACCCTCGACCTCGGGCCCGACGAAGCTTGGCAAGCGCTGCTCTGGCGCGAGCTGACCAACGACGGCCACCCGCACCGCGCACGGCTGCTCGGCGACCTGCTGCAACGCCTCTACAGCGACGAGCCCTTGCCCGGCCTGCCCGAGCGCTTGCTGGTGTTCGGCATCAGCAGCCTGCCACCGCACCACCTGCGCGTGCTCGACGGCCTGGCGCGGCATATCGACGTGGTGGTCTGCGCACTCAACCCGAGCCGCGAGGCCTGGGGCGAGATCCGCGACATTCGCGAGCTGGCCAGGCAGCTTCCTTCTTCCGGGCGGCTGGGGAGCGTCGCGAGCGAAGAGCAGGCGAGGCAAAACCCGGCGAGGGAGCGGAGTGTACAGGCCGTACATGAGCATCCCGAGGCGGGTTTTAACGAAGCCTCCTCGAGCGCAGTAGCTCCCCTGCCGTCCGGCGCTGACGATTGGTATCTCGACGTGGGTCACCCGTTGCTGGCAAGCCTTGGCAAGCAGGGCCGCGATTTCTTCGATTCCTTGTTCAGCCTGACCTCCAGCGAAGGCAGCCAGGAGTTCGGCCTGTATTCCGAAGACGAAGACCTGCGTGACGACAGCCTGCTGCACGCGCTGCAAAACGACATCCTGCGCCTGCGCACCCGGCTACCCGATGAGCGCATCACGCTGGCCGAGGACGACCGTTCGCTGGAAGTGCATATCGCCCATTCGCCGCTGCGCGAGGTGGAGATTCTGCATGACCAGCTGCTGGCGCGTTTCGCCGCCAACCCGGCGCTAACGCCTGATCAGGTGGTGGTGCTGACCCCCGACATCGAGCGCTACGCACCCTTTATCGAAGCCGTGTTCGCCCCCCGCGAGGGCAGCCCGCGGATTCCCTACAGCCTCGCCGACCGCAGCCTGCGCGCCGAAATGCCGCTGATCGAGGCGTTTCTCGAGTTGCTGATGCTGGCGCAGAGCCGCTTCGCCGCCGAGGAAATCCTCGCCTGGCTGGAGCAGCCGGCCATCGCCCGACGCGCCGGCATCGAAAGCGAAGACCTGCCGCTACTGCGCGACTGGTTGCGCGACGCCGGCGTGCGCTGGGGCCGTGACGGCAGCCAGCGGGCCCGCCTGGGTCTGCCGGACGAATCGGCCTTTACCTGGCGCCAGGGGCTGGACCGCCTACTGCTGGGCTTTGCCGCGCCGCCGCAACTGGCGGGCGACCACGCGCCACTGCTCGGCGAACACTGGCCACTGGATGCGCTGGAAGGCGCGCGTGGGCAGTTGCTTGGTCGCGTGGTGGAGTTTGTCGAGCGCCTCGGCAACCTCGCCGATCAGCTGGCGCGACCACGACCGTTGGCCGCATGGGCCGATGACCTGCAAATCCTGATCGACACCCTGTTCGACGAGCGCGAAGCCGGCGACACGTTGCTCTTGCTCTCCCAGGCCTGTGCGGCGTTGCGCGAACAGGCCCAGGCGGCCGACCTGACCCGGCCCATCGACCTGGAGCTGGTGCATCAGCAGCTCAGCGCCGCGCTGCAGCAGGGCGGTGGCGCCTCGGGCTTTCTCACCGGCGCGGTGACCTTCTGCACCATGGTGCCGATGCGCAGCCTGCCGTTTCGCGTGGTCTGCCTGCTGGGCCTGGACGATGGCGCCTTTCCGCGGCGCACGCCGCCGTCGGGCTTCGACCTGATCGGCCGCCACCCGCGCCGTGGCGACCGGGCGCGGCGCCTCGACGACCGCTATCTGCTGTTGGAAACGCTGCTGTCGGCGCGCGAAGCGCTGTACCTGTCCTATGTCGGCCGCGACCCGCGCGACAACGCCGTGCTGCCGCCTTCGGTGCTGCTCAGTGAGGTACTCGAAGCCGTCGACATGACCGCCACGCTGCCGCCTGCTGATCCGGTATCTGGGAGTGCTGACGAGCCCGCGGCCAAGACGGTCAGCCAGAAGATCCTTGTCGCCCACCCGTTGCAGCCGTTTTCGCCACGCAATTTCCGCGATGCGCCTTGCGCCGGCTTCTCGCTGCCCTGGTTTCGCGCCGCCCAGCGCCTCGCCGAGCCGCCGCAGACCCAGCCGCAGCCGTTCGCCAGCCTGCTTGCCGAGCCGGACGAGGCCTGGCTGACCGTCGAGCCGTCGCAGCTGTTGCAGTGCTTCCGTCATCCGGCGCGCTTCCTGCTCGAACAGCGTCTCGGTCTGCGCCTGGCCGACGACCAGGAATCGCTCGCCAGCGACGAGCCCTTCGACCTGGAAATGCCGGCCTGGAACGGCCTGCGCCGCCTGTCGCTGCAGGCTATGGAGCACGGCTGGAGCGATGAAGACGAGCGGCGCATGGCCTGCGCCGCCGGTTGGCTGCCCTCCGGCGAATTGGGCCAGGCGCTGTGGGGCAAGCTGCGCGGCCCGGTGCGTGCCTTTGCGCCGCGGCTATTCGAACTGCGCCCGGACGCGGTGCCCGAGCCGCAGCCGGTGGACATCACCCTGGCCGGTGTGCGCGTTCATGGCTGGCTGGACGGCGTGACCCCGGCCGGGCTGTTCGGCTGGAAGCTCGGCAAGCTGGGCGAATGGGATCTGCCGCCGTTCTGGCTGCGCCACTTGCTGCTCAACCTGTGCGCCACGCCCGGCATCGAGCGCCACAGCCTGATGCTTTCACCGGCCGGTGACTGGCAGCTCGGGCCGCTGGCCAATGCCGCCGAGCTGCTCGAACCCTGGCTCGCGGCCTATCGCTGCGC
>NZ_AGSX01000148.1 GCF_000235745.1 Stutzerimonas stutzeri SDM-LAC | reverse complement strand
CCCGCGGGTAGTGGCTCGACCGCGCCTAGCGCACTTTTACCACCAGCTTGCCGACCGCCTTGCGCTGCGCCAGCGTAGTGATCGCGTCTGCGGCCTTTTCAAGCGCGAAGGTCTGCGACACCAGCGGTTTGAGCTTGCCCTCGGCGTGCCAGGCGAACAGCTGCTTGAAGTTGGCGGCGTTGTCATGCGGCTGGCGTCGGGCGAAGCTGCCCCAGAACACCCCGATCAGTGACGCGCCCTTGAGCAGCGGCAGGTTGGCTGGCAGCGATGGGATCTCTCCAGCGGCGAAGCCGACTACGAGCATGCGGCCGTTCCAGGCGATGCTACGGAATGCCTCTTCGAACAGCTGGCCGCCTACCGGGTCGTAAATCACATCCACGCCCTGGCCCGCAGTGAGTTCCTTCAAGCGCTCCTTGAGGCTGGTCTCGGTGTAGTTGATCAGCTCATCGGCGCCTGCCTGCCTGGCAACCTCAAGTTTTTCGGCTGTGGAGGCTGCTGCGATCACCTTTGCTCCCATCGCCTTGCCAATCTCCACGGCGGCCAGCCCAACGCCGCCCGAGGCGCCCAGCACCAGCAAGGTTTCGCCTGGCTGCAGGTTGGCGCGTTGTTTCAGCGCATGCATCGAGGTGCCGTAGGTCATGCTGAAGGCGGCGGCGGTATCGAAATCCATCGTCGGAGGAATCGGCAGGACGCTGTCCCCAGGTACCGCAACCTGCTCGGCAAAGCTGCCCCAGCCGGTCAGCCCCATGACTCGGTCGCCTGTCTTCAGGTGCGTGATATTTTCGCCAACTGCAGCGACGACGCCTGCAGCTTCGCCGCCTGGGGAGAACGGGAAGGGCGGCTTGAACTGATACTTCCCTTCGATCATCAAAGTGTCCGGAAAGTTAACGCCCGCGGCATGCACGTCGAGCAGCACTTCACTCTTCTTGATCTGCGGGCCGTCGATTTCTTCGATGACGAGATTTTCGGCCGGGCCGAACGCTTTGCACAGGACAGCTTTCATCGGGTTACCTTTGTTGTTGGGAATGGGGCCAAGGCCGCTATTGCGCTTCGGTCAGTCTAGGAGCCTGCCCGTCGGGCGCAACAAGCATGGTCCGCCCTGATGGCAGGCCATAAGGCCGGGCTTGGGTCCGTGCCCGACACTGGTTATGCTGGGGGTCGTAACGTTCGGAGCTGTCTTGTGAAACGTATTTTCTGTCTGTTGTTCGTTCTGGTTATGGCTCTGCCGGTTGTTGCCGAAACGTCTGATACCGACGCTGCTGCTAAGAAAACCATCTATTACGCCCTGGTACCTGCGCTGGTGGGTAACTACGGTTCGGAAGGTCGGCTGAAGTATTACAAGGCCGACATTGCGCTGCGTGTCAGTGGGGCTGAGGCGGAGGCGAAGGTCAAACACCACGAGCCGTTGATTCGCAACCAGCTGGTCACGCTGTTTTCACAGCAGACCGATGCCAGCATCGGCACGGTCGAAGCCAAGGAGGCGCTGCGTCAGGAGGCGCTCAAGCAGGTGCAGGCGGTTCTGACTCAGGAAGAAGGCCAGCCACTAGTGGACGATCTGCTGTTCAACAATCTGATCGTGCAATGAGCTGGACCCGCTAGCACGGGGCCGTCTCAGCGCATGGCCAGTATCGCGTGCCATTCGTCTTCGTTGACAGGCATCACCGAGAGCCGGCTGCCCCTCTGCACCAGCGGTATCTGCACGAGCGCCGGTTCTGCTTTCAATCGAGGCAGCGCGATGACGGATCGCAGGCACTCGACGAAGTCGACATCGACCGCACTCCAAGGATTGGTCCCGCCGTGGGTCCGGGGATCGAAATAGGGGCTATCGGGGTCCGTTGCAGTCGGGTCGGGGTAGGCAGTGCTTGCGATACGGCCGATGCCAGCAATGCCGGGCGTGGCGCAGCTGGAATGGTAAAAGAAGAAGCCATCCCCGACGGCCATCTGTCGCATGAAATTGCGTGCCTGGTAATTACGCACACCATCCCAGCGACTCCTGCCAAGTTTCTCCAGGTCTTGGATGGAAAATTCGTCCGGCTCGGACTTCATCAGCCAGTACGGCATGATCTTTGCTCTCTGCAATTTGCTTGGAAGGGTTCTCGAACGCGAAATCCCCGACAGTCGGTCGCAGCGCTGGTTTGCGCTGGGCCGAGGCATGACGGAGAATGCCGCGCTTGAGGTTGGCCGTGTTGAGTCTGAAAACCACAACGATACTGACTCGACGAACGATTATTCGCCTGGCAGGGGGAGGCGAAAACTATGAAACGTAAACCAGATATTCTTTGGGTCCTGGTGCTGATTTTCGGTCTCGGCGTGGTGACTACAGGCTATACCCAAGGATTGTGGGAACGACCGGACGACATCTCTTCGGCAGTTCCGGTCAGTCACTCGCAACAACTTCAGCGCTGAGCTGATTCGCCGCACGGATGCGGCCTGCTACCACGCTCTGATGCGTTCGCTTATTCCTATCCGTTTTCCTTCTGTCCCGCTTGGTTCGCATACCAACCTTCATCTGTCACCGTAGCCTGCAGGCGGACATCCCAGCTGGCCAAAGGAAGACGATCGACCTTCTGGCACTCGTGAGCTAGCCCTAATAGCGTCGGTTTGTGACAATTTTTGCGCCTGCTGCGATATGCCAGGCTGCGATCGTAAAATCCGCCGCCCATGCCCAGGCGTCCGCCGCTTTCGTCAAACCCCACCAAAGGCATTAGCACAAGATCAAGCGTCCAGATGCGTCGCTGCCTTGCCGGGTGAAACACGGGCTCTGCGATACCAAAGCGATTCGGCTTCAGTCGTTGCTTTGGCATGATTCGTTGAAAGACCATGCGTGTCGGCGGCCAGGCGTTGACGACCGGCAGGTAGGTCGCCTTGCCTCGTCGCTGTGCTTCAAGCATTAACGGGCGAGGGTCGATCTCGCCATCATTCGGCAAGTACAGGGCGATATGACGAGCACGACGAAAGATCGGGTGCTGGGCAAGTTGTCGGTAGAGGTCTAGTGCTGCCCGACGCTGCTGGGTCGGAGACAGCTTGCGGCGCGCCTGGCGCAGTTGGCGTCGCAGCGCCGGGCGCGAAAGGCCTTCGGCTACGATCATAAGATGAGGCTCCCCAGCATGCCGCTGCCCGCGTAGGCCCTTGAACCCGAGAGTTCAAGGTGGCGACTACAGAGTACCTTAAGGCTTTCCGTCAGGCGGACATGCACACCGGCACTACGTGTAGCCTCCATGGTGTTGCTTATCGGGAGAGGGTCATCGCCGACTGGCGAACATGCCAGGGAGTGGGCGGGATTATAACGCAATCTGCCTGCCGTTCATCAGTTGCCGGAAGGGTTTGGATCGGCGGCCAGGGCGCTGTCGACCCTTTCCAGCAAGGTGCGAACGTGCTCGCGCGCGCTGTTTGCTTCGGCATCCAGGCGGTCATGCTTGTGCAGCAGTTCGTGAGTGATATTTAACGCAGCCATGACCGCAACGCGATCGGCGCCGATGACTTTGCCGCTGCTGCGGATCTCGCGCATTTTGCGGTCCAGATAATGCGCGGCACCTTCGAGATTGCTGCGCTCTTCGGACGGGCAGGAAATACAATATTCCTTGTCCATAATGTGCACGGTAACGGTGTTCGGCTGGGTCATGAGTCCTGCTCCAGGGCTTTCAGGCGCGAAATCATTGATTCGACCTTCACACGGGCCATTTCGTTCTTTTCAATCAGATGGGCGCGCTCCTCGCGCCACGCCTGCTCACTCTGGCGCAGGAGACGATTCTGTGCCTTGAGTTGCTCGGTGCGCTGAATCAACTGCTCCAGCTTGGCGGTCAGCAATTGCAGGTCGGCGTCTTCCATGGGATTCCCGGGTCAATGGCGCGAGGGCTGGGTGGGCCGGCTTCGATGGTCTTGGCTCGTATGCCGATGCTAGGATACAAGGCCTTCATTCTAGACATTAGCGCCTCTGCGCGCCTAGCTACCAATGCCCATTCAGAACTCGCCTTACGCTGCTTTCGCTACATTGCTGGCCAGCAGTGCCCAACCCGTCACACCCGCCGAGCTGCATGGCCTTTTGCTCGGGCGCAGTTGCGCCGGCGCTGGCTTCGACGCCGAATCCTGGCTGATCGATGCGGTCGAGCTGCTTGGCGCTGAACCTGACGAGCCGGTGCGCCAAGCGCTCCTCGGACTTCAGGAAATGGTCAAAGGCGAACTCGCCGGCGATGACATTGCCATTGTGCTGCTGCTGCCCTCCGATGATGCACCGCTTGCCGAACGCGCACTCGCGCTGGGGCAGTGGTGCCAGAGCTTCCTGGCCGGCTTCGGACTGATCGCCGGTGACCGTGCGCTGAGCGGCGAGGCCGTCGAAGTTCTGCAGGATATGGCCGCCATAGCGCAGATACAGGATTCGCTGGACGAGTCCGAGGACGGCGAAAGCGACTACATGGAAGTCATGGAATATCTACGCGTCGCGCCCTTGCTGTTGTTCACCGAGTGCGCCAAGCCCGTGCCGCCGACACCCAAGCCCTCCCTGCATTGAGGACCGTCTGTCCATGACCCGCATTCCCAGGACCGAATACGTTCGCCGGCGCAAGGCGCTGATGGCGGAGATGGAGCCCAACAGCATTGCCATTCTGCCGGCAGCGCCGATGTACATCCGTAATCGAGACGTCGAGCATATCTACCGACAGGACAGTGATTTTCAGTATCTATCGGGATTTCCCGAGCCTGAGGCTGTTATTGCGCTGATTCCGGGCCGGGAACACGGCGAATACGTTCTGTTCTGTCGGGAGCGTGATCCTGCACGGGAATTGTGGGATGGCCTGCGCGCGGGCCAGGACGGCGCGATCGCCGAGTACGGCGCTGACGATGCCTTTCCCATCGGCGATATCGACGACATTCTTCCCGGACTGATCGAGGGGCGCTCGCGCGTCTATTACGCCATCGGCAGCAATCAGGAGTTCGATCATCGTTTAATGGAGTGGATCAATACCATTCGCTCCAAGGCTCGCCAGGGCGCGCAGCCGCCGAATGAGTTTGTCGCGCTTGATCACCTGCTGCACGACCTGCGCCTGTACAAGTCGGCGAACGAAGTGAAGGTGATGAAGCAGGCGGCCGAGATTTCTGCACGTGCCCACATCCGTGCCATGCAAGCCAGTCGGCCGGGGCTCTACGAATACCACCTGGAAGCTGAACTCGATTATGAGTTTCGCAAGGGCGGGGCGAAAATGCCTGCCTATGGGTCAATTGTCGCGGCCGGCAAAAACGCCTGCATTCTGCATTACCGCGAGAACGATGCCGTACTCAAGGATGGTGACGTGGTGCTGATCGACGCCGGTTGTGAAATCGACTGCTACGCCAGTGACATCACCCGAACTTTTCCGGTCAACGGCCGCTTCTCGCCCGAACAGAAAGCGATTTACGAGCTGGTGCTGGCGGCTAATGAAGAAGCCTTCAAGCACATCGCACCCGGTAAGCACTGGAACGAGGCCCACGAGGCGACCGTGCGGGTTATTACGGCCGGGCTGGTTGAACTGGGGTTGCTCCAGGGTGACGTCGATGAATTGATTAGTGCAGAAGCCTACAAACCTTTCTATATGCATCGTGCCGGTCACTGGCTGGGAATGGACGTGCATGACGTTGGCGACTACAAGGTTGGCGGTGAATGGCGCGTGCTCGAGCCAGGCATGGCAATGACCGTCGAACCGGGCATCTATATCGCGTCTGACAATCAGGACGTAGCGAAGAAGTGGCGCGGCATCGGCGTGCGCATCGAAGATGACGTGGTGGTGACTCGCAACGGTTGTGAAATCCTCACTGGCGGCGTGCCCAAGACCGTCGCCGAGATCGAGGCTTTGATGGCGGCTTCCGTCGAGGTCGCGTAGATGGCTGCGCTGGCGATCATTGGAGGCGGGCTGGTTGGTGCCAGTTTGGCGTTGGCCCTGCAACGTGGCGCGAAAGCGCGCGGTTGGACGATTGAGCTGATTGAGCCGTTCGAGCCGGGCAACGACTACCAACCCAGCTACGATGCACGTTCCACTGCGTTGTCCTACGGGACCCGGCTTATCTATCAGCGCTTGGGCGTATGGGATCAAATTGCCGAGCGTGCAGAGCCGATCACCGATATTCATGTCTCCGACCGTGGTCGCGCAGGTGTCACCCGGCTCGATGCAGCCAGTCAGCAGGTGCCAGCGCTGGGCTACGTTGTGGAAAACGCCTGGATCGGTCATTGCCTCTGGCAGGCACTCGATGATGATGATGTGGTGATTCGTCACTGCCCCGCCGAAGTCGAGCGCATGCGAGCCGTGGCGGGCGGCTATCAGCTGTCGCTGACTGATGGTCTGACGCTCGACTGCAGCCTCGCGGTTCTGGCCGATGGTGGCCGTTCGGGGCTACGCGAGCAGCTCGGTATCGAGATCAAGCAATCCCCTTATGAGCAGACGGCGTTGATCGCCAACGTTACGCCCGGCACGCCTCACGGCGGGCGCGCGTTCGAGCGCTTCACCGATGACGGGCCGATGGCCTTGTTGCCGCTGCCGGACAATCGCTGCGCCTTGGTTTGGACGCGCGCGGAGCGGGATGCGGCGCGGCTTGCGGCGGCTCCTGAAGCGGAGTTTCTGGACGAGCTGCAGCAAGCATTCGGCTATCGGCTCGGTGGTTTCCAGCAGGTTGGCGCGCGGCACCTCTATCCGCTTGTGCTGATCGAGGCGCAAGAGCAGGTGCGCTCTGGTCTGGTGGTGCTGGGTAATGCTGCGCACAGCTTGCACCCTATCGCCGGGCAGGGTTACAACCTGTCCCTACGCGACACCGAGGCCCTGGCGGCCGCGCTGTTGAGCAGTTCGGCGCCGCTGGGCAACCTGGGCGTGCTGCAGGCTTACCATCGGCAGCAGCGTTCGGATCAGTGGCTCACTGTGGGTTTTTCCGACAAATTGACCCAGTTGTTTGGCGATTCGGCGCGCCTTTCCATTACCGGACGAAATCTCGGGTTGCTGGGGCTGGATCTGCTGCCCCCTGCCAAGGCCTGGTTTGCACGGCAGGCGATGGGAATGGGCGTACGCGAGCGCTAGGCGTGTCTAATGCGCCGTCTCGACAAGCATGGCATGCCGGAACACTAGTATTCCAACCAGCTGCGGCCATGCTGAGCCGTAAGGCACGATGCCCGAGCGCGTCAGCGCAGGCGAGCGGACCTACCAGATAGGCAGGCTAGGCGAACAGGAGAGCAGTTAATGCAAGCGGACGTCATCATCGTTGGAGCGGGGATGGTTGGCAGTACCTTGGCCCTGGCGCTGCAGGATACTGGCCTGACCATAAAACTGGTCGACGGCGGCCCGCTGCAAGTGCAGCCGTTCGAAGCATCGGATGCTTTCGAGCCTCGCGTAAGTGCATTGTCAGCTGCCAGCCAACGGATTCTCCAGCGTGTGGGGGCTTGGCCGGGAATTGTCAGCCGACGCGCCAGCCCCTATCTCGACATGCATGTTTGGGATGGCTCCGGCACCGGTCAGATCGATTTTTCGGCCGCGGCGGTGCATGCCGGTGTGCTTGGGCACATCGTCGAGAATCGGGTCGTGCAGGATGCTCTGCTGGAGGCGCTGAAGGCCCGCGGTGGGGTAGAACTCATGGGCAATGCGCGTCTTGAGCGACTGCAGCAACGCGAGGGCGGATGGGCGCTGACACTGGCTGACGGGCAGCAACTGAGCGCCGGCCTTGTAGTCGCAGCCGACGGTGCCAACTCTACAGTCCGCCAGTTGGCCGGCTGCGAAACCCGCGAATGGGATTATCTGCATCACGCCATAGTCACCAGCGTGCGCTGTGCCGAGCCGAACCAGCAGGCTGCATGGCAGCGTTTCACCGACGAAGGGCCACTGGCATTTCTGCCGTTGCAGCGGGAGGGCGACAGGCATTGGTGCTCGATCGTCTGGTCGGTCACCGAGGCCGAGGCACAACGGCTGATGACGCTGGACGATGCTGCGTTCCGCCAGGCCCTTGGACGCGCCTTCGAATACCGCCTGGGCGAAATCGTCGAGGCCGATCCGCGGCTGTGCATCCCGCTGCGCCAACGCCATGCCAAGCGTTATGTGCAACCCGGCCTGGCATTGGTTGGTGATGCGGCACATACCATTCATCCATTGGCCGGGCAGGGCGTGAACCTTGGGTTGCTCGACGCAGCGGTGCTTGCAGAAGTGTTGCAGGCCGCTGTTGCGCGCGGTGCCGGGCTGGGCGATCCGCGGGTGTTAGGGCGTTTCGAGCGGCGGCGGATGCCACATAATCTGGCCATGATGGCGACAATGGAGGGATTCGAGCGCTTGTTCCAGGCCGACCCACTGCCGCTGCGTTGGTTACGCAACGCGGGCCTCAAGGGCGTTCAGTCACTGCCGGCAGCCAAAGCGCTGTTCGTTCGCCAGGCGCTGGGTTTGAGCGGAGATGTGCCGGACCTGGCTCGGCTCTGATCGATCGGTTGCTGGCTTTGCCATTGATGGATGCGCAAATTGTCGCGTTGAGAAAGTAAATGACATTCACTACTATTCAGCCTCTTGAACTATTTCTAAGAGGCTGATCCATGCAGGCAAGCAAAGGTTTACTCGCCGTTCTCGCGCTCACCGCGGTGTCGAGTGCTGTACAGGCTGCCGAGGAAGTAGTGGTCTACTCTTCGCGGATCGATGAGTTGATCAAGCCGGTTTTCGATGCCTACACGGTCAAGACGGGCGTTGACGTCAAGTTCATCACCGACAAGGAAGCGCCGCTGATGGCCCGCATCAAGGCGGAAGGCGAAAACACGCCGGCGGACCTGCTCCTGACGGTCGACGGCGGTAACCTCTGGCAGGCCGAACAGATGGGTATCCTGCAGCCGATGAACTCGGCGGTAGTGAACGACAACATCCCTTCGCAGTACCGCTCTTCTACCGACGGCTGGACGGGTTTGTCGTTGCGGGCGCGGACCATTGTCTACTCGCCGGAGCGTGTCGAAGAGGGCGAGCTGACGACCTACGAAGCCCTGGCCGACAAGAACTGGGAAGGCCGTCTGTGCCTGCGGACCAGCAAGAAGGTATACAACCAGTCTCTGACCGCCACGCTGATCGAAACCCACGGCGCCGAGAAGACTGAAGAAATCATCAAGGGTTGGGTCAACAACCTGGCGACAGACGTGTTTGCCGATGACACTGCGTTGATTCAGGCAATCGATGCCGGCCAGTGTGACGTGGGTATCGTCAATACCTACTACTACGGGCGCCTGCATGCGCAAAACCCTGATCTGAAAGCCAAGCTGTTCTGGCCGAATCAGGACGGTCGTGGCGTGCACGTCAACCTGTCGGGTATCGGCCTGACCAAGCACGCGCCGCACCCCGAGGCTGCACGCAAGCTGGTCGAATGGATGACCACCCCCGAAGCGCAGAGCATCTTTGCCGATATCAATATGGAATTCCCGGCGAACCCCGAGGTGAAGTCTTCCGTTGAGGTCTCTGCCTGGGGTGATTTCAAGGCGGACACCATTCCGGTCGAAGTTGCCGGTAAGCGTCAGGCTGAAGCGATCATGCTGATGGACCGCGCCGGTTGGCGATAAGCCGCTATCGGCTGGCAGCCTAGACAGCCAGGCAGGCTCCGTGCACTTCTGAATGCCTGGCTTTGCAGTTTGCAGCTACGGCTATAATCGACGCCCCCGCATACCGGGGGCGTTGTCTTTTTTGCTTTTGAGGCTTGCGTGTCCCACCCCGTCGAGCGCCGTTGGTATCCCATCACTTTCGCAGTTGCCGCGCTGGTATTGCTGCCGCTGAGCGTCCTGCTGTTCAGTTGGAGCGATATCGATACCGGTATCTGGTCGCACCTCTGGCAGACCCAGATGCCGCGTCTGCTGGGCAATACGCTAACGCTGGTGCTGGGCGTTTCGGTGGGTGTAACCGTGCTCGGAGTCAGCCTCGCCTGGCTGACCTCCCTCTGCGAGTTTCCAGGGCGGCGCTGGCTGGATTGGGCGCTGATGCTGCCGTTTGCCATTCCCGCCTATGTACTGGCGTTCGTCTTCATCGGGCTGCTCGATTTCGCCGGGCCGGTGCAGACGCTGGCTCGCGAGTGGTTTGGCAATGGGGTGCGCTTTCCGCGGGTCCGCTCCACCGGCGGTGTCATCACCGTGCTGGTGCTGGTTTTCTATCCGTACGTCTATCTGCTTGCCCGCTCAGCCTTCATTGCCCAGGGCAAGGGTCTGATGGAAGCGGCGCGAGTCCTGGGTAAATCGCCCTGGAAGGCGTTCTGGAGTGTCGCATTGCCGATGGCGCGGCCAGCTATCGGCGCTGGCTTGGCCTTGGCGCTGATGGAAACACTGGCCGATTTCGGTGCCGTGGCGGTGTTCAATTTCGATACGTTCACCACGGCTATCTACAAGACCTGGTATGGGTTTTTCAGTCTCACCAGCGCGACCCAACTGGCCAGTTTGTTGTTGTTGGCGGTGATGCTGGTGCTCTACGGCGAGCGGCGCGCGCGCGGTGCGGCCAGGCCGGCGAACGACCGGGCGCGCTCGGCGGTCCTTTATCGCCTCCGCGGTTTCAAGGCTCTGGCCGCAAGCAGCTGGTGTGGGCTGGTGTTTCTCTGCGCCTTTGTCATACCCGTGCTGCAGTTGCTGGTTTGGCTCTGGCAGCGTGGTCGCTTTGATCTCGATGAGCGCTACACCGGCTTGATCCTGCACACGCTCTACCTGGGTGGACTGGCGGCGCTGATCACGGTCACCGTGGCGCTGTTGCTGGCTTTTGCGCGACGTCAGGCACCGCTGCGTCCGATAAAAATGGCCGTAGGCTTGGCGAACCTGGGTTACGCCCTGCCGGGGTCGGTGTTGGCCGTGTCGATCATGCTCGCGTTCAGCTACCTGGATCGCGAACTGGTGGTTCCGTTGTCCGGCTGGCTCGGAGGGGCGGAAAAGCCGATCCTGCTCGGAAGTCTCGGTGCCTTGCTGCTGGCTTATCTGATTCGCTTCATGGCGGTAGCGTTCGGCCCGCTGGAAAGCGCGCTGGCACGCATCCGGCCCTCTCTGCCGCAAGCGTCGCGCAGCCTGGGTGTCGGCGGGCCGGCATTGTTCTTCCGTGTCTATTTGCCGCTGCTGCTGCCCGGCACGCTGAGCGCCGCATTGTTGGTCTTCGTCGATGTGCTCAAGGAAATGCCGGCCACGTTGCTGATGAGGCCGTTCGGTTGGGACACGCTGTCGGTGCGGATCTTTGAGATGACCAGCGAAGGCGAGTGGGCGCGTGCGGCCTTGCCGGCACTGACGCTGGTACTGGTTGGACTGTTGCCGGTCATCCTGTTGATCCGCCGCTCTGCACGGCGAGTTGGTTGAGCGCTCCATCGCCTCACCGTGACCTACCACGGCCTTGGGGCTACAATGCGCGCCATCCAAAAAACGTCGGGCCTGTTGCTCGGCCCTAATAAGCTCTACCCACGCCGCTTCGGCGACCTGCCCGGAAGGAGAAACCCATGGGTCAGCGTACTCCCCTCTACGATCAGCACCTTGCACTTGGCGCCAAGATGGTCGACTTCGGTGGCTGGGACATGCCGCTGCATTACGGCTCCCAGGTTGAAGAACATCATCAGGTGCGACGTGATTGTGGCGTGTTTGACGTCTCCCACATGACGGTCGTCGATGTCGAAGGAGCGGATGCCAAAGCCTATCTCCAGCGCCTGCTGGCCAACGATGTTGGCCGCCTCGGACAGGTGGGCAAAGCACTTTATTCAGCGATGCTCAACGAGCGCGGCGGCGTGGTCGATGACCTGATCGTCTACCTCACTGACTGGGGCTATCGCCTGGTGGTCAACGCCAGCACCCGCGACAAGGATCTGGCCTGGATGCAAGCGCAGACCGAGGGGTTTGCTGTGGATGTGACCGAGCGTCCCGAGCTGGCGATGCTGGCGATCCAGGGTCCCCACGCGCGGGTGCGCACCGCGGAACTGGTCAACCAGGCCCGAGCTGCGTTGATTCATGAGCTCAAGCCGTTTCACGGTCGCGCCGTCGGCGATTGGTTCATCGGTCGCACGGGCTATACCGGCGAGGACGGCTTGGAAATCATCCTGCCTGCCGAGCAAGCTCCGGATTTTCTCAGCGAACTGGTCGGTGCCGGAATTTCACCCATCGGACTGGGCGCCCGTGACACGCTACGACTGGAGGCTGGGCTGAATTTGTACGGCCAGGATATGACCGAGGACGTCTCCCCGCTGCAGGCCAACATGGCCTGGACCGTGGCATGGGAGCCAGCCGAGCGTGACTTTATAGGTCGCGCCGAGCTGGAGGCTCAGAAGGCGCAAAGCGATCTGCCGAAACTGGTAGGGCTAGTGCTCGAAGAGCGTGGCGTTCTGCGTGCCCATCAGACCGTTCGCATCAACGGCTTGGGCGAGGGCGAAATCACCAGCGGCAGTTTTTCGCCTACGCTTGGCAAAGCCATCGCGCTGGCGCGTGTTCCTGCCGGGGCGGGTGACCGGGCCGAGGTGGAAATTCGTGGTAAGTGGTATCCCGTGCGTGTGGTGCAGCCGACTTTCGTGCGTCACGGCAAAGTACTGGTGTAAATTCGGCCAACTGCTATCCAGTGGCGGGCCGCAGAGCTTGCTACGCACGCAAACCGACAGCTTTTTGAGGACATACGAATGAGCGACATCCCCAGCGATCTGCGTTACGCCGCCAGCCACGAGTGGGCTCGTCTCGAAGCCGACGGAAGTGTGAGCGTTGGTATCTCCGATCATGCCCAGGAAGCCCTGGGTGACGTGGTGTATGTGGAGCTGCCAGAGGTCGGCCAGCAGCTGACCGCCGGGCAACAAGCGGGTGTGGTGGAGTCAGTGAAGGCCGCTTCGGATATCTATGCGCCAATTTCCGGAGAAGTGGTCGCGATCAACGAACAGCTCACGGATTCGCCGGAAGGCGTCAACAGCGAACCTTATGGCAGCTGGTTCTTCCGGCTTCAACCGAGCGACGCCTCGCAACTGGAAAATCTGCTCGACGCAGAGGGCTACAAAGCCGCCTGCGCCGCCGAAGCCTAAGCGTTCCAACTCAAAAGCCCCGCAACGCAGACCTGTGAAAATCGAGCAACGTTTTTCACAGCAGTCCGATATGCCGGGGCTTTTATCTTCCGAGAGAAGCAGTGATGTCTCAAGTGCCGCGCCTTTCCCAGCTCCAGCAACCTGACGCCTTTTTGCGTCGTCATCTCGGCCCTGATGCGACTGAACAGCAGGCCATGCTCGAAGCGCTCGGCTTGTCCAGCCGCGAAGAGTTGATCAAGCAGACCGTGCCGCCGGCGATTCGTCTGCAGGACGACCTGGCACTGCCGGCGGCGCTGGACGAGCAGGAAGCACTGGCGCGCCTGCGTGGCTATGCGGAACAGAACCAGCTGTGGACCAGCCTGATCGGCATGGGTTACCACGGCACCATCACGCCGCCGGTAATCCTGCGCAACGTGCTGGAGAATCCGGGTTGGTACACCGCTTATACGCCCTATCAGCCGGAGATTGCCCAGGGGCGGCTGGAAGCGCTGTTGAATTTCCAACAGTTGACCATCGACCTCACCGGTCTCGACCTGGCCAACGCCTCGCTGCTCGATGAAGCGACTGCAGCAGCAGAAGCCATGACTCTGGCGCGGCGCATGGCCAAGAGCAAAAGCAACTGCTTCTTCGTCGATGAGAACTGTCATCCGCAGACGCTCTCAGTGGTGCGGACGCGTGCCGAAGCCTTTGGTTTTGAGCTAGTGGTCGGTGCGCTTGAGGATATTGCGGCGCAGGACGTCTTCGGCGCACTGCTGCAGTACCCCGATACCCACGGTGAAATTCGCGATCTGCGCCCTGCGATCGAGGCGCTGCATGCCCAGCGAGCGCTGGCCTGCGTTGCGGCTGACCTGCTTAGCCTGCTGCTGCTGACTCCGCCCGGCGAGCTCGGTGCGGATGTGGTGCTCGGTTCGACTCAGCGTTTCGGTGTGCCGATGGGCTACGGTGGTCCGCATGCGGCCTATTTCGCTACCCGCGATGCCTTCAAGCGCGCCATGCCCGGCCGCATCATTGGCGTATCCAAGGATGCCCGAGGCAACACGGCGCTACGCATGGCACTGCAAACGCGCGAGCAACATATCCGTCGCGAAAAGGCCAATTCGAACATCTGTACCGCGCAGGTGCTGTTGGCCAATATCGCCAGTTGCTTTGCGGTCTACCACGGCCCTGAAGGGCTAAAGCGCATTGCCCAGCGTACCCATCGACTGACCTCGATTCTGGCCAGCGCGCTGGAAAAGAATGGCATCAAGCGCCTCAACCAGCACTTCTTCGACACCCTCAGCCTGGAGGTTGGCGGCGCGCAGACTGCGATACTCGAAAGCGCACGTGCCGCTCGGATCAACCTGCGCATTCTCGGTCGCGGCAAGCTGGGCGTTAGCCTCGACGAGACGTGCAACGAGCAGACCGTCGAGCAGCTGCTGACGATCTTCGTTGGAGCAGATCACGGGTTGAAGGTGGCGACGTTGGATGCCGGCGAAATCACCAGCGGTATCCCGGCGGCGCTGCAACGCAGCAGCGGCTACCTGGCGCACCCGGTGTTCAATAGCCACCACAGCGAAACCGAGATGCTGCGCTATCTCAAGCAGCTGGAGAACAAGGACCTGGCGCTGAACCAGGCGATGATTCCGCTCGGTTCCTGCACCATGAAGCTGAACGCCACCAGCGAGATGATCCCAATCACCTGGCCGGAATTCGCCAACCTGCATCCGTTCGCCCCGCAGGAACAGGCTCAGGGTTACAAGCTGATGATTGACGAGCTGGAGGCCTGGCTCTGTGCGATCACCGGCTTCGACGCGATCTCCATGCAGCCCAACTCGGGCGCACAGGGCGAATACGCCGGCCTAGTGGCGATCCGCAAATATCATGAAAGCCGCGGCGAAGGCCAGCGAGATATCTGCCTGATTCCGTCGTCTGCCCACGGTACCAATCCGGCCTCGGCGCAGATGGTCAGCATGCGCGTCGTCATTGTCGAGTGCGACAAGGCGGGCAATGTCGATCTGGAAGATCTCAAGCGCAAGGCGGCCGAGGCCGGCGACAAACTGTCGTGCCTGATGATCACCTACCCATCGACTCACGGCGTGTACGAAGAGGGGATTCGCGAGATCTGCGAAGCGATCCATGCCCAGGGCGGCCAGGTGTACATGGATGGCGCCAACCTTAATGCCCAGGTTGGCCTGGCACGGCCGGCGGAAATTGGCGCCGACGTCTCGCATATGAACCTGCACAAGACTTTCTGCATCCCGCACGGCGGCGGCGGTCCGGGCATGGGGCCGATCGGCATCAAGGCGCATCTGCAGCCGTTCGTTTCCAACCATCCGGTTATCGAACTGCAAGGTCCCAACCCAGAGAATGGCGCGGTCAGCGCGGCGCCTTGGGGAAGCGCAAGCATTTTGCCGATCAGCTGGATGTATATCGCCATGATGGGCCCGCAGCTGCGCGATGCGACCGAGGTTGCGATTCTAAGTGCCAACTACCTCGCAATGCGTCTTGGGGACGCCTTCCCGGTGCTCTACAGCGGTCGTAACGGCCGCGTAGCACACGAATGCATCATCGACCTGCGACCACTCAAGGCGCAGACCGGCATCACCGAGGAGGACGTCGCCAAGCGACTGATCGATTACGGCTTCCATGCGCCGACCATGTCCTTTCCGGTGCCCGGCACGCTGATGATCGAGCCGACCGAGAGCGAGTCGAAAGCTGAGCTGGATCGTTTCGTCGAAGCGATGCTGAGCATTCGCGCCGAGATCGCCAGGGTGCAGGATGGTGGCTGGCCTGCAGAGGACAATCCGCTGGTACGCGCGCCGCACACATTGGCCGACATAACCAACCTGTGGGACCGTCCGTACAGCATCGCCGAAGGGGTGACACCGAGTGCTCACACTCAGGCGCACAAGTATTGGCCAGCGGTGAACCGGGTCGACAACGTATTTGGCGACCGCAACCTGTTCTGCGCCTGCGTACCGGTTGAGGATTATCGCGAGTAAGTGCGCTCCGCCCGTTCTGGCCTTGCGTCCGAACGGGCGGCATCGCTTCCGGAGGTTCAGCCTTTTCGTGAAGGCTCGTTGACAGGCTCCTCGCCGTCTTCCCCGATCATCCCGAGCAGCTGCGCCAGTACCAGTTGGGCTTCCTCGACACCCTGACGTTTCGGTGCCGAGAACAGCTGGACGCTGACACCGTCTCCCCACCCTTTGCGAATATCGCGCTGGATCGCCAGGAGCGCGTTCTTCGCCGCGCCAAAGGCGAGCTTGTCCGACTTGGTCAACAGGATATGCAGCGGCATCTCGCTGGCGTTCGACCAGTCGAGCATCATGCGGTCGAATTCAGTCAGTGGATGGCGAATGTCCATCATCAGGAACACGCCAGCGAGACTCTCGCGACTGCTCAGATAAGCTTCCAGATGACGCTGCCAATGCTGCTTGAGAGGGATCGGCACTTTTGCATAGCCGTAACCAGGGAGGTCGACCAGGCGGTGATGGTCGTCGAGGCTGAAAAAGTTAAGTAACTGGGTGCGCCCCGGCGTTTTCGACGTGCGGGCGAGACTGGCATGGGTGAGCGTGTTCAGCGCACTGGATTTGCCCGCGTTCGAGCGACCGGCGAAAGCGACTTCCAGGCCCTCGTCAGCCGGACATTGATCGACCTTGGCGGCACTGGTCATAAACGTGGCTTGCTGGCAGAGGCCTAGAATCGGGTTTTTTGGGAGCATGGGGTTTCCGGTGAGTGCGCGGGGTGCGGCAATGGTTCATTTCCGTTTCAGGAGCGCCAGTATATAATGCCGCAGATTTTGTGTGCGCTTTGGTCTAAAAACGAGACCGGGGGCCTGCTCCGTTGGCCGCTTTTGGCACGGATCGGAGGCGACCCAGGCATTGCTAGAGCGCCAGATCAGGCGTTACCCCGTTTAATAGCGAGCGTCGCCATGGCCCTAAGCGGTCGGACTGCCGAATAAGATTCCTTTAAACCCTTAGCCGTAGTTGGATGAGCTGATGAACAAAGTACTCGTGAGTCTGCTGTTGACCCTTGGCATCACCGGTATCGCCCACGCGGCTGGAAATGCAGAAGCCGGAAAAGAAAAGGTTGCCGTCTGTGGTGCTTGCCACGGTGTCGATGGAAACAGCGCCGCACCGAACTTCCCGAAACTCGCAGGCCAGGGCTCGAACTATCTGTTCAAGCAGCTGCAAGATATCAAGTTGGGCAGCAGCCCCACTGCCGAACCGGGTGTTGGTCGCAAGGTGCTGGAAATGACCGGTATGCTCGATCCATACAGCGATCAAGATCTCCAGGACATCGCCGCCTATTTTGCTAGCCAGAAGATGAGCATCGGCATGGCCGACCCGGCTCTGGTCGCTCAGGGCGAGCAACTTTACCGCGGTGGCAAGCTGGAACAGGGCATGCCGGCTTGCACCGGCTGCCACGCACCGGACGGCGTTGGCAATAACCTGGCGCGTTTCCCACGTCTGGGCGGCCAGCACGCGGCCTATACCGCCAAGCAACTCACCGACTTCCGCGAGGGTGATCGCACCAACGATGGCGACACGGCGATCATGCGTACCATCGCGTCGAAGCTGAGCAACAAGGATATCCAGGCCCTTTCGAGCTACATCCAGGGTCTGCACTGATCGTTAGTTAGACGGGTCAGCCTGCAAAAGGGCGTCCAAGGCTAGAGCCTGGACGCCTTTTTTTGTTTTTGGCCTCACTATAATGATTGTCAAGATATTGAAAAGCGGCGCAAAGCGCTGGCGAGCACAGATGAATTGCTGCAGCCTATGGCCTATCGGTCAGCCGTTCATTACCAAGGGAGTCACCATGCGTAAACTCGTCCTCAGCGCCCTGCTCGTTACCGCCAGTCTGTTCGGCTTTTCAGCCAGTGCGGCAGATTTCCAGGCCGGAAAAGAATATGTCGAGCTGAAGAATCCGGTACCGGTTGCCGAGCCGGAAAAGATCGAGGTCGTCGAGCTGTTCTGGTATGGCTGCCCGCATTGCTACCAGTTCGAGCCGGTAATCAACCCATGGGTCAAGCAACTGCCTGATGATGTCGACTTCAAACGCATCCCGGCGATGTTCGGCGGTGTTTGGAACACGCACGGACAGATGTTCCTTGCGCTGGAGTCCATGGGCGTCGAGCAGAAAGTCCATGATGCGGTGTTCAACGCCTATCATCGCGACGGCAACAAGCTCGAAACCCCGGAGAAGATGGCCGAGCTCCTTGAGGAGCAGGGTGTCGACAAGCAAGCGTTCCTCAAGGCTTATAACTCCTTCGGCGTGAAGAGCCGTGCCGAACAGGCGAAGAAGCTGGCGATGGCCTATCAGATCACCGGTGTTCCAGTGATGATCGTCAACGGCAAGTACCGCTTCGATATCGGATCCGCCGGCGGCCCGGAGCGCGCCCTGGAAGTCGCTGACTTCCTCATCGAAAAAGAACGCGCAGCCCGGTAAGCGCGCGTGCTTCGTCGCTGGAGCTCACCACGCCTGGCCGGCCCCGGCCAGGCACAGGTCAATCCACTTTGCCTGGACTCCAGCGGCCTGCCCTGCGACGGCCGGCTGCGTCTGCTGAGTTTCAACATTCAGGTCGGCATCAGCACCGAGCGTTATCACCATTACCTAACCCGTAGCTGGCAGCATCTATTGCCGCACACTGGACGCGCCCGGAACTTGCAACGCATCGGCGAGTTGCTCGGCAACTACGATCTCGTGGCGCTGCAGGAAGCGGACGGGGGCAGCCTGCGATCGGGCTATATCAACCAGGTCGAGCACCTTGCGCAGCTGGGTGCTTTTCCCTATTGGTACCAGCAACTCAACCGCAACCTGGGGCGCTTCGCTCAGCACAGTAACGGTGTGTTAAGTCGACTGGAACCGCAGGGGCTGGAAGACCATCCATTGCCGGGCCCATCTGGGCGCGGTGCGATTCTGCTGCGCTTCGGCCAGGGTGAGAATGCGCTCGTCGTGGTGGTGATGCATCTGGCTCTGGGCGGCGGTGCGCGCACCCGCCAGCTGGCCTATATCCGCGATCTGATCGGCGGTTACCGACACCAGATTCTGATGGGCGACATGAACACCCATGCCAGCGACCTGCTGGAGAACTCACCGCTGCGTGATCTTGGTTTGCAAGCACCGCAAATTGAGGCGACCTTTCCCAGCTGGCGTCCGCAACGCTGTCTTGATCACATTCTGCTGAGCCCCAGCCTGACACTCGAACGTGTCGATGTGCTCGCCCAGGCGACGTCGGATCACCTGCCGGTGGCGGTGGAAATCCGCTTGCCAGATGCGCTGCACGACGCCGACGCATTGCCTGTACCTATGGATAGGACCTGATGAGCGACGACGCGCAACGCTGGAAAGACAAATATCTGCACCAGTTGGAGCAGCAGGAACAGCTCGAAGGGCGCTGGAACACGCGGCTGGATCTGTTGCGTCGCAGTCTGGTCCGCAGCAGCTTCGCCGTGGACGGTGCTGATCCGGCTGTTGAGCGCTGCATGCGCGAGCTGCGCGATGTGCTGCGTGACGATGTACAGGATGATCGCCTGGGTGCGCTGGTTCCTCGGCTTGAACGCGCGGTGCTCGACACTGAGCGCAGTAAACAGGAACGCCTCGAGCGACTGACCGAGTCGCTCGATCGACTGACCTCGCAACTGCTCGAATTGCCATTGCCCAGCGAAATCCGCAAACCGTTGAAGCAGTTTTCCCGGCAGCTTGTCGAGCGGGCTGCCCAATCGCGTGAGCTGCCCACGTTACTGGCTGAGCTTGGTGAGTTGCAAAGTCTGGCCTTGGGTGCGCAGCGGCCGTCAGCGGGAACCAGTTCGGTAGGGCTGCTCGGCCGTTTGTTTGGTCAGCGCGAGCGTGCAGTCGAGGCTGGCTCGAAACCTGGCGACGATCCGTCATCGTTTTCGGCAGAACCCGAGGAATCGCTTTCCGGGCTGCCGCTCATTCGGCAGCCGGAAGCGCCCCTGCAGCCGGACGCCGCAGATCCCGCTACGCCGGTGACGCAAGCGCTGCAGGCTGCCATCGATATCGCCGGGCCACACCGCGAGGCGATGATCGACGTGAGGTTGCCGGAACTCTCGGCGCAGGACCAGTCGCCTGACTCGTATCGGTTGCCGCCCTCGCCGGAGCAGGCCTACAGCGCGATTGCCGAGCGCGTCGAGTCGACCCTGCTCGGTCTTCTCGAGGACTTACATCTTCCTGAACACCAGCAGACGCAGGCTCAGACCTTGCGCGATCGGATTCAGCAGGGCCTGAACTGGTATGAGCTGGTGCCGGTGCTCGATGATCTGGCTCAGCTGATGTTAGCCGTGGCTGATCAGGGGCAGCGTGAATTCGAAAGCTACCTGAGCCTGCTCAACGAGCGGCTTGCCACCATGCAGGACAGCCTTTGCGCCGCCCGCGAAGGGCACGTGCAGAGCAAGGAGACGGCCCAGGCGCTTGATGAAGAGCTGCGCCAGCAGGTCGGCGGTCTGCAAGACAGCATGCTCGGCGCCAAGGATCTGCCGAGCCTGAAGCAGACGGTTCAATCGCGTTTGGACGGTTTGCTGGAGACCGTCGATGCGTATCAGCGTCAGCGCAGTGAACATGAACAGGCCTTGAGCGACCGCCTCGGCACCTTGGTTGAGCGGGTGGCAAACCTGGAAAAGGCGGCCACGGGAATGCGCGAGCATCTCGAAGAGCAGCGCCAGAAGGCCCTGCAGGACCCGCTTACCGGCCTGCCCAATCGAGCGGCCTGGGACGAGCGCCTGCAGCTTGAGGTCGCGCGCCATCAGCGCTATGGCGGTCAGCTGCTGCTCGCGGTTCTGGACGTCGATCACTTCAAGCGTATCAACGACAGTTTCGGCCATCTGGCGGGCGATCGAGTGCTGAAGATCATCGCCAGCGAGTTGCGCAAGCGGCTGCGCAAGACCGACTTCATCGCCCGTTTCGGCGGCGAAGAGTTCGCGCTGTTGCTGCCCGAAACGCCCGCTGCTGCGGGGCTTCAGCTACTCGATAGCTTGCGAACAGGTATCGAGAACTGTCCTTTCCACTTCAAGGGCGCTCGCATCCAGGTAACCCTGTCGGGTGGGCTTGCAAGCTTCGCTGCAGCCGATCGAGGCGAGCAAGTGTTCGAGCGCGCAGACCGAGCGCTTTATCGGGCCAAGGATTCCGGTCGCAACCGTATCGAAGCGGACTGACGGGGCGCGCTGGGAGCCCAGGGATCGCAACGGTATAATCCCACTCTTTGCGCTGGCGTCGATTCTCTCGGCGCTTCCCAGCGGGCCGCCGTCCGGCCCGATCAGCTGATCCAATCTGCGTCATCTCGCTGTCGACCAGAGGTCCCGTATGAAAGCCTTGATCCTCGCCTTGTTTGGCCTGTTGCTTGTCGGCTGCTCCAGCGGTCCGCGTATCGATACCCGCCATACGTCGCTGGGTCAGGACAGCCGAGCGCAGTTCATCGTGCTTCATTACACCTCGAGTGATCTGCAGCGGTCGTTGGAGATTCTCAAGGGCGACGGTGTCAGCAGCCACTACCTGATCGGCGAGAGACCCGCGACCATCTACCGTCTGGTCGATGAAGATCGTCGTGCCTGGCACGCCGGAGAAAGCCAATGGAATGGGCGGACCTGGCTTAATTCCAGCTCCATTGGTATCGAACTGGTTAATCGCGGCTATATCGAAAGCGCCAATGGGCGGCTCTGGTATCCGTACTCCGATGAGCAGATAGACGCGTTGATCGTGCTGCTCAAGGACATCATGCGGCGTCACGGACTGAAGCCTGGCGCCATCGTTGGGCACAGCGATATTGCCCCGCAACGCAAGGTCGATCCGGGCCCGCTGTTTCCCTGGAAGCGGCTGGCGGACGCCGGCCTGGTGCCGTGGCCGGAGGCCCAGGCCGTAGCCCGTCAGCGCAGCCTGTTCGCGACTGCTGTACCGGATGTGGCCTGGTTCCAGTCACAACTGGCGGAGCAGGGTTATCGGGTGCCTGAGCACGGCTATCTCGACCTGGAAACCCGCAATGTCATTGCCGCGTTTCAGATGAAGTATCGCCCGGCACGTTTCGATGGCGAGCCGGATGCGGAAACCGCAGCGCTGCTTGCGGTGCTGAATGCGGCGGGCTGAGGCATCAACTTAACTGCGCGGGCTGCAGCCGATCAGCCTCGAGTCGGCGAGCGCTGCAGTGCGGTGGACGGTGGCGGCGCGGTATTCCGTGTCCGCCAGCATTGCCAGAAACGCTTCAGGCGAAGGGTAGCGCACCAGCAATAGCTCATCCCATTGCTCCTGCTCCGGCGCAATCAACGCGACGTGGGCGTTGGCCATGGTCTCCACCTGACCACCGGCTGCGCGCACCTTCGTGATGGCCGTGCGGCTGTAGATTGCATAGGCTTCGCGGCCGGAACAGGACGGATGGCCGCTCTCGGTAGGGTAGGTGGCTTGATCGTGGAAACGCAGCAGGTTGAGCATGAGGATCGGCTCGCCGGCAGGCATCTGCTCGGCGAAGCGCTGCAGCTGCTCCTGGCTGGGGTTGAGGCTGGGCATGGCGGCTCCTTGTTATTCTCGCCGCCCTGCCAGGCTCAGATGGGCAGGGCGATGTAGAAGATGGTGCCGTGGCCGATCCGTGAATGCACGCCGATACGACCACCATGCAGCTGAGCGATCTCCTTGCATAAGGCAAGGCCCAGTCCGGCGCCGCCGCGGCGTCGGCCGATTTGCACGAACGGCTCGAAGATACGCGCCTGCTGGCTGTAGGGAATGCCCTCGCCGTTGTCCTCGACGCTGAGAATCACCCGTTCGCCGTGATGCCGTGCCAGCAGGCGGATCTCGCCGCCATCCGGTGTGTGTCGCAGGGCATTGCTGAGCAGGTTGTCTAGTGTCCGGTCCATCTGCAGCTGATCCAGCAACAGGCTTGGCAGTGGCGTCTGTAGTTCCAGCTTGATTTCGATGCCGTTTTGCGCGGCGCTTGCCTCGAAGCGCTGCCGCGCCTGCTCGAGGAGCACTGCCGGGTCGCATGGCACGCGTTCGAGCTTTTGCTGGCCACTCTGGTAACGCGAAAAGTTGAGCAGATCGTTGATCAGCGTGACCAGGCGCTGCATCTCTTCATGCACGGTGGTGAACAGGTCGGCTTCGCGGCTGTTGTCCGGGTAGTGCGTTCGTTCGCGCAGCAGGCTGAAGGCCATCTGCATGCCCGTCACCGGCGTGCGCAGTTCATGCGAGGCACGCAGGACGAACTCGTTGCGCACGCGCTCGAACGTGCGCTGGTCGGTGACGTCGTGGAGCACCATCACCGCGCCACTGATGCGGCCGTCGTGATGGTTCACCGGGCTCATGCGCCACGACAACAAGCGACGCTCGCCGTCGGCCTCGATTACCAGATCCTCCGGCGGGCCGGATAACGGCGTGTCGGCCAGCACCTGACACGCGGCCTCGTCCAGCTCCGGATAGCCGAGGGCTTGGCCAAGCGTCGAACCCAGATGTTCGGTCTCCCAGGCCAGCTGCCGTTGCGCGACTGGGTTGGCATGTTCCAGGCGGCCCTGGCGGTCGATGATCAACAGGCCGTCATCGATGCTGTCGAGCAACGCTTGCAGCCGTTGCTGACCATCCACCAGCGCTTCGACATTGGTTTGCTTGAACTGATGCAGGGCCTGCGCCATCAGACCGAAGCGACGAATCAACGACGACAGCTCGGCGATGGGTGAGGCGGGCAGGTTGATGTTGAAGTCGCCGCGGCCGATCTGGTCGGCCACGCTGGACAGTTGCTCGATGGGGTCACCGAAGCGTCGGGCGAAGCTGTGTGCGGTGACGAAACCAATCAGCAGCACCGCAATGCCGGTCAAACCAAGCAGCCCGGCGAGCAGCTGTGCGCGCTCGCGGCTGCGAATCTCGGTGTCGCGAATCTGGTTGTAGGCGGCTTGTTGCATGTCGACCATCAACTCGCGGACGCGGTTGAAGGATTGGCTGAGAGGATTGTCCTCGAGCAGTGTTGCGTTCAGGTTGGATGGCGTTTCCAGCTGCATGGCAAAGCGCGCGTAAGCGTCTTCGATGGCTTTATAAGCATTACGGTCCTGCTCGTCGGTAGCGTCAGCCATACCGCGCGCCAGTGCGCTCAAAAAGATATCGCGAGATTCGTTCAGCGCCTCAAGGTCGCGCTCTTCGCGGACCAGCAACAGCAGTTGGTTGCCCAGCGCCTGGCGCAGCTGCTGGTTGAGCTCGATGACTCCGAAGTTGTCACGGATGAGATGTTCCTGGCTTTTTGCCATTTGCACGACGCTGACCAGCGCCAGTAGCAGCCCAAGCAAGGCCACTGTCATCAATGCGGAGAACCCCAGGAACAGCCGGGTCCTCAGCTTCATCTGGATTTTCATAGGCCGTATTGCTTGCGTTTTCGATAGAGCGTCGAGGCGTCGATGCCAAGAATCCGGGCGGCTTGTTCAAGGGTGTCGCTGGTGCTCAGTACCCCAGAGATATGCGCTTTTTCCAGCGCTTCCAGACTGAGCGGTTCGCCAATCCGCGGGGCGTTGCTGACGGCCTGATCGGCCAGGCCAAGATGGCTGACTTCGATCATGTCCTGCGGGCAGATGATGCTGGCGCGCTCGACCACGTTGCGCAATTCGCGGACGTTGCCTGGCCAGCGGTAGGCTTTCAGTGCGCCAATGGCGCTGTCGCTGAAGCCGCGTGCCGGGCGCCCGTAGCTTTTCACGAAAAACGCCAGGAAGCGTTCGGCGAGGGTCAGGACGTCTTCTGGCCGTTCGCGCATGGGCGGCAGGTTCAGGGTGATGACATTCAGGCGATAGAGCAGGTCTTCACGGAATTTACCTTCACGCACCATTTCTTCGAGGTTGAGGTTGGTGGCAGCGAGGATGCGCACGTCGGCCCGCCGGGTGACCGGGTCACCGACGCGCTCGTATTCCTTGTCCTGAATGAAGCGCAGCAGTTTCGGCTGCAAGGCGAGAGGAAAGTCGCCGATCTCGTCGAGAAACAGTGTGCCGCCGTCGGCCTGGTTGACGCGGCCCAGGGTGCTTTCTGTAGCCCCGGTAAAGGCGCCGCGGTTGTGCCCGAACAGTTCGCTTTCCATCAGGTCCGCCGACAGGGACGGGCAGTTGATGGTGATGAACGCTTTCTTCGAGCGCCGGCTCCAGTTGTGGATCGCCCGCGCCAGTTCGCCTTTGCCCGTGCCTGATTCGCCGAGGATGAGGATGTTCGCGTCGGTATCGGCCACCTGGCGAGCCGTTTCCAGCACATTCATCATCGCCGGGCTGTACGAGCCCAACGCATCGCTGCGTTTCTGCACCTCGCCTTCCAGCGCTTCCAGGCGCGCAGCCATCTGCCGGACTTCCAGCTGCTTGGCAGCCGACAGACGCAGCTGCTCGGGGCTGCACGGCTTGACCAGGTAGTCCGCGGCGCCCGCTTGCATCGCGTCCACCGCAGTGTCCACCGCCGAATGAGCGGTGACGATGACTACGCGCATCCAGGGTGCAAGCACGCGCATCTGCTGCAGCACATCGAGACCGTTGTCTTCACCCAGACGAAGGTCCAGAAAGCACAGGTCGAACACCTGCCGCTGCAGGATCGATTCGGCCTGGGAAGCACTGGCGGCCGTAACCACCGTGTAGCCGCGGTCCTCGAGACAGTAGCGGAACGTGCGCAGAATCGCTGCTTCGTCGTCCACTAAAAGGATGCGGCCGCCAGTGTCGGTCGTTTGGTCCATGAATGCTCCAGTCAGGCAAAAGCGGTGAATGTTTGGCGAGTCGGTTGCGAGCAAACCCGTGATGCGTCGGCGGTCGGTAGCTCAGCGCCTGCCGTTAGTCTACGCAAAGCCATGCAAGTTGCACGGTATGCACAGGTCTTTCCTGCAGCCTGCAATCAAGCGTTAAGCGAAACGGCTATGCAAGTGGCTGATTATAAAGGTGTTTGGTTGTTATTAGTGCTGGCATGGGGCTTGCGGTCGTTTCCCGGCACGCACGTCTTCGACGGCAGTCGAGACGCATCGCATCTGATTCGGAGGCCCCATGAACCAGAACATGAACCAACTCAACGAACTCATCGAAATCACCCGCGACGGTCAGCATTTCTATCAGCATGCGCTTGACGAGGTGAAGGACGTCGAACTGCAGCATCTGTTCCGAGATATGGCGCAGGCCAAGACGCACATCATCCAGGCGCTCTCGGTGAAGGTCGCGGCCAATCAATTGCAACCTGCACAAGGCGGCACCACAGCCGGCAAGCTGCGAGAGATGTACGCCGACACCAAGGCGCAGCTAGGCGACACCGACGCGGTGTACATCGACCAGCTCGACCAGACCGAAGAGCGCATCCTGGCCGCCTTCGAGGATGCGCTGAAAACAGCAGATCCTGATGTAAAGGCGTTGCTGGCCATCGAGCTGCCGAAAATCCGGGCCTGCCACGAGCGTATTCACACGCTTAATCACAGTGGCAGAAACAGCAGGGATTAGTCCGTCGTGCAAATCGCCCGGCATGCCGCACGGGCATCGTGCAATATAAATTGGCGCGGCTAGGTTTGGTGTAGATAAGTCATTGAAATTAAAGGCGTTATTGTAAACCTAACGAATGGCACGGCCCCTGCAACATAACCGCTAAGACAGACATGCCCCGCATGCTTAGAAGGAGTTGAGGATGAATCGTCAAGCACGTTTCCTACTGGTTGGAAAAGGTTTCCTTACCGCTGCTGTGGTCACCCTGATCATTGGTGCCGAACAGCCGTCCTCGGAGCCGTTCAGCCGGACGCAGCACGAGCCGGCGGAACGAATCCACATGTACGACGCTCAACCTGTAGGGATCGTGCAAACCGGACCCGCCCCGCAGACGATTGATTATCTGCAAGGGCGGTCGGAACAACGTTGGGTTTTCTAGTTGGAGGTCGGCGAGCCGATCCAGATCGGTCCCGCTGAAGATGTCCTGAACTGAAGAGGAGTTACACCATGCTGAGTTGGGCTATTACGTTTCTGATCATTGCCATCATCGCTGCAGTACTGGGCTTCGGTGGTATCGCTGGCACTGCGACGGGCATCGCTAAGATCCTGTTCGTGGTTTTCCTGGTCCTGTTTGTGGCTTCGCTGATTTTCGGACGGGGCCGCGGCCCGCGAGCCTGATGCGTAAAGTCGCTCGTCAGGTCGGCTGCACTTAATTAGGGAAGCGACAGCGGCTGGATGCCTTTATTCAAGCCTTCGTCAAAAGCGGAGTGCTGATACTGGGGTGAATCTTTCGGTGATCACCCAGCCCCTGCAATGGGGGAGCCAAGGGGTTGGGACGCTCTTCAACGGAGCGACCTAGGGGTACAGGGGGTGCCTCCATCATGAACCGGGCTCGGTTGAAGCCAACCGAAGGTGGGGTCCCCGCCTTCGGTTTGCGATTTCTCCAGTGGGTCAGCCCATAGTGGGTCAGCTGTTTCAATGGCGTTTTCGAACGCTGGCTGACAGCCCTGCGCAATGCCGCTACCCTTCGCGCGGCCTGATTCGCTGCACTCCCCTTGGCTTCGTCCTGCTTGGTTCATGGCCGTTCTCCCGCCGCACCGCTATCATCGCGCGCAGTCATTCGTTGGAGAACCACATGCTCAACGGCCTCTGGCTGGGCTTTTTTCTTATCGCTGCGATTGCTGCGCTGGGGCGCTGGCTGCTCGGCGACGACCCGGCTGTATTTGCCGCCCTGGTCGAAAGTCTATTCGCCATGGCCAAGCTGGCTGTGGAGATCATGATCGTGCTGTTTGGCACGCTGACGCTTTGGCTCGGTTTTCTACGTATCGCCGAGAAGGCTGGCCTGATCGAACAACTGGCGCGCTTGCTCGGGCCGCTGTTCCGTCGGTTGATGCCGGAAGTGCCAGCCGGGCACCCGGCCTTGGGGCTGATCACCCTCAACTTCGCTGCCAACGGGCTGGGCCTGGACAACGCCGCCACGCCCATCGGCCTGCGCGCGATGCGTGCCCTGCAGGAGCTCAATCCGAGCAAGACGGTCGCCAGTAACGCGCAGATCCTGTTTCTGGTGCTCAACACCTCCTCGCTGACGCTGTTGCCGGTGTCGATCTTCATGTACCGCGTGCAGCAAGGCGCTGAAGACCCGACTCTGGTCTTTCTGCCTATTCTGCTGGCCACCACCGCATCTTCACTGGCAGGCCTCTTGGCGGTTGCGCTGGTTCAGCGCCTGCGTCTCTGGGACCCAGTCGTTCTCGCCTATCTGGTTCCTGGGGCGCTGCTCCTAGGCGGATTCATGACGTTGCTCGCCGGGCTTTCGGCTACCGCGCTTTCATCCTTGTCATCGCTGCTTGGCAACCTCACATTGTTCGGCTTGATCATCGCGTTCCTCATCGTCGGTGCGCTGCGTAAGGTGCCGGTCTACGAGAGTTTTGTCGAAGGCGCGCAGGAAGGCTTTGATGTCGCCAAAAGCCTGCTGCCCTATCTGATCGCCATGCTCTGTGCGATTGGCGTGTTCAGAGCTTCCGGCGCGCTGGATTTCGGACTCGACGGAATCCGATGGCTGGTGGAAGCGTTGGGCTGGGATACCCGTTTCGTCGACGCGCTACCCACAGCGTTGGTCAAACCGTTTTCCGGCAGTGCCGCTCGCGCCATGCTGATCGAGACCATGCAGAGTCAGGGCGTGGACAGCTTTGCAGCGCTGGTTGCCGCGACGGTGCAAGGCAGCACCGAAACCACCTTCTATGTATTGGCCGTGTATTTCGGGGCAGTGGGCATCCAGCGGGCGCGGCATGCGGTGGGCTGCGCGTTGGCGGCGGACTTCGCCGGAATCACGGCGGCGATTCTGGTCTGCTACTGGTTTTTCGG
>NZ_AGSX01000149.1 GCF_000235745.1 Stutzerimonas stutzeri SDM-LAC | reverse complement strand
CCCCGCCTGTCGTGCAAGAATTTGTAGAAAACGGAGGTCACTTGGCGCCTCCAGTATGAGCATGCGCTTGTGCCTCATTAATTCATGGATTGTTGGCGTGTGAACCGTGCCAATTCCAGCAAGAACACCAATCTTCCCATCCGATTCGCTAAGGTACTTAGTTGAGCTCTTCGATACGGACAGAATGCGCTCGTGCTCTTGTATTCGAATTAGCTCGGGAGAGTGTGTCGCCAAGAGCAATTGCTTATCGTGAGTCGAGCAGATTTCTTCTAATGATGCGAGAAGGTCCGTCTGTAGCGCAGCATTGAGATGTGCATCTGGCTCGTCGAGTAGAATGACATTTACATCTGGAGATAGTGTCAAGGCGTAGACGCTCAGCCACTGCAAAAATCCTTGGCCTTCTACCATGATATCTCGGGCGTTAAATCCTGGGTGGGACTTGAATTTACCCTTGCTGTCTCTTTCTCCTTTTACACATTTTATTCTCAGATAGCTGTGGTATCGTTCATTGAAGGGAGTGATTCTAATATCAGTTCCGAAGAAGGTTTGCATGGCGTTCACAAGGATTTCCCAAGGATCACTTTTCCTGAGAGCCTGAAGGTCTTGGTCTTTTAGCTTCGTCCTACCTTCTATTAAAAGCGCGCGCCGCCGTTTGTTTTCTTCGTGCAGGTCATAGAGCGCGTTTCTGACGACGCCCCCAGAAAGTCCTTGGCCCACAAGCCTCTCTCGCATCGCTGGAGTGAGGCGCCCTTCGCGGTCAGTTATTCCTGCGAAAGGTGGCAGATAAGCAACTAATGGAATACTTCCCGGAATTACATCGCCGTTTTCACCCACAATTTCTTCTGCGTTTAGGTTTGTGGATGTTGTTTTTACGAACAGCCGGTCGTTGGCTACTGACATCCCCATCTCAAGGTAACGCTGCAGGCCTGTTGCAGTGTCCCAGTACACCTTGATTTTTAGAGTATAGCCGTCCTTTTCGTCTACCTTCGTGGTCTTGAGGTTGGTCCAAAGGTGAGCGAGAGTAGGTACGTGTAAAGGTGTGAAGTCTACGAGACCTAAGCCTACGCCGGCTTTGCCAGAAGTTTGCAAAAGACCAGCGGGGCCTTTTTCAATCTCAATTAGAGTCCTACAAAATTGCCATGTGGCAAGAGCTTGTAAAATGGATGACTTGCCGGAGTTATTTCCTCCCACAACAAGAGATAGGCCGTTTTTTAGGCTAATTGAGGCTTTGTTGTATCGTTTGAATCTGTGTAGCTCAATCTTGCTGATGTGCATGGTTGACTGCTTTCATTGCATGGTTATTCAAAAATCATAGCAAATTTTTGTTGAGCTACTCTAATGATTGATCTTGTCATAGTTCCCCCGCTGCCCCCATGGTCCTATCACCGTGAAGCTACTAATCGTTCGATCTTAGCCAAATTCTTCGCGTCCAAAGGTTACCTTTGAGCCATTCAACGGGGCGGTTGGTGTCCCGCCGGGCTGGCTGCCATAGCGAAGCGCTTCAGGGTTGATCGCTCAATCGCTGCGCGGGCTGTGAGGTCATCACGGTCAGAGCAAGCAAGGGTAGGTGGAGTCCTTAGCTGCGCTCGTCAGGCAGGCACGATTCGGGTGTGCGCAATTTGACTGGCCGGGGCCGATAGCGTTGACGCATTTGGGGCCATACCAGCTCTCAAGGAGAGGGGCGCAGCGGTCGTATCGCTTCGCTTAGGCTTCGATATGAGCACCTCTGGAAAGACGATCTCATCCATGCTTGTGGTTATGGCTAAGCTAAGCGTGCGAATGTCAAAGACCGGCAGATGATGGTATTCGTAGGGCGGTTCTGAAGATAAAGCTTGGGTGGGTAAAACTACTGATGACCCGGAGGTGGTCCGGTGCCGATTTGGAGCTCTTCGGTAGCTTGTAGGGTATACATCAAGGGCCACACCTGAGCCGAACCGGAACCGTGGCCTTGGGGTGTAGCGATAATTCCCGTTGACTATTCTATTCGTTGCACATAATGTAGCTACATCCAAATCGCTACAGAGCATCTCCCGCCATGATGATCCGCGCTTACCTCCGAGCATCTACCACCGAACAAGACGCCACCCGAGCAAAGGATCAGCTCCGAGAGTTCGCCCAGGGCTTCGGGCATCGCGTGGCTGGCTACTATGTTGAGAACGAATCAGGTGCCACCCTCAAGCGTCCCGAGTTGTTCCGTCTGCTGGCCGATAGCGAACCTGGGGATGTCCTGCTGGTTGAGCAGGTGGATCGACTGGCCCGACTGAATGAAGCCGACTGGTCCAAGCTTCGCGGCGAACTACAGGGGAAGGGCGTTCTGGTGGTTGCCCTTGATTTGCCGACATCACACCAAGCCATGAGCGCAAACCGAGCGGCACCGGATGACTTCACCGGGAGGATGCTGGCAGCTATCAATACGATGCTTCTCGACATGCTGGCCGCAGTTGCCCGCAAGGACTACGAAGATCGGCGCAGAAGGCAGGCCCAAGGAATCGAGAAGGCGAAAGCCGAAGGAGCCTACCGGGGAAGGAAAACAGACGATGACCTCCACAAGCGCATTCGGACCCTACTCGGTGAGGGGAAGTCCATTCGGGTGGTCGCTGGGCTGCTCGGCTGCTCGACAAACACCGTTCAGCGGGTCCGAGCGACGTTGTAGCGCGGTCCTGCGTGAAATCTGATGCGCTCGCTGGGTGATCCCCCTGCTCTGTAAGCGTAGAAGCGCCATGTAGCACGGCTGTAGCCAAAAACCCTCAAGGCCAGGAAGGGCACCACGGGCCGTTCTGTAGGTGCCCAATGCGGTTGGATAGGTCGTCAGGTGCGTTCAACCTGGGGCCGCTCTGTGGCTTGCAGAAACCCTCACTATGTAACGGCTCGGCAGAACCCCTCACTGAAAGGAATAACCACTTTCAGGAGGACCACCCATGGCCGCCCCAGCTTTCTTTTCCGCCGATCTGCCATCCCTGCTTTCTTCCGTCGAGCTTATCGAGCTGGACAACAAGATTCGCCACCGAACGGACTTCTTGATTTCAATAAGAGCGAATAACGTCGCCAAGCCCAAGGCTTCCGCTGCTGCCTCCTTGCCCCCCGCGAAAACATCCAATCGAGGCCGTCCGCCCAGGACCATCACCAATTTGTTCGCGGGACTGATCGGGCCGACCACCGGCTTCGGTCGATACCCCTTCTTTGCTATGGACATCATCGAGGGCGTCGCTCGGCTGGACTGGCACGACCACGGGTCGACCGAAGTTAGTAAGCCGCTTTCGGTCAAGCGTCTGATGTTGATTCTCGAAACCATCGAGGTGGTCACCACGGCTACCGTCAGCGAATTGCTTGGGATCGGAGCGCGTCATGCCCAGCGATACGTCAAGGCAATCCAGTTGGCCATCCCGTTTTTGATGAAGTCCCGCCCGAAGCATCTAATTGACGATATGGAAGGGAACCTGCCGATTGGGCTGACGACGTTCTGGGATGACACGGACCCCGTCCCGCCTTGCCCGGTGGACCTTGCCAAGCTGCACCGAGCGATGGGCATCGACGCCATTGAATTAACGCCGCATGTATAAGAAGCAACCCCAGGTGCTCCACTAAGGACTCCCCAAGTGCTCCCTGAATTAACGCCGCATGTATGTAGAGGAACCTGAGGACCAACCGGCTTTGCCATCGGAGACACCAAGGAACGGGGATCATGATTGAAAATCATCCCCTCCCTCAAGGTCCCCTTAGGGTCCGACTTGATGGGCAAACCACCGCTGCTCTCACAGCTCCACATCAAGCTTCCTCTACTGGTCTTCCACCCGCCCTGGGCATCACCGATTTAAAACCCTCACTAATAGGACATAGCCCCAAGTTGTCCTCATTGCCCGTCGCTGGGCCAACTCCAATCCAGTCTTTCTGATAGCGCCTTTCATGCCACGCCGGTTCCCCTTGTCTGGGGTCTGGATGTCCGGCTGTGGGTGCGACCTGAAGGGCGTTACCAAAAGGAAAACAGACAAATGAACATCGAACAAATCAAGGCTACAGGCTATGCGACCACGCTCAACGGCCTGCCCGGAATGTCGTCCCAGGAGATCGCAGAGATCACCGGAAAGCGGCACAAAAACGTGCTTCGGGACATCCAAAAGATGGTCGAGGAGATCGGCTCAGATTTGAGCCAATGTCAGCTTGTGGAAACCCAGGCACCGGATAGCTATGGCCGTCTTCAGCCACTGACCATCCTCGATAAGGAGCTGACCTTTACGCTGCTCTCCCGGTACTCCTTTAAGCTGTCGCACCTGATCGTCAAACGCTGGTTTGAGTTGGAGGCCGCTGGCTTTGAGCGTGTCTCGGTTCAAGCTTCTGTAGTGCATCTGGTCGAGCGTGAGAAGGACATTCGCCAAGCATCCCTTAGGAGCTTAAAAAGGGGGCCAAAGCGCCCGCTGAGTGCGGAGCAGAAGGAGTTCCAGAAGTATCGCCGCCAAGCCCAAGCGGAGGACCGCAAGGCTCGCCAGCAAGGCCGGGAGGTCTGCTAATGCGATATCGACTGATCCCATCCCCAGGGTGCCCTCAGGCCCTCTGCGACCGGCTCAATGCTGCTCTCAGCACGCCCAAGGCACGCCTGGTCTACCACGAGGCGCGGAGCCTTTATAAGCCATACCGGGGCCACTCCCTCGATAGCTTTCAGGCGTACCTCAAGCAATCCTCATGGGTCCCCTTTGGCGAGCTGGCGGACATCCTCGAACGAGCCGCTATGCCGTTCCATGAGGCCATGCTGCTGCCTATCCGGTTCGACCTAACAGCTCGCCCCTGAGCATCACCAAGAGGGCCACCAGGGAGCCGCTGGATTTCACTTGATAGCTCCTCGACCTCCGTTGGTGTTTACCAGCTACAACGAGTCCTGGAGCTTTGCAGTGCCCTACCACACCAGTAGGATATTTTGTGGGTAGGGTGCCTTTGCCTATCTGTAGGTCTCGATAGCACCTTCTGGTCGCTCCAAAAGCCCAGCCAGCCGAGCGATGCTTGGGAGTCTTGCCAAGTGCTCAAGCTGAACGCGGAGCAAATGGCGCTCACCGTATTTTCGGCTGACAGAGCCATTGTCATGTCCCGTCATTGCATCATGAATCTCTTCGGGGACCCCTGCCTCTCGGCACATCGTTTTGAATGCGTGGCGGAAGCCATGAGACGGCCTAACAGGGGATTGCAGATCCGCGACTTTCTTCAGGTACTCACCCCAGCGTTTACCGAAGTTATGTCCATACCAGCCATCGGGGTTTGGGGTCAGTAAAGGAAATAGCTGCCCGCCCTGGGGGAGCGCGGCGACATAGTCCAAGAAGCCCAGTTCGATAAGGTCTGGGTGTAAAGCAACCGCCCGGTGGCTACCGAGCGTCTTCATGGTGCGCTTGTCGTTTCCGTCCTCTTCCGGTGTCGACATTAGGTCCAGATACCAGATCCCGTCTTCGCTCTTCCTCACCTCGCTTGCTCGCATCTGTGCGATCTCTTCACGGCGGGCACCCGAATAGCAAAGAAGGAGTGGCAGCCAGAACCAAGCTTTTCCGAAGGAGGCGCGTGGAGGTATCCATTCGCCCCGGAAGGCGGAACTGGAGAAAATCTGGACGAGTTCGGTACTGGTATAACTCTTGCGGGCCGCTGTTCGAGTGGCCTTATGGCTGGCTTTGGCGAGCTGCTGCGTTATGCCAGAAGCGGTCACCGGGTTCTCGTCGAGGTATTCCATGCGAACTGCGTAGCTGAGGATCGCTGAGAGCGCCATGAGGCGATTCTTGACCGTTACAGTACTCAGACGGGGTAAGTCGAGCGCATCGGCCTTAGCGATCTGCTCTGGAGCGCTCAGGGACCGTATACCGTCACCTTTGCTCGGAAGCCGACGTAGGAGCCCTTGGAACTCCTCAACAGTTTTCCGTTTGATGCGTTTAACGGGTAGGTCACCAAAAAGCTCAATGAAACGATTGATAGTCGATTGGTATTCCCCGATGCGCTTGCGGACATCGCGACTATCACCATCTGTGTCATTGGTCCAGCGGGCCCAGGCTTCGAACACCTGTAACAGCTTGTCCTCGGCTCGTGGGCTGCGCACCACCTCCGAGCTTAGCGGTGTCTCTGCGGGCATGGCCAAGGCAGCGGCGTGGTCGTCATAGTACCGCTTGTAGGCGACCTCCGAGAGCTCCAGTTCCTTGGCGAGGAAGGCTTCTTGAAGGTGGCTTTCGAAGGCGGAACCGGGCGTGGGTGGCGGGAGATTGTGCCTGTGGAGTTCGCTGGCGATATGTTTATCGAGCATGCCCTTGCGGGTGGCGCTGAAATCTTTTCGCTTCAAAAGGTCTCGCGCTTTTCCTGACCCAAAAAACGATCCGATCGTTTCGACGGTGCCGTCATCGAAACAGATAAGCCAATCATTGAAGCTGGCATTCAGGTCGCTGTCTTCGAGCTCTCGTTTCGCCCAGCGCGCAGCAAGTTGGACGGCATCCCCAGCGGTCGGTTGGTATGTCCCTTGGCTCTGAAGGCGAGCGAGGGCGAACAGCTCTTCTGATTTCGTCCACTCTGCAGCGAAACGAGCTTTAGCATCCTGCTTGGAATTAGTGCTTAGGGTGCGTTTGTAGAACTCGCCAAGTTCGGGGAGGAGGTGCTTCACGTCCTTTGGGACGCGGCGGCGAATGTAGAAGATGCCGCTTCGTGGGTCTTGCCAGGGTTGAGCCATAAAAGCCATCGTGTACCCGCCGTGTGTACTCAAGTGGGGCGGGTTACAGCTACTCCAGAACGAGAAAACCCCTGAGACCTCGCGGAATCAGGGGCTTACATGTAATGGTGCCCAGGGACGGAATCGAACCGCCGACACGGGGATTTTCAATCCCCTGCTCTACCGACTGAGCTACCTGGGCAACGGGGCGCTATTAGACGGATTTGGCTTTTGCCTGTCAAGCGCGGGTTTGAAAATATTTAGCTAGATCGGGCATTTAGCGATAGGTATGAGCGGTTTGCAGCCTCGTCGTTGCAGCAGACCTTGGCGCGTGCCAATGCTGCGCCAAGGCTGCGAATGTTTACTCGCTCGGCGGCACGTAGCCTTCGGCCTGGGCGTATTCTTCGCCGGAGAAGAACTTGTCCATCTCGGTCTGCAGGAATTTGCGATCCTCGGCATTCATCATGTTCAGGCGGCGCTCGTTGATCAGCATGGTCTGGTGTTTCTGCCAGTCGTCCCAAGCCTTCTTCGAGACGTTGTTGTAGATATCCTCGCCCTTGGCGCCAGGGTAAGGCGGGCGCTCAAGACCGGGCAGTTCTTCTTTGTATTTGCGGCAGTTCACGGTGCGGGTCATGACATCTCTCCTGCGTTCAATTCAGCGGCGGCACGCTTGAGCAGCGTCTTCACCGGGGCGGCGAGCCCCAGCCGCGGCGGGGTGGCGAGGTTATACCAGAGCCAGTCTGGCTCGGCCACGGCGTGAGCTTCGGACTTGACTCTGATCAGCCAGGGCTCAATAGCCAATTGGAAATGGCTGAAGGTATGGGTCAGGCCCGGCAGCTCGCGGCGCCCTTGGAGCTGCAGCGCGTGGCGTTCGGCGAGCGGGTCGAGGGCGGAAAGATCGTCCAGTTCCGGCAGGCTCCAGAGTCCGCCCCAAAGGCCGGTCGACGGACGCCGGTAGAGCAGGATGGCGCCCTCATGGTTAGCCAGCAGCGGCATCAGGGTGCGTTTGCGCGGCAATGTCTTGCGGGGCTTGGGTACTGGGAATTCGGTTTCGCGGCCCAGCAGATGGGCGCGGCAGCCTGCCTTCAGCGGGCAGAGCAGGCAGCTGGGTTTGCTGCGCGTGCAGAGTGTCGCGCCCAGGTCCATCATCGCCTGGGTGTAATGGTTGACGCGCCTCTGCGGGGTCAGGCGTTCGGCAACGTCCCAGAGTTGCCGCGCGACTTTCGGCTCACCTGGGTAGCCTTCCTGTGCGACGTAGCGGGCCAGTACGCGCTTGACGTTTCCGTCGAGTATCGGCGCGCGCAGGCCCATGCTCAGGCTGACGATGGCGCCTGCGGTGGATCGACCGATGCCGGGCAGTTCGGCGAGCTGTTCGACGCTCTGCGGGAATTTGCCGCCATGCTCGGCGACGACCAGTTTGGCGGTCTTGTGCAGGTTGCGGGCGCGGCTGTAGTAGCCCAGGCCGGTCCATAGATGCAGCACTTCGTCTTCCGGCGCGGCAGCAAGCGCCTCGACCGAGGGGAGCGCGTCCATGAACCGGTCGAAGTAGCCGAGCACGGTGCTGACCTGGGTCTGTTGCAGCATGATCTCCGACACCCACACACGGTAGGGCGTGATGCCTTGCTGCCAGGGCAGATCCTTGCGCCCGTGGCGGTCGTACCAGTCGAGAACGGCGGCGCCAAACTCCTCGTTGCTAAACACCTGCGCGATCATCGGTTGAACAAGCCCTTCAGTGCGTCCTTCAGTTCGGGGCTGACCTTGTCGCCCAGCTTCTCTTCGATGGTCTCGTTGAGTTTGTCACCGGCGAGTCGGGCGGCGATCTTGCCGAGGCCGTCTTTGTCGAAGCGACAGGCTTTGGCTCCCAGCTCCAGCGGGCCGCGGCAGCGCAACGGCCATTCGATACCGACATAGCGTTCGTTGACCGCGCAGGCCGGGTCGGGCATTTCGCCCTTGTCGCCCTCGATGACAATGCCGATGCGGTAGTCCATGCCCAGCACACGCAGGTCCACATCGCCGTTGCCGTTCACCGTGAGGCCGGGAATGCTGACTTTCAGGTCCGGGTTGCTGGCTACGCCGTTGCTTAGGGTGAGGTTGCCCTTCAGCTCGCGGAAAGGCGTGTCCTTGCCGCGCGGCTCGCTGGTCAGCGGCTTGCGGTTGAGCGTGGCGATGGCGCGGCAGAGCTGCTGCTCGAGGTTGGCGTCGACAAGGATGCCGTTGTCGATGATGAAACCAATCTTGCCGTTGAGGTTGTCGATCCAGGCCTGCTGACTGTTGCCCTGGGTACGGAGGTCGCTGTCCAGGTTGACCAGGCCCTTGATTACCACCTGTTCACCCTGGCTCTTCAGCAGGCCTTCGATCGGGACGCGGGCCAGGCGGGTCTGGGCGGTGATCAACGGTACCTGCGGTCGAACATCGAGGCTCGCCGAGGCTTCCAGCCGGCCGTTGTAGAGCCCGCCGCGCAACTGTTCCAGGGTCAGCATCCCGCCCGCTGTGCGCGCTTTGAGTGCGAAGTTGTCTACCGGCAGCTTCATTGCGATGAGGCTGTCGATATTCAGGCTGACGCGCGTATCCAGGCTGCGCAAAGCGCTGATCGGCAGGACGGAGGCGCTGCTCCAGGCTTGCTGAGTGGGCTTGTCAGGTAGCGGGGTGGTGCCGCTGCCGACCACTGCCGCTTCGGTGGCTTTGACTTCGCTCTGACGCGCGGCGCTGGAAGGGTCTTCCTTTTCTGGTGGCGGCAGATAGCGATCAAGGTTCAACTTGTCGCCTTTGAGGTCGGCGCGCAGGGCTTGTTTGGCAAAATCGCTGACTGCGATCTGGCCGGTAAAGGTGCTGCCGTCCAGCTTCAGGTTGATCTCTTCGAGGGTCAGGCTGGTCGGGGTACCGGCAAGACGGGTGACCAGCTCCGCTTCGCTCAGGGCGGTGCTGTCGGCCATGGGTGGGAGCTGTTGCCCAACGCCCTCGAGGAATTCCCGCAGGTTGAACTCGGCGATTGACAGTGCGCCGCTAAGCTTTGGTTGGTCTTGCAGGTCGCGGGCTTTCAGCTCGCCAAGGCCGCGAAGCTGGTTGGCTGTGAACTTTAGGCTGGTCCACTCGGCGATATCGGCAGCCAGATCGACCAGCAATTGGCCTTGCGCGCTAAAGGAGAGGGTTTTGCTCTGTAGGGGCTCGCCAGAGGCCTCGCCGCTCAGGCGCAGGTCTTCCAGCTGATAGCGCTGCAGCTTGGTATCGAAGCGCAACGCGCCCTGCAATTCAGTGCGAGCGCGCATCACCGGCTTGTTGCTGCCGAAAAAGGCGTTGAGCTTGACCGGAATCGATGTGGCTTCTCGGATGGCCCCGGTGGTCAGCTCGATGCCTTCGGCGCTGAACTGCTGTCCGCTCTGTGCGTCATGGTAGGTCACCCGTGCATCGCTGATGGTCAGGCTGTCAATGTCCAGTTGCAGCGGACGTCTGGCGCTGCCCGCAGTCTGCTCGTTATCCTGGGGTTCGACCGGTTCTGCGGGTGGCGCTTCGGCTGGCGGCGTTTCGCTAGTGGCCGGACGGCCCACGCCTTCCCAGTTGCCGCGCCCCTTCTCATCGCGGTTGAGCGTCAGGTTCAGCCCATTGAGCGTGATGTCGCTCATCTCCACTTCGCGGCTCAGCAACGGTAGTACCCTGACCGACAGCCCCAGCATGCGCAGGTCGGCGAACGGCTGCTCGGGGGTTTGCACGCTGGCCAGGGTGGTGTCGTGCAGTTCCAGGCCGAGCCAGGGAAACAGGCTCCAGCCGATGTCGCCAGCGATGTTCAGTTCGAGCCCGGCCTTTTCGCGAGCGAGTGTGCGGATCTCGTCTTTGTAGTCGTTGGGGTCGAACAGGTGGGTCAGGGCAAAGCCCAATGCGACGATGAGCAGCAGCAACCCGAGGATTACCAGGCCCAGGATCTTGCCGAGCGATTTCATGGACAGGTCCTTTGTGTTTGGCATTTCAAAAGCAGCGAGTATAGCGTCACGAGCCACGGCTTTAGCCGTGGCTGGCGTTGGAGTGGCTACCTGCGCCTGGGTTCCTGTGGGCGCGGTGGCGCAGTCAATCACAGCTTCGTGAAACGCCTGTAGCGCTTAGATTGGGTCGAGCGGCAGATGTGCCCGTGCGGCCAATGCTTGGGCCTCTAGCTGTTCCGCCGGTGCCGCCAGATGCAAACCCTGCCCGGCTTCACCGGCCAGCCGCCGACTCTCTTCGAGCATCCGCGAGCCTACGCCGCGACGTCGCGTGAGCTTGCGCACGCACAGGTGGGAAAGGTGCCAGTTGGGCGAGCCGCGCTGCAGCAGGGCGGCGCCGAGCAGACGGTCATTGAAACGACCGGCTATCAGGCTGTGATCGGCCAGCCCGGCTTCGATCAGCGCCGAGGCATCCGGGTAGGGCGTCAGAAGCCAGGCTGGGGCGTCGGCGAAGATTTTCGCCAGATCGATGCGGTCCTGCTGGGTGGGCTCGGTTATGGCTTCAACGAATACGGGCATGTTGACCTGGCTGTTGTGTTGGATGGCGAAAGCATAACCGTGGTGGCTCACCGGCGCACGACAGCGCTGCCGGTCGGCGGGCCGTGGCGACGCTGGGCGGTTAGCCGTCTGCAGCTGTTCGGCCAGCAAGCGGACGGTTTGCAGCAGCCGAGCAGCCGGTCGCGTATCGACGAGGGTGGGTTTGGGCCTATAATGCGGCTCATTTTTCGCCCGATGATCAGCGGAGCTGTTGATGTCCGAACGTACGGCTTGCGTAGAGCGCAACACCCTGGAAACCCAGGTCAAGGCCACCATCAACCTGGACGGCACCGGCAAGAGCCGCTTCGCCATCGGCGTGCCTTTTCTCGAGCACATGCTCGATCAGATCGCTCGCCACGGCTTGATCGATCTCGACATCGAATGTCAGGGCGACCTGCACATCGACGATCACCATACCGTTGAAGACGTCGGCATCACCCTCGGCCAGGCCTTCGCCAAGGCGGTGGGCGACAAGAAGGGCATGACCCGCTACGGCCATTCCTACGTGCCGCTGGACGAGGCGCTGTCGCGCGTAGTCATCGATTTCTCCGGTCGCCCGGGCCTGCAGATGCATGTGCCCTATACCCGAGCCACCGTCGGCGGCTTCGATGTCGATCTGTTCCAGGAATTTTTTCAGGGCTTCGTCAACCACGCGCTGGTCACCCTGCACATCGACAACCTGCGCGGGCACAACACCCATCACCAGATCGAAACCGTATTCAAGGCCTTCGGCCGCGCGTTGCGCATGGCCGTGACGCTGGACGAGCGCATGGCCGGGCAGATGCCATCGACCAAGGGTTGCCTGTAATGCAGACCGTCGCAGTCATCGATTACGGCATGGGCAACCTGCATTCGGTCGCCAAGGCGCTCGAACATGTGGGTGCCGGTCGGGTACTGATCACCAGCGATGCGCAGGTGATCCGCGAGGCGGACCGCGTGGTGTTTCCCGGCGTGGGCGCGATTCGCGACTGCATGGCCGAGATCCGTCGTCTGGGCTTCGACGAGCTGGTCCGCGAGGTCAGCGTGGATCGGCCGTTCCTTGGCGTTTGTGTGGGGATGCAGGCGCTGATGGAACATAGCGAAGAGAACGGCGGCGTTGACTGTATTGGCTTGTTTCCAGGTCGGGTGCGCTTTTTCGGCAAGGATCTGGAAGAAAATGGTGAGCGCCTAAAGGTGCCGCACATGGGCTGGAACGAGGTGGAGCAAGCGGTCAGCCATCCGTTGTGGCACAACATCCCAGCTGACGGCCGTTTCTATTTCGTTCACAGCTATTACGTCGAGGCGGCTCAGCCGCGCCAGGTCGTCGGGCGGGGTCGCTACGGCAAGCCGTTTGCCGCCGCACTGGCCGACGGCTCGCGCTTCGCCGTGCAGTTCCACCCTGAAAAGAGCCACACCCACGGCCTGCAGCTGCTGCAGAATTTTGCCGCCTGGGATGGCCGCTGGTAATGAGCCGGTCCAAGCCAAAGGCGCCAGTCCTGACGCTGGATTCCGCTCAGGAGCAGGCCGCGCAACAGACCCTCAAGCGCTTTCTGGAAGACCGTTTCGAACTGGAGCTGGGCTCGTTCGAAGCGCAGGAAGTGCTCGATCTGTTCGCGCGGGAGATCGCTCCGCTGTATTACAACAAGGCGATTTTCGACGTGCAGACGCACCTGAAAGACAGGTTCGAAAGCATCGAGAGCGACTTGTGGGCGCTCGAGAAGAGCTGACCTTAACCGACACTTGATTTGAACAGGTTCGAGCCATGCTGATTATTCCCGCCATCGATCTCAAGGACGGCGCCTGCGTGCGTCTGCGTCAGGGCCTGATGGATGACGCGACGGTGTTTTCCGATGATCCGGTGGCCATGGCCGCGAAGTGGGTCGAAGCCGGCTGCCGTCGCCTGCATCTGGTCGACCTCAACGGTGCCTTCGAGGGCCAGCCGGTCAACGGTGAAGTGGTGACCGCGATCGCCAAGCGCTACCCGAACCTGCCGATCCAGATCGGCGGCGGCATTCGCTCCCTGGAAACCATCGAGCACTACGTGCGCGCCGGCGTCAGCTACGTGATTATCGGCACCAAGGCGGTGAAGCAGCCGGAATTCGTCGGCGAAGCCTGCCGCGCGTTCCCGGGCAAAGTCATCGTCGGCCTTGATGCCAAGGACGGCTTCGTGGCCACCGACGGCTGGGCCGAGGTCAGCAGTGTGCAGGCCGTCGATCTGGCCCGACGGTTCGAGGCCGATGGCGTCTCGGCGATCGTCTACACCGACATCGCCAAGGACGGCATGATGCAGGGCTGCAACGTTGAGGCGACAGTGGCCCTGGCCAACGCCAGCCGCATCCCGGTGATCGCGTCTGGCGGCATTCATAACATTGGCGATATCCAGAAGCTGCTCGACACCAACACGCTCGGCATCATCGGCGCCATTACTGGCCGCGCGATCTACGAGGGCACCCTCGACGTCGCCGAAGCGCAGGCGCTCTGCGATCTGAAGTTCAAAGACGAGTAAACGTAGGGTGGGCGTAGCCCACCGCAAACGCTGCATACATTGGTGGGTTGCACCCACCCTACGGGAAATCCGCTATGGCTTTGGCAAAACGCATCATCCCCTGCCTCGACGTGGACAACGGCCGCGTGGTCAAGGGCGTCAAGTTCGAGAACATCCGCGATGCCGGCGACCCGGTGGAGATCGCCCGCCGCTACGACGAGCAGGGTGCCGACGAGATTACCTTCCTCGACATCACCGCCAGCGTCGACAACCGCGACACCACGCTGCACACCGTCGAACGCATGGCCAGCCAGGTGTTCATTCCGCTGACCGTCGGCGGCGGTGTGCGCTCGGTGCAGGATATTCGCAACCTGCTCAATGCTGGCGCCGACAAGGTCTCGATCAACACTGCCGCGGTGTTCACGCCGGAGTTCGTCGGTGAAGCCGCTGATCGCTTCGGCTCGCAGTGCATCGTCGTGGCGATCGACGCCAAGCGCGTCTCGAAGCCCGGCGAGCCAGGCCGTTGGGAGATTTTCACCCATGGCGGCCGCAAGCCCACCGGGCTCGACGCTGTGCTCTGGGCGCAGAAGATGGAAGCGCTGGGTGCGGGCGAAATCCTCCTGACCAGCATGGACCAGGACGGCGTAAAGAGCGGCTACGACCTGGGCGTGACGCGCGCCATCAGCGAGGCCGTGCACATTCCGGTGATCGCTTCAGGGGGCGTCGGCAACCTGCAACACCTGGCTGACGGCATCCTTGAAGGCAAGGCCGATGCGGTACTCGCCGCGAGCATCTTTCACTTCGGCGAGTACACCGTGCCGGAAGCCAAGGCCTACATGGCCAGCTGCGGCATCGTGATGCGCTGATCCGGCACATCGCAGGCTGCCCGGAGCTGCGCTTAGAGTCATTCAAGGAATAGCCGCGACATGCCGCGGCTGCCATGTCAAGGAACCGCGCCATGTTCAAGAACACGCTGTTAACGCTGATCGCCAGTCTCTCGCTGATTTCCTTCGCCGCGCAGTCCGCGCCGGAGCCGATCAACCTGCTCACCGAGAATTTCCCGCCCTACAACATGGCGGTCGACGGCAAGAACTTCGCGCGCGACGAAAACATCACCGGTATTGCCGCCGATACCGTCCGCGAAATGTTCAGGCGTGCCGGTGTCGAGTACACGCTGACGCTGCGTTTCCCTTGGGAGCGTATCTACAAGATGGCCCTGGAAATGCCGGGTTACGGCGTATTCGTCACTGCGCGATTGCCTGAGCGGGAAGATCTCTTCAAGTGGGTGGGGCCGATCGGACCGGACGACTGGGTGCTGCTGGCGCGCGGCGACAGCACCATCAAGGTGGACAACCTGGAGCAGGCAAGCCAATACCGCATCGGTGCCTATAGCGGTGATGCGATCGCCGAGCACCTCGCGGCGCAGGGGCTGCAGCCTTCGCTGGTCCTGCGCGACCAAACTAACGTGGATAAGCTGCAGAGCGGCGTGATCGATCTCTGGGCCACCGGCGATCCCGCTGGGCGCTATCTGGCCAAGCAGCAAGGTGTGACCGGGCTGAAGCGAGTGCTGAAGTTCGACAGCGCGGAGCTCTATCTGGCGCTCAATAAAGGCATTTCGGAAGACACCGTGGCCAAGCTGCAGGCTGCGATGGAGCAGATGCGTGCTGACGGCACGCTAGCGGCCATTCAGGATCGCTATCTGTAAGCGGCCGGTCTGGAGGCGGGTCACCTCAGGCTGTTCCGAATCGTAGCGTTGCGGCGCGGCGGTGCGCTGTTTCGGAACGCTGTGCTGGCTTTCCTTCTAGCGTGCCGATAGGAACCTCTTTCCGTGTCTCCGTCGCACAGCGCAGATCCGCGGCTGATTGCAAAATGAACACTGAATTTGTGCGGCTCGTCCCACTTCTGTTGTAGCCCCGCTACGGCTGGTTCGCAAGTTGCTACACCTAAAGGTGCGACATACGTCTGAACCCAGCTTGGCAGCAGTCAGTGCGGTGTCGCTTTGGATGTCAGCACGCAGGGGGAGGGAGCGATGAGACGAGTTCTAGTGGCCGGGCTGTTGCTGTTGATGGCCGCCTCGGCCAGGGCAGCACTTCCAGATGACTACAAAATGGTGCTGCTGACCGAGAATTTCCCGCCGTTCAACATGGCGGCGGACAGCAAGAATTACGCAGCAGACCGCAACATCAGTGGAATCAACGCCGAGATCGTACGCGAGATGTTCAAGCGTGCCGGGATCGCTTACAGCCTGACGCTGCGTTTCCCCTGGGAACGTATCTATAACCAGGCGCTAGAACACCCGGATCAGGGGCTGTTCTCTACCACTTACACGCCTGAGCGTGAGCCGTTGTTCAAATGGGTCGGTCCGCTGGCCAGTACTGGATGGGTGCTGCTGGCCCCGGCCGGTAGCTCGCTGCGGCTGAGTTCACTCGAGCAGGCGCATCAGTACCAGATCGGCGCATACAAGAACGACGCGGTTAGCCAGCATTTGGAAAGCAAAGGTTTCGAGCCGGTCAACTCACTGCGCGATCAGGAAAACATCAGCAAGCTGCTCAAGGGGCAGATAGATCTGTGGGCGACAACCGATCCAGTCGGACCCTATCTGGCCAAGCAGGAAGGGGTAAGCGGGCTGACCACGGTATTGCGTTTTAACGACGCGCAGCTGTTTCTTGCGTTGAACAAGCAGACGCCAGATGAAGTGGTTACGCGGCTGCAAAAAGCGCTGAATGAGATGAAGAGCGACGGCGCGATCGACGCCATCATGCGGCGTTATCTCTGACCGGGCCTCATCTGTACAGGCCGTTCGCGCCGTGGGCGACCATGGCGCGATTGCCTCGCGTGGCAATCATCTGACCGATGCCCACCCAGTCGATGCCCTGAGCGCTCAGCTTCGGCAGCTCGCGCTCCAGCAGGGCAAGCGTCGCCGGGTAAGGATGACCGATCACTACTACCGAACCCTGCTCTCGAGCCAGTTGTACGGCGGCGCGAAACTGCCCGGCAATGGCTTCAGGGCTGGGGTCGTCATCGAGAAAGATGTCGCGAGACAGGCTCGCCAAGCCGATGCGTTGCGCGCTTGCGGCTGCAGCGGTCGCTGCGTTGGTACGGCTGTCGAGAAAGAACAGGTGGCGCTGTTGCAGCTCGCGCATGAGTGCTGCCATGGGCTCTTGGCGGTCGGTCATCTGGCTGCCCATGTGATTGTTAACGCCGCTGGCATGCGGCACCTTCGCCAGGGCGTCGGTCAGCCGTCGGTCAAGCTCCGCTGCAGGCAGTTGTGGTCGCCAGGCGTAAGGCCCGTCAGCGGGCGCCATGGGCAGATGCAACATGACTGTTTTATCGGCCGCGTTGGCTCGCTGGGCCAGCTTCGTGGCGTGCCGGGTATCCGGCAGAATCGCCATGGCCACTGGGCCGGGTAAGGCCAGAACGCGTGCATCGCGTGCCGGGTTCTGGCCGAGGTCATCCATGACCAGTGCCAGCTTTGGCATTCGCGAAACGGATGCCAGGTCGACCGCCTCGCGGTTGTTATGGGGCGCGGTATCCGTTGCGCAAACAGCCGCAAGCGGAACCAATGCTCCCAACAGCAAAGCCAGAACCCTGGGCATCAACTACTGGCCGCGGGTGAGGTTCAACCCCTTGAGCAGGTTCAGCGCCTGACCGAGTTGGTAGTCCTCGTCCTGAGGGCGTGGGGACTCGCTAACAACCGGTGCCGTAGAGGGGCGTTCCGCGCCACCGTTGCCATTGCCGAGGTGGCCGGCCAGGTCGGCCTCGCGAATACCTTCGGCAGTTTGTTCGCGCGTCAGTTTGGCGCGAGTGACCCGAATATCCGGCTCGATTCCCTGGGCCTGGATCGAGCGTCCATTAGGTGTGTAATAGAGCGCGGTGGTGAGCTTCAGCGCACGGTCGTTGTTCAGCGGAAGTACCGTCTGCACCGAGCCCTTGCCGAAGCTGTCAGTTCCCATGACCACGCCACGCTTCTGGTCCTGTAGGGCACCGGCCACGATTTCTGACGCCGAGGCGCTGCCGCCATTGATCAGTACAACCAGCGAAACGCCTTCGCTGGCATCGGCCGCGTCCGCGTTGAAGCGCAGTTCGGAGTTGGCGATACGGCCCTTGGTATAGACGATCAAGCCGTCTGTCAGGAAATGGTCGGAGACTTCCACCGCAGCCTGGAGCACGCCGCCGGGATTGTTGCGCAGGTCGAGCACCAATCCGTTGAGCTTCTTGCCATTTTCCTTGCGCAAGCTCGCCAGAGCCTTGCCGACTTCCTCGCCGGTATTGATCTGGAACTGCGTGACGCGCAGGTAGCCATAGCCGGGCTCAAGCAGCTGACTCTTGACGCTATTTACCTTGATCACCGCGCGGGTGATCTTGACCGTGAAAGGCTTGCCGCCCTCGCGCACCAGTGACAGCGAGATGTCGCTGCCTGGCTTGCCACGCATCATGCCGACCGCATCCATCATCGACATGCCCTTGGTCGGCTTGCCGTCGATCTTGACGATCAGATCGCCGGCCTCGATGCCAGCCTTGGATGCTGGGGTATCGTCGATTGGCGATACCACCTTGATGAAGCCATCTTCGATCCCGACTTCGATGCCCAGGCCGCCGAACTCACCGCTGGTGCTCTCCTGCAGTTCGGCAAAGGCATCGGGCTCGAGGTAGGCGGAATGGGGGTCGAGGTTGCTGAGCATGCCCTTGATGGCATTTTCCAGCAGCGTCTTGTCGTCGACCGGCTCCACGTATGCGGCCTTGATCCGGTCCAGTACTTCGGCAAAGGTCCTCAGTTCTTCCAGCGGCAGCGGCGCTTTTTGGGTTGCGGCGTTCAACTGGAGCGGTTCCGGCGCGATCTCGGCGGGCGATTGCTGCGCCCAGGCACTACCGTACATCCCTAGCATGATGGTCAGGGCCAGGGTGGAGGGTTGGGCGAAACGGCACAGGTGCAGCATGTCTGACTCCAATTATGAGGGGCGCGCTAACGGCCTGATCGGCCTATCCCTGCGCACGACACCATTGTGCCGGATCGCTCGGGCGACCCTGTTGGCGAATGGCGAAATACAGTGCGGCGGCGTCTTGTCCGCCGCTGGTTCCTACGGTGGCGATTGGGTCGCCTGCCTTGACGATGTCACCTGCATCACGCAGCAGGCTCTGATTGTGCCCATAGAGGCTGAGATAGCCGTTGCCGTGGTCGAGGATCACCAGCAGGCCGGCGCCACGCAACCAATCAGCAAATACTACGCGGCCGCCGTGCACGGCCCGAACCTGAGTACCAATGTCGGCCCCGATCAACACGCCGTCCCACTTGGTTCGAGCATCGCCGCCGCGCGGAGTGCCGTAGCGTGCCACCAATCTCCCGTCTACCGGCCAGGGCAGCTTGCCCTTGGCCTTGGCGAAAGGCCCACCAAAATTTCCGCCTGCGCTTGAAACAATCGAGCCCGACGGTACGGGTGACGGGCGGCCGGCCTGCTGCTGACGCGCCTGTTCCTGCTCGCGTTCGCGGGCCAGGGCCAGTGCGCGTTGGCGCGCTTGTTCCGCTTCACGGGCCTGGCGCGCCAGGGTTTCTTCAATGGTCTTGAGCACGCGCTCCAGCTGCGCCTGCTCCTGCTTGCGCGCCTTGAGCTTCTGGTCACGGCTGGACAAGTCTCTATCGAGTTTGGCCAGTGCCAGTTGGCGCTCCTCGCGGACTTCGGCCAGTTGCGCTCGCCGTTGTTTGAGGCCGTCCTGCTGCTCGGCCAGCGTTGCCTGCTGCTTTTCAATGCCCGCTTCTACGCCGGCCAGCTGGCGCAGCGTTTCATTGAAGCTTTCGAGCTGCTCGAAACGGGCTTTGCTGAGATAGTCGTAGTAGGTCAGGGTGCGGCTGAATTTTTCCGGGTTTTGTTGGTTGAGCAGCAGCTTGAGGTATTCCTGACGGCCGCTCTGATAAGCCGCGCGTGCCTGTATGCCGATCAGGCGTTGTTGTTCGATACGGGCGCCTTCAAGCGTGGCTTTCTCGTCATTGAGGCGTTCCAGCTCGGCCTCGCTGCGATCGATTTCCTGTTGCAAGGAATCGACCTGCTTCTCCAACTGACCCATTTCGCTTTCGGTCGTCTGCAGTTGCTTCTGGACCGCAGATTTTTCCTGCTCGATCTGCTTGAGCAGCTTCTGCAATTCGGCGACGTCCTGGCGCGCCGCTTCGATCTGCTTGCGCGCATCTGCGCGTTCGTCGGCCGTGGCTGGACCAAGCAGGCAGAAAAGCGCTAACGCGAGAAAAATACGAGGCATGGAAGGGCGTAACCGTGGATTTGACGACTGCCGTAGTATGCCTAAAAAAACACGGGCAAGCTGCACGCCATATGCCGCGTATGCCAGAGGCGATAGCCGGTACGCCTTTACAGGCATACCGGTGGCTGACGTTGCGTTCCGTACTGTGAACGTTTCAGTTCAGCTCTACGATCGAGCGTCCGGTCATTTCGGCAGGAACCGGCATGCCCATCAGGGTCAGCATGGTCGGTGCCACGTCCGCGAGCACCCCGCCTTCGCGGATGGTCAGGTTGCGCTTGCCCACATAGATGAAGGGCACCGGCTCGCAGGTATGAGCGGTGTGTGCCTGACCGGTCATGGCGTCTTCCATCTGCTCGACGTTGCCGTGATCGGCGGTGATCAACGCTTCGCCACCGACTTTGTCCAGTGCTTCGGCGATCCGTCCGACGCATTTGTCCAGACACTCCACGGCTTTGACTGCTGCGTCGAATACGCCGGTGTGGCCGACCATGTCTCCGTTGGCGTAGTTGACGATGATTACATCGTAACGCTGGTTTTCGATGGCATCGACGATGCGATCGGTCACCTCTGGCGCGCTCATCTCGGGCTGCATGTCGTAGGTCGCGACCTGCGGGGAGGGAATCAAGATGCGTTCTTCGCCGGCAAAGGGCTCCTCGCGGCCGCCCGAAAAGAAGAAGGTGACGTGGGCGTACTTCTCTGTCTCGGCGATACGCAGCTGGGTCTTGCCGTTGTTTGCCAGGTATTCACCGAGCACATTGGTCAGGCTTTCCGGGGCAAAGGCGCTTGGCGCCGGGATGCTCGCGGCATACTGGGTCAGCATGACGAAACCAGCCAGCGCTGGCACGCGGGCACGCTGGAATTCGCTGAAGCCAGGCTCGACAAAGCAACGCGTCAGCTCACGTGCGCGGTCGGCGCGGAAGTTCATGAACACCACGGCGTCACCGTCCTCCACGCGGACTGGCTCGCCAATGGTGGTGGCCTTGACGAACTCATCGCTCTCGCCACGCTCGTAGGCGGCAATCAAGCCGTCAACTGCATAGTCGGCGTGGTGTTCGGCCTTGCCGTCGACGATCAGGTTGTACGCCTGTTCGACCCGGTCCCAGCGATTGTCACGATCCATGGCGAAGTAACGGCCGATCAGACTCGCGACGCGGCCCTTGCCTAGGCGGGTAAAGGTGGCCTGCATCAGTTCGATGGAATGCTGTGCGCTCTTTGGTGGCGTGTCGCGGCCGTCAAGAAAGGCGTGCAGGTAGATTTTCTCGGCGCCGCGCTTGGCAGCCAGTTCGGCCATGGCAACTAGATGGTCCTCGTGGCTGTGGACGCCACCGTCGGAAAGCAGGCCGAGGATATGTACCGCTTTGCCTGCGCTCGCGGCCTTGTCGACTGCGGTGCAGATGGTTGGGTTCTCGAAGAACTCGCCGTCGCGGATCGACTTGGTGACCCGAGTGAAGTCTTGGTACACCACCCGACCCGCACCCAGATTCATATGACCGACTTCGGAGTTGCCCATCTGGCCGTCCGGCAAACCGACATCCATGCCGCTACCTGAAATCAACCCGTGCGGCTGGCTGGCCAGCAGGTGGTCATAGACGGGCTTGTTGGCGGCGTGGATGGCATTGAATTCGGCACTGTCGCTGTGTCCGAAGCCATCGAGGATGATCAATACCAGGGGTTTGGGCGCGGCGGGCATGTGTCTGGCTCCTTGCACAGGGTCGCGAAAAAAGGCGGCCAGTCTAATAGTTGGCCGGTTGGGCGTCACGATTCGCAGGGTTCAGCCTGGTGGGGGGGCTGTGTATACTGGCCCGCATTTTATCCCCCGGGTACCCTTTAGATGGTCGCTAACCTGATTGAATTTGTCTCTAACCACTATGTTCTGGTCAGCATCTTTCTGGTGTTGCTGGTTCTCCTTGCCATCACCGAGTCGCTCAAGGGTGGCAAGAGCCTGAGCAACCGCGAACTGACCGGCCTGGTCAACCGCGACGAAGGCGTGGTGTTGGACGTGCGAGCGAAGAAGGAGTTCGACGCCGGCCATATTGTCGATTCATTGAACATTCCCCACGAGAAGCTGGTCAGCCGACTGGGCGAGCTGGAAAAGCACAAGGGCAAGACGCTAATAGTCGTCGATGCCATGGGCCAGCACGCCGGAACGGCCTGCCGTGAGCTGCAGAAGGCGGGCTTCACTGCCGCGAAGCTGTCCGGAGGGATTTCCAGCTGGCGCGGCGAAAATCTGCCAGTGGTCAAATAATTATGTCCAAAGTCGTCATGTACACCACCGCCTGGTGCCCGTTCTGTATCAGGGCCAAGAGCCTGCTTGACCGCAAAGGCGTCAGCTACGAGGAAATCCCCGTTGACGGTAAGCCTGCTTTGCGCTCTGAGATGGCTGCCAAGGCCGGCAGAACCTCGGTGCCACAGATATGGATCGGTGATGAACACGTCGGTGGCTGTGACGAGCTGCACGCATTGGAGCGGGCAGGCCGCCTGGATGCGATGCTCAAGGCGTGACTCGACCAATTAGGGCTGTAGGCAGTCGGCAAGCGCAGCTACCTGCAGGACGATTCAAACACGACATGCACAACAAGAAGGCTTCACATGACTGAACAAGCAAACAACGGTGCCGCCGCGGGTCAGGAAGAGCAGGGCGCGCAGTTTTCCCTGCAGCGGATCTATGTCCGCGACCTCTCTTTCGAAGCCCCGAAGAGCCCGGAAATCTTCCGACAGGAATGGAATCCAAGCGTTGCATTGGATCTGAACACCAAGCAGAAGTCGCTTGAAGGTGATTTCCACGAGGTGGTGCTGACGCTTTCCGTAACGGTCAAGACCGGTGAAGAAGTAGCGTTCATTGCTGAAGTGCAGCAGGCCGGTATCTTTTTGATCAAGGGTCTTGAAGCACAGGCCATGAGCCACACACTTGGCGCGTTCTGCCCGAACATTCTGTTCCCCTATGCGCGTGAAGCG
>NZ_AGSX01000150.1 GCF_000235745.1 Stutzerimonas stutzeri SDM-LAC | reverse complement strand
TGGCTAAAGAAAAATTCGAACGTAACAAACCGCACCTGAACGTCGGTACCATTGGTCACGTCGACCATGGCAAGACCACGCTCACTGCAGCGCTGACCAAGGTCTGTGCTGAGACCTGGGGCGGCTCTGCGCGTGACTTCTCGCAGATCGACAACGCGCCGGAAGAGAAGGCTCGCGGTATCACCATCAACACCTCCCACGTTGAATATGATTCCTCGATCCGTCACTACGCCCACGTTGACTGCCCAGGTCACGCTGACTATGTGAAGAACATGATCACCGGTGCTGCGCAGATGGACGGCGCGATCCTGGTTTGCTCCGCTGCTGACGGCCCGATGCCGCAGACTCGCGAGCACATCCTGCTGTCCCGCCAGGTTGGTGTTCCTTACATCGTGGTCTTCCTGAATAAGGCAGACATGGTGGACGACGCTGAGCTGCTGGAGCTGGTGGAGATGGAAGTGCGTGACCTGCTGTCGACCTACGACTTCCCAGGTGACGACACGCCGATCGTTATTGGCTCCGCGCTGATGGCGTTGAACGGTCAGGACGACAACGAGATGGGCGT
>NZ_AGSX01000151.1 GCF_000235745.1 Stutzerimonas stutzeri SDM-LAC | reverse complement strand
GGATCCTAGGGACCATTCGCGATTCCATGAGACTCCAAGGGTTCTGCACAACTTATGCACCTCTATTAGATCATTGTGTTCTACGAAGCCTGGACTGCATTACATATTCACAACCAACATGAGAAGAGCGGAATAGATGGCCGGATGTTTGGTGGCTTTGATATATTGTGAGGAGCATTGCGAACCCTAGAGCTGTCCGGTCAAATAACCCCCTCACAATAAGTGTAATGTCATGGGATAATCAAAAGACTAAGGGAGGGCTTTTATAGAAGGCGTGAGGTCATGCTATCCCCCTCTGAAGACGCGGCCGCGATA
>NZ_AGSX01000152.1 GCF_000235745.1 Stutzerimonas stutzeri SDM-LAC | reverse complement strand
GGGCCCGGTCGTGGTGTCGCAATTGGCGTGTTACGCCACCTGCATCAACTTCGCATAGGCCTTCAGATGATGGTCATCGTCACCGAACTGGTGGGCGATCATCACCAGGCGCTTGGCGTGGTGGGCGAGGTTGTATTCCCAGGTCATGCCGATGCCGCCGTGCAGCTGGATCGCCTCTTCGGCCACCTTACGGGCGGCTCGGGCGCAGATGTATTTGGCGGCAGCGATGATGCGGCGGCGGTCGTCGTTGTCTTCGCCATCGGCAAAGGTCGCGGCGAGGATCGCCATGCTGGTGGCCTGTTCCAGTTCGGTCTGCATGTCGACCATGCGGTGCTGCAGGACCTGGAACTTGCCGATCGGCACGCCGAACTGCTTGCGCGTCTTCAGATAGTCGAGGGTCAGCTTGCAGGCTTCGTCCATGCTGCCCAGCGCGTCGGCGCACTGCGCGGCGATGGCACGGCCCTGTTGGTAGCGCAGCGCTGGCAGCGCATTGCTGATCCCGCCCAATACGGCGTCAGCGCCGACCTGCACGTTTTCGAGGAACAGCTCGCATCCCTTGCGCCCGTCGATGGTCGGGTACACGCGACGGCTAACGCCCTGAGCGTTCGGGTCAATCAAGAACAGGCTGATGCCGGCTTCGTCACGGCTGTCGCCTGCCGTGCGCGCGGAGACAATGATCTTCCCTGCGCTGTGCCCGCCGATCACCACAGCCTTGCGGCCGCTCAGGCGGTAACCGCCATCCGCCGCCTCGGCTTTGGTCTGCACGTCGTTGAGGTTGTAGTGGCTCTGCGGCTCGTCGAGCGCCACCGCCAGCTGCAGCGAACCGGCCGCCACCTGCGGCAGCAGCTCCTCCTTCTGCGCGTCGCTGCCCAAATGGGTGAGCAGTCCGCCACCGAAGATCACCGATTGCAGGTAGGGCTCCAGGGTCAGCCCGCGGCCCAGCTCGGTCATCACCAGCATGGTTTCCACGCCGCCGCCGCCGAAGCCGCCAATCTCCTCGGCAAACGGCACGGCAGTCAGGCCCAGCTCACCCAGCTGCGACCAGAACTCAGCGGAAAAGCCCAATTCAGACTCGCTAAATTTCTCGCGCTGCTCGAACGGGTAGGCGTCGCGCACCAGACGCGCCGCGGTGTCTTGCAGCATTTGCTGCTCTTCAGTCAGTTTGAAGTCCATTGCGGTGCCCCCTTACAGCTCGAGAATCATCTTCGAGACGATGTTCTTCTGGATTTCATTGGAGCCGCCGAAGATCGACAGCTTGCGCATATTGAAGTAGTCGCCGGCCAGCGAAGCGCTGTAATCGGCATGCAACAGCTCGCCGTCGTAATCGAGCTGCAACTCTTCCTCGAGGAACGGCAACGCGTACGGCCCGATGACCTTGCGCAGCAGGCTGGTAATGGCCTGGCGGATTTCGGTGCCCTTGACCTTGAGGATCGAGGACTCGGCGCCGGGCACACCGCCCTCTTTCGCCGCGGCGAGAATGCGCAGGGTGCTCATCTCGATGGCCATCAGCTGCATCTCGACTTCCGCGACCTGAGCGCGGAACAGCGGGTCTTCGAGCATCGGCTTGCCGTCGCAGACTTCCTTCATGGCGATGCGCTTGAGGTGCGCCAGCGCGGCCTTCGAGGCGCCGATGCCGGCCAGGCCCGTGCGCTCGTGGGTCAGCAGGTACTTGGCGCAGGTCCAGCCCTGGTTTTCCTCGCCGACGAGGTTTTCCACCGGCACGCGGACGTTGTCGAAGAAGACTTCGTTGACCTCGTGGTCGCCGTCCAGGGTGATAATCGGCCGCACGCTGATGCCTGGCGTGCTCATGTCGATCAGCAGGAAGCTGATGCCGCGCTGCTGCTGGGCTTCAGGATCGGTGCGCACCAGGCAGAAGATCATGTTGGCGTGCTGGCCGAGGGTGGTCCAGGTCTTCTGGCCGTTGACCACATAGTGGTCGCCGTCACGCACCGCACGGGTCTTCAGGCTTGCCAGGTCGGAGCCAGCGCCCGGTTCGGAATAGCCCTGGCACCACCAGTCCTCACCCGAGAGGATGCGCGGCAGGTAGTAGTCTTTCTGCTGCTGGGTGCCGAACTTGATGATCACCGGGGCGACCATGTTGACGCCGAAGGGCACGCTGCGCGGCGCACCGAACGCGGCGCACTCCTCGTCGAAGATGTGCTTCTCGACCGGGCCCCAGGTGGTGCCGCCCAGCTCCACCGGCCAGCCCGGCGCGTACCAGCCGCGCTTGACCAGGATCTGCTGCCAGCGCTGATGGTCTTCCTTGGACATGTGCTTGCCAAGCTTGACCTTGGCAGCGATGTCCGCCGGCAGCTCGTTTGTCAGGAAGGCGCGCACTTCATCGCGGAAGGCGAGCTCTTCGGCCGTGTAGTTGACGTTCATGGGAAGGTCCTCATGGTGCGTTCGGATTGCAGGCGGGCGGCGCTCATTGCCCGGCCTGCCAGTCGGTGAAGGTGCGGCCTTCGGCGGCCAGTTTTTCCAGCAGCGGCGCTGGCTTCCACCAGTCGCCGCACCGTGCGTGCAGCTCCTTGACCCGCGCCAGCACGGTGTCCAGGCCGACGCTGTCGGCATAGAACATCGGGCCACCACGGAAGGCCGGGAAGCCGTAGCCGTTCAGGTAGATGATGTCGATGTCGCTGGAGCGCTGGGCGATGCCCTCCTCGAGAATCTTCGCGCCCTCGTTGACCAGCGCGAAAATGCAGCGCTCGACGATGTATTGCTCGTCCAGCTCGCGGCGCTCGATGTCCTTTTCCCGCGAGGCTGCTTCGAGCATAGGCGCGAGCTCGGGATTCTCCAGCGGCGTGCGATTGCCCGGCTCGTAGCGGTAATAGCCGGCACCGGTCTTCTGCCCGAGCATGCCGGCAGCGCAGAGCTTGTCGGAGACGGTGGGGAAATCCAGGTGCGCCGGCAGCGTCGCGCGCTGGCGCTTGCGGATTGCCTGGCCGATGTCGAGGCCGGACAGATCGCGCATCGCAAAGGGCCCCATGGCCATGCCAAAGTTGCGCAGCGCGCCGTCGACCTGCTGCGGTGTGGCGCCCTCCTCCAACAGGAATTCCGCCTCGCGCCCGTACTGGAAGACCATGCGGTTGCCGACGAAGCCGTCGCAGACGCCGACCACCACTGAGACCTTCTTCAGTTTCTTGCCGATGGCCATGGCGGTGGCGAGCACCTCATGACTGGTCTTCTCGCCGCGCACCACTTCCAGCAAGCGCATGACATTGGCCGGGCTGAAGAAGTGTAGCCCGACTACGTCTTCGGGTCGCTTGGTGAAGGCGGCAATGGCGTTCAGGTCCAGTGACGAGGTGTTGGACGCGAGGATCGCACCGGGCTTGCATACCGCATCCAGCTGTTCGAAGACCTGCTGCTTGACGCCCATCTCCTCGAACACGGCTTCGACCACTACGTCGACGTCGGCCAGCGCGCCGTAATCCGTGACACCGGTGACCAGCGCGAGGCGCTTTTCCATCGCGTCCTCGGTCAGGCTGCCGCGCTTGACGCTGGCCGCGTAGGTGTCACGGGCGCGCTGCAGGCCGCGCTGTAGCGCCTCTTCGTTGATCTCCAGCAGCTTCACCGGCACCCCGGCGTTGGCGAAGCACAGGGCGATCCCGACGCCCATGGTGCCGCCGCCGATCACCGCGGCGGTGTTGATTGCCCGCGGTTTTACATCCGCCGGCAGATCGTTGATCTTGCTCGCCTGGCGTTCGGCGAAGAAGGAATGGATCAGCGCGCCGCGTTGCGGTGAGTTCAGGCACTCGGCGAACAGCTCGCGCTCACGCTTGAGGCCATCGGCCAGCGGCAGCTGGGTCGCCGCTTCGATTGCCGCGATGCAGCGCAGCGGCGAGAACAGCCCGGGCATGCGCTTGGCGACTTCGGCATGCTTGGCGCGGATCAGCGCCTCGTTGTCGGCGCCTTCCAGACCGAAGGTTTGCTCGCCGCTGCGACGCGGGCCGCGGTCGGTATTGAGCAGGCGGCGCGCAAAGCTGATACCCGCCTCGGCCAGCTCCCCGTCGAACAGCTCATCGACAATGTTGTGCTCGACGGCCTCGGCCGCACCGATCGGCGTGCCGCTGACGATCATGTCCAGCGCTTTCTCGACACCGGCCAGGCGTGGCAGACGCTGCGTACCGCCAGCGCCGGGCAAGAGGCCCAGCTTCACTTCCGGCAAGCCGACCTTGGCGTCCTTGCGGGCGATGCGGTAATGGCAGCCCAACGCAACTTCCAGCCCGCCACCCAGGGCCGTGCCATGGATCACGGCGACGCTCGGCTTGCCAGAACCCTCGATGACCTCGATCACCTCCGGCAGGGTCGGCGCCTGCGGCGGCTTGCCGAATTCCTTGATGTCAGCGCCGGCAATGAACGTACTGCCCTCACAGACCAGCACGACAGCGCGGATCTGCGCATCTGCCTCGGCGCTTTGAAAGGCCCGCAGCAAGCCTTCGCGCACGGCTTGGCCAAGCGCATTGACTGGTGGGTTGTTGACCGTGATCAGAGCGATCTCGCCCTGGAATTCGAGCCGTACGACGTCCGTCATGGCAGGCCTCCGCTTGTGAAATGATGAATTGGATTTGTAATTTCACGGAATCATGTTTCGCACAGCAGAATAGTCGAGTCATTTCTGCATGTCGAGAGACTGGCAACAATCCTCCCGACTGGCAAGCATCATCAGGTCACTAAGTGCCCCGGACATCGCCTTTCGGCCATTTTCGCGTCGAATCGATACGCCGCCAGGGGTCGGCAGCTCCATGCGACCGCAGGCGACACCAAGACCGCAACGGCGTCAGCGACGGCAGCGACGGCAGGGATCGGTCATTGGCGAACGAGATACCGAGCCATAAACAAAAAAGGAGCCAGCCCCCATGCAGGAACTGGCTCCTCGTGCTGCGCGCGGCTTACAGCGCCAGGCAGAGGTACTTGATCTCCAGGTAATCCTCGATGCCGTACTTCGAACCTTCGCGGCCCAGGCCGGAGGATTTCACCCCGCCGAACGGCGCCACCTCGGTGGAAATCATGCCGGTGTTGACGCCGACCATTCCCGACTCGATCGCCTCGGCCACACGGAAGACCCGGCCCAGGTCACGCGCATAGAAGTACGCAGCCAGACCAAACTCGGTGTCGTTGGCCAGCGCAATGCCTTCGGCCTCGTCCTTGAAGCGGAACAGCGGCGCCAGCGGGCCGAAGGTTTCTTCCTTGGCCACCTTGGCATCATGCGGCACGTTGACCATCAAGGTCGGCTCGAAATAGCTGCCACCCATCTGGTGGGCCTTGCCGCCAGTCAACACCTGAGCGCCATTGGCGACGGCATCCTCGATGTGCTCCCTGACCTTGGCCGCCGCGCGGTCGTCGATCAGCGGGCCGATGTCGGTGCCTTCCTCCAGGCCATTGCCGACTTTCAGCTTCGCCACTGCCGCCTGGAATTTCTCGGCGAAAGCGTCGTACACACCCTCCTGAACATAGATGCGGTTGACGCAGACACAGGTCTGCCCGGCATTGCGGTACTTGGACTGCATGGCGCCCTTGACCGCCTCGTCCAGGTCGGCGTCATCGAAGACCAGGAACGGCGCGTTGCCACCCAGCTCCAGCGACACCTTCTTGATCCCGGGCGCACACTGGGCCATCAGCTTGGCACCGACCTCGGTAGAGCCGGTAAAGCTGATCTTGCGGACCGTCGGATTAGCCGTCAGCTCGTTGCCGATATCGCCGGCCGAGCCGGTGACGACGCTGAACACGCCTTTGGGTATACCGGCCCGCTCGGCCAGTTCCGCCAGCGCCAATGCGGAGAACGGCGTCTGGCTGGCCGGTTTGACCACCATGGTGCAACCTGCCGCCAGCGCGGGGGCCGCCTTGCGTGTGATCATCGCCGCCGGGAAATTCCACGGCGTGATGGCCGCCGTGACCCCGATCGGCTGCTTGATGACGATGATCCGCTTGTCTTTTTGGTGCCCCGGAATCGTGTCGCCGTAGACACGCTTGGCTTCCTCGGCGAACCACTCGATGAACGACGCGGCATAGGCAATCTCGCCCTTGGATTCGGCCAGCGGCTTGCCCTGCTCCAGCGTCATCAGCCGACCCAGGTCGTCCTGGTTCTCCATCATCAGCTCGAACCAGCGGCGCAGCTTCTGCGAACGCTCCTTGGCCGTCAGGTCGCGCCAGGCCGGCAGCGCGCGCTCGGCCGCCTCGATGGCACGACGGGTCTCGGCACCGCCCATCTTCGGCACGGTGCCGAGAGTCTCGTTACTGGCCGGGTTGTTGACCTTGATGGTCTGGCCGCTGTCCGCGTCCTGCCAGGCGCCGTCGATATAGGCCTGCTGGCGGTACAGCGAAGTGTCTTTGAGTTGCATGGCAGTCTCCTGAGAGCCGGCGTTAAGCCGGGAATTGGACCAGGGGCCATCTGGCCGATTGGAAAGGACGATTGGCAGTGGAACCGTCCGACCTATGTCAGAGCGAGGGATAACCTCGGGGTTCCTGCTACGGGGCTTAGCGTTTGAAATCTCGAACGCATGCTAGGCCTCTCGCCGGATAACAGGCAACACCATGTTCGGAAAAATTAACGCGACATAGCCCAGCCTGATGACGCTTGGACTCGCCCATGGAACGCTCACAGCTTGTGCTGCGCAGCCGCCGAAGCGCCATGGACGACCGCAGACGACATGCGTATGATTGCGCCCCGCAACGCACCAGTAGCTCAGCTGGATAGAGTACTGCCCTCCGAAGGCAATACTCACCGAGTTGAGAAGGGTGTCAGCTAATGGTCAAATAGACCGCCGCAACACATACGCACCAGTAGCTCAGCTGGATAGAGTACCGCCCTCCGAAGGCGGGGGTCGTGGGTTCGAATCCCGCCTGGTGCGCCATATCTTATTGATTTATAAGGATTTTTAAAAAATCCGAAAAATCAAACTGCTTCAATCCCAGCTACATCTCTAAATTTATACAGCCCTACTTTAAGCACAACATGAGTACTGCCTGAACGGCTCGTTTTAGGCTGATTTTCGGGCTGTGCCAATTCTGTGCCTAAACCGTGCCTTGAAATCTGGCACCACCAATTGGTGAGCCAGATGCTGAGTACTAGCCGTAAACGATTCCTCCTCCCTGCCTTACCAAAATGCAGACCAAACCCACCTCAACGAACTCAAAAGAGCGCGCCAAGCTGGGAGGTTGATCATTTCCCCACTAACTCCACCAGAACATCTGTAGACCACTTCTGCTCTGAGTTCTGTACCTTGGCTGTTTCAACCACTTTAGCCATATGCATCAGTTGATCTTGAGCCTCAAGGTCAAAGTCGAACCACATATCTGCATGCGAGCCAAAACGGACCTGCCAGTACGCAATGCCTTGATCGAATCTGACTCTAAGGCTTCTACCATCTTCGAACTCCAGGTCGAGTCGGCGGCGGTGAGGGACATCGCGGTTTGATGTTTCAACCAGAAGATCGACGGCCTGACCCGCCATAGCCGACAGCCATTTGCTGACGAAAAACTCAAAGTCGTCCTGCCTGGCCCAATCATCAAAGGCCTTGCGACCTTGCAGCTTTCCGGATTTGAAGAGCGTGGAAACCTGCAGCTGTGCATCGGCAGCGATACGCCCTTTTAGGAACTTGAACAAAGTACCCAAAATCGTGATCACGGCTGGGTTTTGGATATATCGGTCCGAGTAGTTAATGCTGCTGATGGTTGCAGTTGTCATTACGTCAGCAATGAGCGGGTTCTCCGAGAGAAGCCTCCAGAAGCGATCACCAAAAGTCAGCAAAGGGCCGTTGAGTTCTTGGTGAATCGGCAAGTCGATGATCACGCTACCGTCGGAAGGCCTGCTCATGGAGCTTGCAAGGTCAAATTCCGTCCAGCGAAGAGCAGGTTGAGATCGGGAAGTCACCACAAGCGCATCACTCTGATGCCAACTAGGCCCTGGTACAACGGCCTGCTCTGAGCGTGAAGCCAGCGTGATTATCTCGCTTGCTCTGCTTGCCTGTACGGCAACATGCGTGTCTCGATCAGGCGAATAGCAGCCGATACTTACGCCGAGTAGAGAAAGACGCACCAGGTCCTGTAAAAGGTCTTCATCGGTGATGCCATTCGGCACAAGAAGCTCGACGGTCAGCTCATCAATATGCAAATAGCCATGAATCGCCTTACGGAACTGCGGGGCCAAGAGGTCCCACTCAGCCGGTTCCCCTGAGGCTACCAGTGTTACTTTCTCCACGCCCTCATTGATCAATCGACGCAGAACGGTCTCGATACTGCCAGGCGCATATTGCCCGTCCGCCAGGGAAAGCTTGTCTTCAAAGGAAAGTCCTACGTAATGGACAAACTCATCACCAAGCCAGTCTAAAGCTAGTTTTCGGTCCAGCTTGTCATGGTCATGTCGGGTCTGGGAGTCCAATAAGCACTCACTGCAACCACTCTCGCAATGAGAACAGTGCAGGGTTTCAACCATTTTCCTAAGCAGATTTTCAATATGCAGTGGAGCGCTTGACGCGAATCCAGCCCCTCCGCTGATTACATCGTAAAGCTGCAAAATTCTGATGGGCTGGCCGTTTTCCAGCTTGCTTGGACGCGTTGCATAACCAAGTTCAGAAGCCGAAATCCCTAGTATCTCGCCAAGAGCTGAACGCATGGCAACAGCCAAGGTCATTGCGATGCACCGCCCTTGGTCGTTATCTGAGATGTACTCTCTGCTTACAGGATGGTGCAGCGTCAATTCGAAAACGTCAGTAAAGGAGGTAACACCCAAGCTGACATTGGGGACAATACTGCCGCTGCCTTGACAAGGCAGCCGTTTATTGTTCTGGTCTTTATCGCCTTTGCCAGGCCGGGGTGGAAAGTGCTCGCCGGATGGGGACAGACCCGGAGGGAATTCGTCTGCAGTCAGCATGGATTCCGCACGTCCACAGCTCATGCATAGGGAAAAGCCCGCACCGTTCTCGCCCGAACTGTGATGAAAAACCTGGCCATCCGCGCCATAGGCCATCGAGCCTACCGCCGGATTCGGTAACGGGGTCTTAGCAGACTTAACAAAAACCCAAGCAGTTTCAACCGGTACAAATTTCTGATGCTGGATGTCGTTTGACGCCGACTGATAAGCATCAGAAACAAAACCAGATGGCTGGAGTACCTTGCGGATATTCGACGGCTTAATGACGGATAGGCATTCGTTATTAGTACAAATTAGCTCATCAGTTTTGACCAACCCTTCCTCATAGCCGAGCTCGCCGCAGACGTCACAACGCCACGCGACATCCATCTTCTGAGCTTCACTGCTGCCGGCATTGAGATTATGCCAGTGCAAAGAAACACCAGCTGACTTGAAGACCCGCCCATCCAAAACAATCTCAGCTCCGGGTGCATACTCTCGAATGGCAATCGCGAGGTTGCGAGAGGGTAGCCCCTTATACCGCGACACGTTGTCCTCACGGTCGTGCTTTACCTTACTCCCGGCCCCTTTTTCACGGATGTAGTCCTCTATGGTGAAATTGTCGAAGTTCACTACATCTGTCGGAAACCCATAGCCTGGCAGGAAGGTACGAGCAGATAGGTCACGGAGCAGGTATTCATTGCAGTGGCGGGCCTTCTCGACTTGAAGGCGCTTCAGGTAAGGGCTGTTAGGCTTTGCCTGCTGCTCTTCGGACAGTAAATATCGGTAGTTCGCCAACCAGCGGCCCTGCAGTTCTTTCAACTGTTCCATTGAACGCTTACGTAACTGATCTGGCGTTATCCCTGCCAGGGCGGTGCCTTTGACCAGCAGCGAAAGCGCCTCATCAATGTCGCAAACAGCGAGGCCTAAACGCTCAAGAAAGCGATCGCACTGCGAACCGCCAGTCGTATCGTCATAGAACCACTGCGCAGTGAGACTGGTTTTCTCGGTTTGGGTAGGCCCAACAACATTGCAGAGAAAGTCAGACAGCAGCAATGAATTCACGTGCCGCTGCACAAGCCGAGCAGAGTTCAGAGCTACCGCAGGGGCAGGGATTTTCGTTTCAAACGGCCAACTAGGGTTGGCGAAGACCTGCTGGTCGTGGGGATTGTTTTTGCAAAGCGTATAAGCGAGTGCTCTTGATTCTTTGCTACGACCTGCCCGGCCGGCGCGCTGGAGATAATTGGCCGGGTGTGGCGGTACATTGTTCATTACCACGGCAGAAATACCGCCAATGTCCACCCCCATCTCCATGGTAGTGGAACAGTTCAGGACGTTGATCTGCCCCTTTTTGAACATCTCCTCATAGGACCCTAGGCGCTCAGAAGACTGCTGGGCCGAGTGCTCCGCAGTGCGGTAATAGAAGCCGCCCTCCACCGCCCGGTCATTGATATCTGTCCAAAGATTACGCGCGCGCAAGGCAGTGACATGATTGTCAGCCGCTACCTGAGCTCTGATCTTAGCAAGGCCAGGGGCATAATCTTCCTGCGAACGATCAAGCTCCCAAACACTGGGCAACTCAACCGGCTCACAAACAAAACCTTTTCGCTTCTCATCGCTCAGCTGAGTGAAGTCCAGGTGTGCAGGTAGGTAAGGGGTAAATCCTTTGAAGGTCGTATCAAGCAGCTTATTGGTGATGGGGCACACAAACGCACGATCAACCAACGAAAAAAGCATGTGTTCTTTGGGCAAAAAGTGCCGGTTCTCGTCGGACTTCAACGCTGCTCCAGGCTTGGTCAGTTGATGCCAAGCGGCCCTTAACCAAGCATTAACCAAGTCAACATCAGATGAGCTTGAAGGATTCAACCCTGCCCCCAAGAGCAGCAGCTTGGTCAGGCGGTGTGAGTGGTTGCCATTGCGAATCTGCGGCCAGCGTTTCACTCGACTTTCATCAGCTTCTTTCGAGTCGGGTTGGCGCAGGGTTTTTGAAGAAAACCGGCTCCCAATCCAGTCTTTCCACTCCTCTGTCATCTGGATGAAGCTGCTTTCGCGCACATAAAAGTCCAGCGCGACCTTCAGGAAATCACGCCAATCGTCAGTCGTTAGCCCCTTCTGCTCCCAATGCGCTGGCGCTTCCTGGATCTTGTCTAACCCAAGATAGCCGACCTTCACCAGTCCTTGAGTTTCCAAGCTGTTTTGACGTTTCGGGCGACGCATAAACTCGCGAAAAAGTAGCATCTCAGCCAGTTTTTGTGGTCCATCCGTTTCTTTAAAGATCTCCGGTTTCTGATATTTGTTGGCAAGCAGCATGGGGCCCTTCTCTTGAAGGTCGGTCCGTTTTTTCAGTTCACTTACAAGCTCTGACCAAGCCAAAAAAATGAGCACAGGCCTGACCTTTTCGCCATTCGCCGCAGCTAAAAGAGCCGTGAAGCGTACGACTTTTTCCTCGGAAACCTTGACTTCTTCCTTGATATCTAGGCTGCGGTAAAGCGCCACATCTTCTTTTGCCTTAGCAATTAGCTGCCGCAGCACTTCGGGATCAAGGTTGCTGGATGGCGCCCGATCACTGCCGTGGCTCTTTTGATGCCAGTTCAAAATCTCTACAACAAGCCCCCGCAACCTACTGCGCTCGGCCTCCTGCTGCATCCGAACAGCCATACGCGCCGTACCCTGGCGGCTGTCCGTAAAAGTAATGAGCCTGCGTCCTCGCCCTGGCAATGACTGGGGCCCAAACTCTGGCTTTTGATCTTCATCTTGATAGTCCTGGCAATACTCCAGAACAGTTGGAACGGCGTTTGCCACATAAAAGGGGCCACCCAACATTGCACGACGAAACGGAAATGCACCTTGAAAACCGCTGTAACTACAGTCTTTACGGCTACAAACCACATCGTGGTCATTCATACGCAGTGGCACCTTCTCAGCAGAGGTAGCCACAAAGGAGCCTGCAAGCCTATCTAACTCGACCGGGATATATGACGGGCCGTCACTATCGACAGAGCCGAGCACCAACGGAGTCTTTGTTAGCAGCTGCCCATCAGGGCTGCCTGCGTCCTCCTCAAGTGGAGCTTCAGATTGCAGCGAAAACTCATCCCCACCAGAGCTCTCCCACTGAGTCAGTTTTCCGCCTTTATCACGCGCCAACAAGTGAGGCTCATTGCAATCATTGCAGAACGCTAACTCGAAAATCGGGCTGCCACAGGAGCAGGTTTGGCGCTGGCTTACGTACACATAGCCAAAGGGCCACTTGTCTTGCAGCGGTGTACCTTTCTTTGCTGAGCAGTGTTTATCAAAACACGCCCACAGACCGTGGGTCGTGCGCTGAAAGACGTGGGCACGCAGCTTCAAAAATGCAGGTTCAGACTCATTGGGGCGAGTGCCAGAGCACAGGTCCAACCAGCGCAAAACCTCATCCTGCGTTAACGACAGCCCCTGATCTCGGCTCATGTAACTGGCCATCTCGGTCAGCTTCAATGGTTTAGGAGCATTCACCAGTACATGCCTCAACGCGCGAGCTAGAGGCGAATGCACAAGTGCTTCATAACGGTCTAGGTGCACCTCAGGATCGTCGTGGGTTACAGCTGGCATCGACTCAAGCTGCTGCAAAGTAACCGGCGTCTGCTGGCACGATGAAAGTTCTGGGATGACTCGCCTACCGCCCCAGACATCGATCTGAGTGATCGGCACACCCGACAGATCAGAGAGGAACTGTTTCAGTTGCTCTGCAGCATCATCACCAGCAATAGTTGCGGAGGTCGCAACAAAGCGAACGTCCTTAGGCGTAACACCAAAGGCAGTCATCACGCGTCTTAACTGCAGTGCCAGCTCTGCAGCCTGCGAGCCTACATAGGTATGAGCCTCATCTAGGACAATCCAGCGCAGAGATTTCTGCTCTCTCGACTTGCGCACAATAGGCGCATCGACCTGACGCACCATCATGTATTCCAGCATGGTGCCGTTGGTCACCAAGATCGGGGCCGGCTGCTCTCGCATGAGCTCGCGCGACAGAATTTCGTTGGGGCGCTCAATCTGCTCGGTGCGCTTTTTGGCCTGCAACTCCTCGGTATTACCGTTATACAAACAATAACGAATCCCAGAGCCAAAGCTCTGTGTCCAAGCGTTAAGACGCTCGCGCTGCGAGTTAATCAGAGCGTTAAGCGGATAGAGAAAAAGTGCTCGGACTCCAACCAAAGGCTTGCTTCCGGTATCGCGGTACTCCCTATAAAGGTCATCAAGCACCGGGACCATAAAGCACTCGGTCTTACCGGAGCCTGTACCACTGGTGACTACAACTGAATGCTTCTTTTCTAGCAGGGAGCGCCAACTTGCCAACTGATGCGTGAACGGTTTCCAGGTCGCACCAAAACGGTAACGGCCATTGGCTTTACCATCAAGTGAAGCTACAACCTCCTTGCTGAGTAGATGCTCGTGAGCGGCCAGTTGCGCCATCGTAAAAGGCGACTCTTCCCAGCCGAAGGTTTGCTCAAACAAGGGCGGGGCTAGGAAAGAGCCCTCCTTGCCACACTCTGCGCGCATAAGCCCACCAAGGTGCTCACGCAAGCCAGGGTCGGTGATGCTCAAAACACTCAAGGTTGACTCTGTAGTGCGAGACAGCGCCTGCTCGACAAGCGAAGAAAAATACTTATCCATTGACTGGTACTGCCTTATGCATAGTCATGAGGTTGCTCAGCAAACAATACTGGTAAATGCTGCTGAACCAGCTCGAATCGAAATCGCGAACCTGTCGCAGGAAAAATATCGCCTCGGCACTGTCGTCAAAAACATCTGAAAACTGTGCTTTACCGCTGGCCACAGCAGCAGCGAAAACCGGCAGATAGACAACAGCATTGCGGTAATCCATTTCCAGACGGAAAGAAATCACCGACTCATCCTGCTTCTCGTACCAACGCGCCAGCCTCTTGCCACCATACTCAGGCCACGTCGCATCACTACGATCTCGCATCAATTGGTGATACCAGCCGTGAACTATCCCCTGGAATATGTCGAGAGGCATTTGGCGCTCAGGACTTAAAGCTTTTCCTAACAGATGTTGCTGAACGCTTTCTCCATAGGTCGGAAAAACCTCACCTAGCCGGCTGAACATCCTGCCAATCAGCGCCGAAATAGCTTCCTCTGCAACCCCCTTAATCTTAAGAAATGCACCGTAGCGCCTGGCGGCCAGATGTATTTCGTTAACCGGCAAGAATTCCCAAAAAACCGGGAACTCAGCTTCAATCCGGCTCAAAAACTTTGGATCCATCTCAAATTTTAAAAGCGCCATCGACAATGCACGGGTATGACCCACAAGTGCTTTCCAGACCTCGAACGTTGCTAAAGGCAGATAACCGTAACCCTCATACAACGACCTCAGAAACTGCCATCCGCTGTGCATAGGGATCACGGCCATGGAGTCCAAAACAGGCCAAAATGAACTGACAGGAGAGGCATGATCAAAGGTCAGAACAGCTTTTTGCAGGCTTTGGGCATCGTCACTATTCGGGACCGGTTCCCAACCACCGAAAATAAACAGCGGCCTGAAAGAGGCAGGTGATCCCTGCTTAGGCAACACCAGCCAGGGGCCATTTTTCTCCACCAATGCCGGCAGCTCAAACTCACCGGTGGATACGCCTTCGCTAGTACGTGAACTGAGGTGAACGGCACCGCGCATCGGCTCATGCAGCAGCATCAAAATCGGTTCAGGTAACGCGGCACTGCCCTCCTGCAAATTGGCAGCGCGTAGCACCTGACGATCACGATCCAGCAACATCTCCATTGCATACTTGCGCACACGGAAATTGGCGTCCTGACCATGTCCGAACACCCTTAAATCGACCACCTGATCGATACCGGACTGAAGTGAAAGCAAATCAACTATCTGCTCACGGATGCTGAACAGACTAATTTCTAAAGGCTTTTCGGTAGCTGTGTAGGACCAACTATAGGAAGCGCTCTTGGCGGCATTGCCCTTTAGGGTTAATTCCAGCCCGAATTTAGTTGGTGCACCGTTGCGGCCAAACAAATAAATACGCGCGCCCAGCAGATCATCAACACTGATGTCGCGCTTGAGCTGCTTACCACTGCGATCAATGGCTAGGCAGCCCGAGTTGGGGAAAGGCAGCTCAATTTCAACCGGATCTGAAAGCAGGCTTGGCGTGACTGAAAGACGCAGCCTGATCGGCGGCAAACCCTCTGTTGAGAGTTTGAGCTCGGTGTGGCCCTCCCGCTTAACCTGCTGAGTTATAAGACCGTCATCCATCACCTGTAACAGGCAACGTTGCTGGCTATGCACCAGAATGCTGCCCTGTCCTGGCCTTTCGCCGCTACGCAATTCAAGACGGAAATCAGCCGGCAGGATACCTATCCTGCGGCGCAACAATGTGTCTCCACTACGGGTGCGAACTGCCACATATTGAGCGCCGAGCATTTCCTGCAAAACACCAGTGCCGGGTTGTTTACCGCCAACGTAAAGGTCACCACCTTGCTTTTGCAGCTCGCCGGAAGCACCAGGCCATTGCACCCTGGGCAGACCTACAAAAGTGACTGCGGGTTTTGTTGCCCAGCCAAGCTCGCTACCGACCAGTTCCAAACCGAAAGCCGAACCGGCAGAGTGCCCCGTACGAATTCTGTAAAGCCCATCACAGTCAACTTTGAACTCGGTTTTACCCTGTACTTTTAATGTTTGCAGAGCCAGTGCCGAAGGCATATCAGAGATGCTGGCATCGCCGCAGCCCTCTTCGGGAAGCAAAACGCTATTGGGCGGCAACAGGAGCATTAGCTCCTCGGCGGCGCAAGTGAACGAAGCCTGGCCACAGAACTGCCAGCGGTCGTTGAGCGGCTCAAAACCTACTGGAACTTCGCCAAGGGCTATGGTGCTGTTCTCAATGGGTAAAGAAGCGATGACCATCCCCCCAGCCATGGCCACCAGGCTCAATGGTAAAGAGCAATCGCGACGGCGCCCCATAATCTCCCGTTGCCGCAGCCTGATACGTGCGACAGCGTTATCCACAACGGCATAACCTGGGCCTAGGTTAGCGATGACCGCTTCGCCTTCTAGAATCGCAAGCTCGAAGCGCGTGGTAGAGGGCTGCATGGTTAATTGAAAAACCACTTCTGCCGGCAGCGACACCTGCACCTTCAGCTCACTGGGTTGAGCTTCGTGCCAATAGTGTCGGCAGGCCCAGCCGCCAGACGCCTTGCGACGCCTTCCACCTTCAACGGTGGCAGTTTTTAGCAACCCGTTAAGCAATTCACTGCCGGTTTGGTTATCCAGCGGTAGTGGGAACAATTCACGCCATTTGGGATTCATGGCATCTAAGCGGGCAACCGGCTCGTCGGCCTGCACCAGGCCATAGTCACGCACTAGAGAAACCAGCTGATCGGCCATATGCGCAATCAGCTCTACTGAAGTCTGCGTGGCAAACACCTGTGGTAGGTTCGCCTTTTCCAACTGTTGCTCTACCTGCTGTGCCGTGTTGTAGCCCAGGATGTGCCACTGGTCATACTGCTTAAGCACACGATCAAAAAGCGTCTGAAAGCGGCTTCCGCCTTCGCGCAGTGCTTGAAAAGGAAGCCCCCCCTCACTGAATAATGAGCCGAGAAAATCCCTACGCTCTGACTCATAAAAGTGCATGGGGCGCTTCCAGTAGCGCTCCAACCCTTTTGGAATTGTTTTGGCCAAATCACCTGAGGAAAGGCTATACCCCAAGGTTTTCCAGATCGGCTCCCAACTCCAGCCATGATCACGCTGATACTCGCGGCGATACCACTCAGAGCAGAAGAGAACCAAACAAGCGCTTGCGGCCATGTCATTCATGGCCTGATCAAAGCTGCCTAGATCCCTGAGCTGGTGCAGCAGGTCAAGGTACTCTTCGTGGCTGCAGTGATAGGCATATAAGCCTCGACAATCTGGACCCTGAAGGCCTCGGCGTTGAAGAAATGTGCCGAGCCAGCTGGAGAATTTGAATACGGATTGAGGCATGAGCAACTTCCTTGATTGAGCATCCACGACCGAAAAACGGACTCAAAACTTGCAACGTGACTTAACCTGCTGCGCTGAGACAGCCCTCGATTGACTTACCAGTGCGCGATCACAACCCCCAGTAATACTGCTTAATCTTCTGCGCCATTAGCCGGCGGCGTTCGGCCAGGAAGGTTTCGAACTGCTCAGGCTGATAGGCAGCGAGGTCATCGGGGAGGCAGTTGGCCGCCAAGTTGGCCTTGAGGTCATCCAGGCTGATGATCGCACCATAGTGCGCTGCGCCTTGCTTACACTGGTCAAAGACCTTCGCCATATAAGCGGCCGGGGCGGTATCGCCGATCTTGATGTTCACTTCCTGCTGCACGTACACGTAGTTGGCCACCTGGTTGTACTTGCTTCTGAGCAGCCCCTGCTGCTTGAGGAAGTTCTTCGGGAAGATGTGATGGATATCGCCGTGGTGGGTAAGCATGTCGCGCACGGTGATGTCCTTGGACAGGAAGCCCTTGTCCCCGCGATTGGCCTGCGCGGCCCAGAATACCTTGATGGCCGGAGCGTTCACTGAAGAGGTGTTCAACGCCTGCGGCAGACCGAAGTCCCAGAAAGCATCAGACAGTTCAGCCGCTTCGATATCAGCCAGTACGTCAGTAAACGCTCGCTCGTGTACGGCCTTGATGTCCTTGTCGAACCGGGACTCCGGCGAACCCGAGTAGCGCCCTGTAAGCAGCGACATCACAAACCAGCGGCGCACCCAGCTTTCGATGTTGGGGTTGTTGCCCAGGTCGCGTTTGAGCTTGAGATACAGCACGTAGGCGAAGTTGAGTGCGTTGACCGAGCCGATCATGGAGCTATCCACGTAACCGGCCGAACGGATGATCATCAAAAAGCGCTTGAAGTGCGTCTCGTTGATGAACTCTTTCACCCCTTCGCTCAAGGTCTTGAACGACGCCTCTTCGATTTCCTTCTCGTAGCTGCGAGTCTCGAAGTTACGCCCCGAGAGCAGGCCGACCAGATCCGACAGTCGTCCACGGTTGAAACGAGTGGTGAATGCAACCCGCAACATGTCCGAGTAGCTGGGGTCGTACAAGTCGTCGTTCTCGCCCTTCAGCCAACGCATGGCTTTGAAGTAATGGGTCTGCACGAACGCTTTGTCGTTGCTCTCGATGTGCGCGTAAAACTCCGGCGCAATGGACAGGTGGCAGAAATAGTCGATCGCCTTGCGTAGCGTGTTGCCGTCGAACTCCTCGTTGGCAGCGATCTTCGACATAGCGAAGTCCGCCTGACTCAACACCACACCCTTGGAATTGATGCGGATAAAGATTTCAGTGACCGTCTCGATATCCAGATCAGCTGCCAGCTCGATCAGACCGATTTGCTTCTTGGTGATATCGCACAGCCTGTCCAACCGTTCGTAGAGCAGATCTTCGTCCACCCTAGGATTCAGCTCCAGATAGTCACGACCCACCTTGTGCGCCTTGAGCTCACCGCTGACGATGGGGGCGATATCGGCAAACCAAGCTTTGTCCTTCTCGATGGCCGGGTTGCTGACCTCAAAGCGCTCCTCAATAGGGTGAAAGGCGATGCGGATACGCACCTGCTGGTAATCCTGGTTGATTACCTGCTGCCCGGCGATGGCGGCAGTCAGTGCCGTTACCCGCTGCTGACCATCGATCAACACCTTCTTGCCTTCGGCCAGCGAGCCGTCCTTTAGCTTCACCGTCGGGTTGCGCCAGGCAATGATGTAACCCACCGGAAAGCCCTGATACAAGCTGTCCATCAGATCGCGCACTTTGGTGGCATCCCACACGAACGGCCGCTGGATTTCCGGGATGGCGATCTCTCCGGATTTCACCCAAGTCAGCAAGGTTTCGATCAGGTGCTGATTGACGGAGTATTTCTGCGCTGACATGGGCATTCCTTTGCATACGTATAAAACGAATCTACACGCTCGCAGCTGGCGGCAGTTCCGTCAGAGCGGATCGGGTGAGATATGGCACTTTGCCAGAGGGTACCAGATTGGCCGCTGCTTCCAGATGCACATCCTGATCATCGAAGAAAATATCGTCCTCACGCACCTGCATGTAACGGCGGTAGTTATCGATCACGCTTTCGGTGTCGGCCTCTAGCGCGGCCTTGAACATCTGATCCGACTCGCTCATATCGAACAGAGCCGTCGGGGAAATACCTACCACCAAGGTTTTGCTGAAATCCAATGCCATAGCCAACCCTTACCTGTGTACTTGCCCCGCGCAAAACCGCTATATCACGCAGCCAGAAAACGAATTTCCGTAATCTCTTCGTTAAGCAGACCTGCCGCTTCGGGGTGGCTTGCGGAGTACTCCAACAAGCCGAGCTGATAATCGATGGCAGGTACCGCTTGCTTGCGGAATTCCAGGAAGGAGATGACGTTATTGCCTTCCTCCTGAGTCAATTGCTCGACCCACTCCTGATTGGCGGCAATCGCTTCGACTGCCAGAGTAGTGATCTTCAGCCAGTCGGCCTGCAGCTCCTTGAGAACCTCAATGGCGTACTTTTCACCCGCCGTATGCTGCTGTACATAGGCTTGCATGAAGCCGAGATACATCATGCGTTGCTGCAGGTTTTGCAGCACATCAAGGGACGTGATGAAGTCCTTACCGGTGGCATTGGCTGCGGCCTGGTTCAGGGTCAGCTTAGTGACCTCGTATTGCTCACGCAGGTTATTCACCTGGCTCTTGAGCCCCGGCAGATCGCCCTGCTCGGCCGACTGGCGAACCGTCCACAGCACCGCACTGAAGCAAGCCGTGTCGCGCAGCTCTTCGCGGGCTTTGCTAGCGCTGGCCATTTCGATCAACACATCGAGCTTTTCCGACTGCTGCAGCAGCTGCTCGGAGATGCCATTGAGCTTCTTGCACACAATGGCGAAGCCCGCGACCGAAACTGCCAGATTGAGCCCGGAAAGTGCCAGGTTTGCGTACTGCAGATTTTGCAAAACACCCAACGCTCCCTCTAGGCCACCCAGCGCTTCCTGCAGCTTGGCAAGCTGCTCAGCGGCCTGAGCGGCATCCCCCGGGAACTGCAGATGTCCGACAATCTGCCCGCCCTTAGAGTGCCCGGCGGAATATCTGACGACGCCACCCCACACCGTATAGAGCCCAGACTTAATACCGGCAATGATATCCGGGACAGAGCTGATCGTTCTGGCAACCGTTTCCACGCTCATAAACACGCCCTCAAACGCTTGGCAAATTCCTCATGATCTTCAGCGACAGCCCCCGCACGGATCCGCGCGATATGCATAACGATGGCTGCCAACCCCTGCAGCTCTGGGCGTTTCTTGTTGTTTAACGCCCACACACCCGCGCTGACAGCACCAATCGCCGTCAGCGGCAGTGCTGCCACTACGCCGGCCGCGGCCACCGAACCCACTGCCGCCACCGAACCCACTGCACCGCTCAGCAGGCCACCACCAGCAGCTCCCATACCCAGCTTGCCCAATGGCCCCAGCACAGCAGAAAAGGGTTTATTAAGGTGTGCCCGGCCAAACCACGAACCTTTTTCGGTCTGGCTATCCGCATCAGCGGACTCAGCCTGTTCGGCCAGCTTTTCAATCAGCTTGGCCAGTACCTGTTCTTCAATAACGGCCGTGCTGTCAGCCTTGCTGAATGCCACCTTCAGCTCGCCCGCCACATCGCGTACCACTTCGTCGTAGCTAACCGGCTCACCCCGACGTAACAAGCTGGCCAGGCTGACACTGCCCAGCGCACGGATCTCATACGCAATCTCGGCAACCGCCTTGTACAACTCGCCAGCAGCAAAGCATTGGGCAAGACGCTGCCGCGTCGAATCATCGCCCAACAGACGGTCATGGGCCTTATCCACCAGAATTTTACTGATTGCGACCAGTTCATCCGGCGTCGCCAATTGCAGCAATTCCTCCAGCCCGATGCGCCTTCTGATTAGTGGCCGTTTTTCGCTATTGCTCATACATCCATTCCTTACATGCATGATCTAAAAAGTTGTCACACTCTCGTGACGAAGCCTGTGTCCGGCAAAGTCAACAAGCTGTCACGCCTTGCCGATGATGGCTCGCCAGCTAAGCAACGGGTGATTCCAGTAAACAAAACTGTCCCCTTTTCTGCTCTGTGCATCTTCCACATTGGTCGTCAGGAACGTTCATGACTACCCGCAACCAGCAAACCCGAATCGAACATGATCCTGTTTTCTGTATGCCTGCAGCCTTCACCCTCAGACCTATAGTTCCGGCACCCCCAGAACTCGCCATTTCGCCCCTTTCGCTGGGTCATTTCCGCACCACACTTCGGGCACGTAGGCACCCAACGCTGACAGTCTGGGTTGATACAAACCTTGAAGCGCCCAGCGCGGCGCATTTGTGAGTCGCAATGCGCGCAGCCGCGCTCCTTGTGAGCGCAGAGCGGGAATTTATTGCAGCCAAAAAACCGGCCAAACTGGCTTTGCCGTGACACCATGGTCCCGGTTTTACACTTGATGCACTTGAGCATGTGCAGCAACTGCTGGCTGAGTGATGTTGAGAACTCGCCCAGATCGAGCTCGTATTCGTTCTTCAACAACTCGACAACAAAAGCCGACGCCACGGCCATATCGGCGATCAGATAAGCACGCTGTCTTGCCCGGGTAAGGGCCACATAAAACAGCCGACGCTCCTCAGCGTAAGGGAAATCCTCTGGCGCTGGCAGCAATGCCTCCAGCAACGGATGTGTGGTTTTCTGCGAGGGGAAACCATGCTTGCCAGTCTCCAGACCGAGCATCACCACGTAATCCGCTTCTTTGCCTTTTGAGGCATGGATGGTGTGGCACTCCAGCCCTAACGAAGGGAATCGCGATGCGAGTCGCCGCAGTTCATCTCTGTCTGGCAAGTTAAAGCCGTAGCGCCCAAGCAGATAAACACTGCTCCCAGGCTCGGCAATTTCTGCGATGCGGGCAACGACCTTCTCCAACCGGCCTGGCTCCTCGTTGCCGGGTTTAGGCCGGTTGTCTTCCCTGAGCAGGGATACCGCAGGGCGTTTAACCTTTTGCAGCGTATTAAGCTGCTTCCTGACCTGGATCGGGTTTGCCAGCACGAAGCGCGTCGCCACATCGCTGATGCTGTTATTGAAGCGGAACGTCAGATCGAGGGCCGTTACTTTGGTCGTGCCAAACCGTTCACTAAATGCCGTTGTAAAGCTCAGATCACTGCCGGTGAAACGATAAATAGCCTGCCAATCGTCACCCACGCAGAATAACGAGCACTCCGGCACAGAGTCCCGCAGATACCTGATCAAGCGGGCACGCGCCTCAGAGATATCCTGGAACTCATCCACCAGAATATATCGCCACGGGCTACGGAAACGCCCTTCGCGGACGTACTCAATAGCCTTGCCAATCATGTCATCGAAATCGATATGCCCGGCGCTATCCAACAAGGTCTGATAGTCGTCCAGAATGGGCCGCAGCAGTGCCAGCGCAGCGTCCACCTGCTTCGGGTTCTTTGCGCGCTTGATCGCAGCCTCCACCTGCCCTTGCTCGTAACAATTAGCGCGGTAGCGCTTCAGCAGATCGGCCAGCAGTGCCGCAAAGCTGTTGATTGCGCCAAACTCGCGTAGTGTTTCGAGCACTGCTTCCGGGGGCAATGCTTGGTACTGAACACCCAGTGCGGCCAGCTGCGCGTCGATGGCATCAAACAGCCCACCTTCCATTAACTGATAGTGGTACAGCTCCACCAGACGCGTCCCTTTATCGGCATGCAGCTGGCGCTTCCATGCCATACCCTGGTGGTATTGCTCGCGGTCTACATAGGGGGCTGTACCGCCCTGCCGGTCGATACCGTAATACTCGATGTAGATACCCTGCTCGGGCAGATAGAAATCCGGTTGGTATTGGCGATAAAGGGGGCTGGCTGTCTTGTGCTCGTAAGCAGGCTCATACAGGTAGGCGATGCCCTGCTTGAACAGGTAGTTCGCCACCAGACACTCACCCAGGCTTTTCACGGCCTCGCCTTTAAGGGTGCGAATATCATTGGCAAGGATGTAGTCGTAGTACTCCCCCTCTGACGCGAACTCAAAGGGGTTCGCCTCCGGGTAAAGGTGGTGCTGGAAGTAATCAATAGCCAGCCGCTGATAATCTGGGCTCTTGAGATGTTGCTCGAACCACTGACTCACCTGCCTGGCCAGCGCCTTGTCGTCTTCCGCCAACGGCGTAAGGGAAGACTGTTCACCCTCTACCTTGGCAATAATTGCCTTACCCAGCTTGTGAAAAGTACTGGTGGTGATACCGCACTTTCCTATCCGGTGATCGATACGCTCCTGCATCTCCTTTGCAGCTTTATTGGCGAAAGCCAGCATCAGAATATCTTCTGCCCGAGCCTGCCCACTTGCGATCAAGAATCCTGCACGACCCACCATGGTGCTGGTCTTGCCCGTACCGGCACCGGCCAACACCAGGTTGTTATCCTCATCCACGACACAGGCAACGCGCTGGCGCTCGGTCAGCGGCTGGCTCTCTACCGTATCGAAGAAGGCGCTGTTGCGCGCCAGCTGCCGATCAACGTATTGCTTGCGCAGCTTTTCCCAGTCCGCTTGCTGCCACCGGGTAACCGCTGCCAGCCACTTGAATGGGGTGACATCTACATCGGTACACCACTGTGGCTCAGGCACACGCTGAAAACGCTGCAGTGCTTGCTCGGCCATGACCCTGGCCGCATCCAGGCGGGATTGGCGGGGATAGCCCTTTGTCAGGAGGGCCCGAATTTTGCCAGCTATCTGATCTATCTCGGGCGCCAGTTTGCGTAACCAGTGCGCTCGCAACCAGTGAAATAACTTCTCACCATCAACCTTTCGCAGCCCAGGAAAAACCTTTTCGCCGCAGTCCGTCTGCAGAACCAGACGGGAGAAAACGACTCCCTCCTGGAAGGTTGCCTCGTTAGCCAGCGATGTCGCCTCGATTAAATATTGCTCACCGCTCTTCGTCGTGACCGCTAACCCTTTGTCACCCAAGGTAAAGGTGGCCGATTGCGCGCCAAACAGGCGCATCAACCAGTGAGGGGCGACATCTATCGATGAGGATTCAGAAGTCATAGTCAGCCTGTGAGCATGTGTCAGCGAGAGACACACTGAGCGCCTTGTCTATTCAAGCGAGCCCGACCTCTCAAGGCTGGCCGATTGGCCATCGTCATCGCGGCAGACGATGCCGGCCATGGCGTCGTCGATGGGAATAACCGTGGTGGCGCAATAGCCACGAAAATGGCTGAGCTTGACGGACTTGAGGCGCATGGGGATTTCCTTATCTATAGCTGGCCCAAAAATGCCTTTTGACTAAGGGCATTAAATTTCTTATCTAATTCCCGCCCAGAAAACAGCTGTCGCTCTGCCACTTTATTAATCGGATCAATTATTCGCAGATAGTTCTCTTGATCCTTCATAGGCAAGTCAAAAACTTTAATTTCTTTCAACTCACGAAGATTAAGCGTCTTTTGAGCCACACCCCTAACAAGTCGATCTGCCTGCTGGCGCACAACGCTACTACTCAGCATGCCTGCCAAGAATTGCGGATCAACCATCTGGCGGCTTGGTTTAATATGCGCAATATGGCGCTGAAAGCAAAAGTCCCTGTCACCTGGCACGACAGCTACGTTTCCATAACTGCCTACTGTCGTATATAAAATATCTCCCTTCTCAATGAGAGTCGTGCGCGTTAACTCCGCAAAAGTTTCGCCACTAATAAACTTATTCGTATCATAATTTATTTTCCCATCGACAATATTGCTAATAAAAAGAAACGGAACCCCAGACGATTCCCATTTGGGTGACTGATGGGTTCCATCAGTCACTTTTTCGCAGATACTAATCAACGGTACAACTCGCAGCCCCTTCGGATTGGTCACCGGGTCGCCGAACATGTCCAGAAACACGGCGCGGAGGAAGTCGTCGGCGAGCTTGATGGCTTGCTGGCGTTTGCGGCGGATGGCGTCGGCCTTGTCGAGGATGGCGGCGATGCGCTTTTGTTCGGACAGGGGTGGGAGGGGGATTTCGTGCTGCCAAAATAGCAGCATAGACACTCGCGGCATCTTGGCACCAGCCACCTGCGCACTAACCCAATCGACAAAGCCTTTTGAGCGCAGGTAGTAGGCTAGATACTTACGTTCAAGCCTATCAGCATCAGGCAACATTGGAACCAGCTCAGTAGTGGCTAACCCTTTATCGTTAGGCAGCACCACTTTGTTCAGATATGGCCGCAGCTTTGAATACAAAACATGTCTTTCATCAAAGCCATGTGTTGAGGAGCCGGCTTCTGAAGCAGGCGCAATAATCTTCTGAAGAACCTTTCCTGTATCAGCTTCAATCTGATCCAGATTTAATGTCCACACGTCATCCGTTTCAGCAAAAGTATGCTTGCTAGCCTTTGCTGGCGCGACATCACCCAATTGAACCAAGGGCCAAATCACAGCATCCCCTCCAGCTCATCCAGATCCGCCAGAATTTCCTGCTCCAGCCCTTTGAGCCGTTGCAGAATCACCTTCGGGTCTTCGTACTGCTCCTGCTGGTACTCCACTTCCTTGTAGCGGTTGATGGAGAGGTCGTACTTGTTGGCGGCGATGTCTTCGGCGGGCACGACAAAGGCCTTTTTACGCTTGTCGCCAAACAGGGTGTTGATGGTGCTGGCGCTGATATTGCCCTCTACCATCTGCCGGTATTTGTGCCACTGGGCAATGGCGTCGGGCAGGTCGTTGCTGCCCTCGCCTTTCAGCTCGGTGCGCTTGTCGTCCAGCGAGTAGCCATCGGCCTGCAGGTCATAAAACCATACACGCTCAGTGGTGCCTCCCTTGGTGAAAATCAGGATGGCGGTGCTGACCCCGGCGTAGGGTTTGAACACGCCGCTGGGCAGGCTGACGATGCCTTCCAACTGGTTGTTGTCGAGCAGCTCCTGGCGCAGTTGCTGGTGCGCCTTGCTGGAGCCGAACAGCACGCCGTCCGGCACGATCACCGCGGCGCGGCCACCGAGCTTGAGCGAACGGAGGATGTGGGCGACGAACAGCAGTTCGGTCTTCTTGGTTTTCACCAGGCCGAGCACGTCGGGGTTGGTGTTGGTTTCGTCCAGGCTGCCTTTGAACGGCGGGTTGGCCAACACCACGTCGAAGAAGTCCTGCTCCTGACGCGGGTAGTGCTCCTTGATGGATTTGCTCAGGGAGTCCTGGTAGCGGATGTTCGCGCCGTTCACGCCGTGCAGCATCATGTTCATGCTGGAGACGCGCAGCATGGTGGTGTCGAAGTCGAAACCCCAGAACATCTGGCTGTTGATGTGCTGGCGGTAGGATTCGAGCAGGTCGCCGGAGTAATGCAGGTTGCCGTCTTCGTCGGTGAAGGTGCCTTCAGGGCTGGAGTGCGCGCGATTGAGGTATTCCATGGTGCGGGCGAGGAAGCCGGCGGTGCCGCAGGACGGATCGCAGATCACCTCGGTGGGCTGCGGGGCGATCAGCTCGATCATCGCGTCGATGATATGGCGCGGCGTGCGGAACTGGCCGTTGATGCCGGCGGTGGTGAGCTTGCTCAGCAGGTATTCGTAGATATCGCCCTTTACGTCGCTCTGGGTCAGCGGCAAGTCGTTGACCATCTCTACGGCGGAGGTGAGCACCGACTCGTTCTTGATCTCCAGATCGGCGTCCTGCATGTACTCGCCGATATGCCCCAGGCCCTCTAGCGCACTGCCCTCTTCACCTAGTCCATCGACCGCATCGGACTTTCTACCGAGCTTGGCGAAGTAGGGATAAACGTTCTGCTTGAGGTGTTTGTGCAGCTCCCGGCCGCTCATGTTGCGGAAGTTCTTCCAGCGCAGCAGTTGGCCTTCCGGCGTATTGGGGAACAGACGGTCGAAGGGCTTGCCGGTGCGGTTGGCTTTGCGCTCGGCCACGTCTTCCTGCATGTCGAGCATGCGGGCGAACATCAGGTAGCTGATCTGTTCGATCACAGTCAGCGGGTTGGTGATGCCGCCAGTCCAGAATTTTTCCCAGAGCTTGTCGATATCGTTGCGGATTTTGCCGGTGAGCATTCAGTGGTCTCGATCTGTAGGTTGAGCGGCCATCAGGCGGGTGTGCCGGGCTGGCCGGGGTTCTTCAAAAAGGGTTTGAGCACGGCCACCAGCTCGGTGACATCGGCGGGGGCGAACACGCCGTCGATGCCCTCGTGGGAGATGCTGGAAAACGGCGCGTCGTAGAGTGTTTCAATCACGATGCTGCCGTGCTGGGCGATGTAGTTTTTCAGCAGATTCATAAAGCGCACCTGCTGGGCGGTCAGGCTGGGATGGGCATGGAGGAACTGTTTGAAGTGTTCCTCAATGGCGTGTGCATCCAGGCCAATAATCTCGCGTACGGTGAGGTGCAGTTGATCGGCTGTGCGACCGTAGAACTCGTTGAGCACCTCCAGGCTGACGCCGGGGTGGCTGGTGAGGATGGTCGAGGTCAGGGTTATCAGCTCGCTCTCGGCAATGGGTTCGCCCTTGTGGATTTTCTGCAGGGTCGGGTTAGCGGCGAGCATGTCGGCAAGGATGTCCTTGAGGCGGCGGCGGTAGATCATGGCCTCGCTGGCACCGTTGATATAAACCGCGCGTTCGTCACCCAGCAGGTTGCCATCCTTGGTTTTGGTGGTTCCTATGCCATCACCCGGCCCGGTGCCGGTCTGACGATATTTCATGATGCCGCGCAGTTCCTGGCGGGCGTTTTCCAGCTTGTCGATGCTCGGCTGCAGCCAGAAGTCGGCGCTGCGTACTTCGGCGATCAGGGCATCCTTCTGGCGGACGGCCTGAATGTTAACGGCGAGCTTGTCCAGCTCGGCCAGCAGGGCAATTTTTCCGTCCTCGAAGCAGGTGGCCTGCTCGACCAGGCAGCACTGAATACCGGCGATCAGCTTATCCAGCGCAGTGGCGTGTTTGTCGCGCAGCACGCGGGCCGACATCAACGGGGCAATGGTGTTAGCCAGCAGGTGTTGGGTTTTGCCATCGAACTGCTGCAGCTGCTGGGTTTGTTGCAACTGGTGCACGGCGCGCAGCTCACGCTTTACCGCCACGCTGGTGTCGGGCAGGTCGTTGATGTCAGCACGCAGCAGGGCAATGGCGGCGTCAAAGGCAGCGGCATGGTTGTGGCGTAGGGCGGCTTGGGCCAACGCCAGGCGAGCTTCGAAGGTGGTTTGCAGCAGGGATTTGCTGCCGGTGTCTTCCGGCTCCTGATACTCCTGCTCGAAGAAATCGAAGTTGCCGTAGTGGTCGAAAATCAGGAACTCGGTTTTGTGTTTACCGGGGCCAAACAGGTTTGGACGCAGGCGTGTGCCGCGGCCGATCATCTGCCAGAACTTGACCCAGGATTTGACCGGCTTGGCGAACACCAGGTTGACCACTTCGGGTACGTCGATGCCGGTATCGAGCATGTCCACAGAGATGGCGATGCGGAAGTCGTTATCCGGCTTTTTGAATTCCTTGATCAGGGTGTCCACGTGCGGGATGGCGTTGTGGATGACCTTGCAGACCTTGGTGCCGTATTGCGGGTAGAGCTTGCAAAAGAGCTTTTCCAGGTGCTCGGCGTGGTCCTGACGCTGGGCGAAGACGATGGTTTTGCCGACCAATGAGCCGGTCTCGTCCTTGATGCCGTTGTTGATCAGGTTTTCCAGGATGATGCGGTCGGTGTCTTCACTGAAGATTTTGCGCCCAATGTCCTTGCCGGCGATGGTGGTGCGCTTGGCTTCTTCTTCGCCGAGGTCCTCTTCGAGCTGGCGCTTCTGATCTTCGCTGAGGTCGTTGTAGTGGATGCCGTCGCGTAGGAAGTCCGTGGTGAGGTCCTTCACGCGGAATGGCACCAGATAAGGCGGCTCATTATTGATGGCAGCATCGAGGCCGAACTCGAAAGTCGGGTCGGTGGTTTCGCAGTCGAAAATATCGAAGGTGTTGCGGCTGATGAACTTCACCGGCGTGGCGGTGAGGCCGACCTGCAGCGCGTCGAAGTAGTCGAACAGGTCGCGGTACTTGTTGTAGATGCTGCGGTGGCTTTCGTCGGCGATGATCAGGTCGAAGAAGCCGACGTCGAGCTGGGCGAAGCGGTTCATCATGCCCGGGTAGGTGGCGATGAAGATGCGCGCGGTCTGGTCGACCTTGCCGGTTTCGCCGATCACACAGCGCGGCTCGCTGGGCAGGTTTTGCTTGAAGGCGTCATCGGCCTGCACGCGCAGCTCTTTGCGGTCGCAGAGGAACAGCACGCGTTTGGCCCAGCCGGTACGCAGCAGCAACTCAGCCAAGGCGATGGCCACGCGAGTTTTGCCGGTGCCCGTGGCCTGGATGATCAGGGCTTTGCGGCGCTGCTGCTGGAAGTGCGCGGCGACAGTTTTGATCGCTTCGATCTGGTAGGGGCGGTCGGCAATGCTCAGCTCGGGGTTGTGTTTCTCCAGCGTGGGGACGCGATACTGGCGCTGATAGGCGAGGTATTCCAGGCTGTCCTTGCTGTAGATGCCGTACACCGGGCGATAGGTGTTGTACTGCTTGTCGTCCCAGATAAAGGTTTCGTAGCCGTTGCTGTAGAAAATCACCGGGCGCTGCATGCCCATGCGCTCGAAGCCGTCGGCATACATACGCGCTTGCTCACGTCCAGCTTGCAGGCTGACATTGCCGGATTTCTTGGCCTCGATCACGGCCAGGGGCTGACCGTTGTCGCCCCATAGCACGTAGTCCGCACGGCCCTTGCCAGAGACGTTGCCGGGGAAATCGACCTCCACTTCCTGGCCGACCTGCGCGGGGTTGCTGACATCCCAGCCGGCTTGCAGGAGCATGGCGTCGATCAGCAATGCGCGGGTTTTGGCTTCGTTCCACTGCAGGCTGTCGGCCACCTGCTGGCTCTGCTGCTGACGCTTTTGCTGGTCAGGCTTGGCAGGCGGGTCGACCTTGTCGAGGTGGCGGGTGCGCTCCTGCTCCAGCTTGTCCATCACGCTCTGCAGCGCTTCCTGCTGCTGGTTGAGTTCCTTCTCATAGCTGGAGACGGTTTTCTGCAGGCTGGCCAGCATCGCCGCTGGGTCTTTGACCTCGGCAAATGCGGGGATCGAAGCTTGCGCGGTGCCGTAGTACTTGATGGCCATGTACATGGCCAACTGGTAGGCGGTCTTCAGGGCTAGCTGGGCATTACGCAAATCGCCTTCGGCACCATGGGCGGTGTCGTTGCCCTGGATGCGCAGGAAGTTGATCTGGTGTACCAGGGGCTTGCTGACGCAATCAACAAACACAGGGTTTTTAACCAGTTCGTAGAAACTCGACTGCGGCATGCGCGGCAGCAGTTCTTCCTTGTAGATAGCCTTGGTCAGCTCTTCGGCGAAGCTACGCAGGCGAGTGAGCGCGCTGCCCGGATCGATGTGCAGTACCGCCTCGGCAAGACCGGCGAGGTTGGCCAGCAGCTCGTTGCCGGGGCGGAGGAACTCGAAGTTGACTGATTTCATAAAGGCGATTCTGTCCATGTCGGTCCTATAGCGAGGACCGTGCCAGTTTTATTCGATGCCGTATTTGTCCATCCAGTTGCTCAGCGTTTGCTGGCTTTTAAGGCCTAGCAGGCTGGCCGCCCGGGTTTTATTGTTGCCGGTAAGTGTGAGCGCCTTACGCAGATAATGCCCTGCCACTTCAGCAATTACCTGTTGTAGATCAATACCTTGCGTAACATCCATAGCCAATATATCGGCCTGCACTTGCGGCAACTTAAACAGTGCTTGCTCGATATCATGAGCCGCTATCAGATCGCCCCGACACCAGAGCGCTGCGCGCAACAAGGTGGACTGTAGTTCACGGACATTGCCACGCCATGGGTGCTGAAGAATAAGGTTTTTTGCTTCTGCGGAAATTTTCTTATCACCGAGATTGGCGTCCTGGCTGGCAATGCCTGCCAGCAGCTTTTCGGAGAGCAATAGCAGATCACCTTCGCGCTCTCTGAGCGGCGGGAGGTGCAGCACACCCACGGCGATGCGATAGAACAGGTCTTCACGGAAGCGCCCGTGAGCTACTTCCTGCATCAGATTACGGTGAGTGGCGGTGATCAGCCGCACATCGACTGTGAGCTCTTGGTTGGAGCCTACTGGGGTGAAGGCGCCTTCCTGCAGTACGCGCAGCAGTCGCACCTGTACATCTGGGGTCAGCTCGCCAAACTCATCCAGAAATAGCGTGCCGCCATGGGCCTGTTGGAACACCCCGGGCCGATCCGCAATTGCGCCGGTGAATGCGCCCTTCTTGTGGCCAAACAAGGTGGAGTCGATCAGCTCCGGCACGATGGCACCGCAGTTCACCGCAACAAAGGGTGCAGCAGAACGTGGGCCCGCATTGTGAATGGCGCGGGCAAACAGCTCTTTGCCGGTGCCGGTTTCACCGTAAATGAGCACCGGCACCTGCTTCGCCGAAAGTATCTGCGCCTGCGCCTTGAGGGCCATCATGCGCTCGCTCTGCGTCACGATGCTGTCGAAGGCTGCATCCACAGGCGCATCCAGCCCGGCGAGCTGAACCAGCTTGTCGGTGCTAATGGCATTGGCCGCCGGTACATACTCGGCCGCGATTTCAAACGGCACTTCGACCCGCTGAACGCCTTGCTGAAGGGAGGACTGGTAGAAGGTCGCCGGGTAGCGCGTTTTGCCCAGCAGAATCCACACCGCTTGCATGGCCGGTGTGCCGGGGCTGAGCAGAATGGAGAGCTGATTGGCGGAAGTATTCAGCCGCTTTAAATGCTGACTGGCGGCCTGGTAGATCTCGCCGAAATGAACGGGGGAAGACAGGGAAAAGTAATGCGCGGTGATGGGTACATCGACCTGCTGGCGCAGCCAGGCCAGGTAGGGCTCCACTAGCTCGGAGGGGTATGAGCAGAGCAGTTCGACGCTATCGAAGGACACCGTGTTCAGCGTCGCCAGAATCGGGCCTGCCTCAGCACCTGCAACTGCCTTGAGATCATTCCCGCCAACCCAGCTGGCCAATACGCACTGCTTCTTTACCACTGTCCCTGTACTCCCGGCCTCCCTATTGCCCATCAGCGGGCAGGAGAAAAAATGTGCTCTGGTTCGCGCCTTGGATAGTAACCAATACGCTGATCCGGGTCTTTAACTGCCTGACTGGATGTTCAAGTTGCGCTTTGCCGACAGGGGAACCGTTGATCTAAACGCAGCTCGGCGGGTGAATGGATCACGCTCGCCGCTGCCAGGGGGAGAACAATGAAGGGGCCTTTCGGCCCCTTCTGCACTTAGTTAGCCAATAAGCTTTCAAGCTTCTCGATCAGAAAGTCCAGCGGGCTGCGGCCCTCCAGGCGCTTTTCGAACACTTCATTGCGGTGGTAGGCGACCCAGGTTTCAAGGGCATGCCGGTTATCCTTCTCGTAGCCGGAGCCGAGGACGCAGATAAGCTCGGTGCCATGGGGGTTCTCAAGGTAGTGACTCATAGCTGAAGCCAGATGCTTGAGGTACTTATGCTCGCGGGCCTCCATAGATGGATGCAGAGGGGTCACGATGTCGCATTTGATCAGTTTCATGGTGGAACTCCTCAGGCCTTGAGATTAGCTTTGATCAGGTTGTCGAAGGCACTGCCATCACGGCGGGTCAGGTTGGGCACATAGCGCGAATAGACACGGAACAGCATCTCGGTGGTGGTATGCCCCATCTGCCGGGCGATCCACTCCGGGTTTTCACCAGCCGCCAACCACAGGGTCGCGGCTGTATGACGAGTTTGGTAGGGGCGCCGCCGCCGCAACCCCAGGTGCCGCAGCAGCGGGTACCAAACCCGGTCGTTGATGTTGCGGTATGCGTGCGGCGTACCTTCGCGGGTGCAGAAGACGAACTGCCCACTGCCGTTTTTCTCGCGCTGGCCGATGAGCGCCTGATAAACCGGCTCGGACATATCGATCTCACGCTGCGAACCGTCGTTCTTGGTGTAGTCGAGCTTGCCGCCCACCCAGGTCTCACGGATCAAAATCTGCCGCCGCTGAAAGTCGACGTACTTCCACTGCAAACCATCAATTTCGGCCGTCCGCATGCCGGTGAAGAAACGCACCGTGTAGTAGTTGCGGAAATCGTCACGCACTGTGCCGAGGATCTGCAGCACCTCATCCAGAGTGAAGGGCTCCACGTCTGTCTTGGGGACTTTCAGTGATTTGATGTTGAGGTATGGCGAGGTAAACTCGAAGCGGTCAGCTGCCTCACTAAGGATCATGCGCAATGGCGTCATGATGTGGTTGATTCGCGTCGCTGTCAGACTCTGACCTTTCTGCCCGGGGACTTTGCCGAGTGCCGAGCGGAATGACAGAAGTTCTGCTTTGGTGATGGCGCTGACCTCTTTCTTACCGAACTCAGGCAGCAAATGCTTATCAAGGGTAAGGCGCACGGTTTTGGCGTGCGTATCACGCCATTCGACCCTCATCTCCTCAAACCACAGTTCTGCAAAATCCTTGAACAGTGGTGTTTTCAGCAATGCACAGCCAGCCTGCAGCCGACTGATCTCTAGCACTTTGCTGCTTTGGGGGAAGTAGGTGGCGTAGTCGAAGCTTCCGAGGGTGATTTCCGCCTCTATGCGCTCGAGGATCTTTGCCAGCTTTTTCCGGTTAGCGGGCGTATCAGGCAGCGTGGTCTGCTCGCGGCAGCGCTGATCCAGGTAGGTGAAGTCAAAGAACAACTTCTCGTTGTCGGCGCGGGCACGAATCTTACCCATGGCAGATGCCCCCGCCGGCCATAGGAACCAGCCCGGAAGTCCGCGAGAATTTCTGCATGTCTTCTTCGACGGCTTCCCAGATGAAAAGGATCTTGCGGCCGCCAAAGGGGCGGAAGTAGTGGATCCCCTCGAGCAGGACTGAATCTTTCAAGCGATTACGGATGGTGCGCGCGTCGTACTTCATGCGCGTGGCCAACTCTTCGGTAGTCAGGTATGTGTGAGACATGGCTATGCCCTCTCTGCTAAATTGAACGTCAGCGGATTCTTATGAGCTTCTGAAAACTCATAATGATCTCCTGCAGATCAATATAACGCTCATTTTGAGCTTTGCAAGGGCAAAATGATCTTCTGAAGATCATTTTTCGGAGATTAGAATGGTCAAGTGCCATTTATCTCGCTTACTGGGCGAGCGGAAGCTGAAAATCAGTGACGTAGTCAGGGATACAGGAATGAATCGCGGAACCCTCACGCGGCTCTATCACGAGACCGCGCAGCGGGTGGAGCTCAAGGACCTAGAAACGATCTGCCAGTACCTGAACTGCCAGGTGGGCGATTTGCTGGAACTGCAGGATGATCCGGAGGGCTGAATGCCCTCCTACCCTTTCATGCTCGGAAATGCCAGTCGATCGAAGTCATCAGAAAGAGGTAGCGCAATGCTGCGCCGGAATGATGGTTCCTTTCCTGATCAGTGAAACCCGCACCTGTAAGGCGTAGCCTAGCGCGGATCCCGAGGTGCATATTCTCAACAAGCCTGTTCTCGGGCACCTGCTCTATAAACTTCAAACGGGGCTTCCGTAACACTTTTCGCCAAAGGCTTTTGGTTCGCTTGGGTGCGCGATCATCGTAAATGATGAACTCAATATCGGCAGAAGGAATGCGCAGCTCAGACAGCACCCATAGGTACTCTCGAACGCTCTGCTCATCCTGCCCAGAGTGGAATCGCAACGTCGTATCGCTCGCCCAGCAGCGCTCGACGAAATCATCCAGAACCCTGTTAGTTTTTGCCTTATATCTGCCGTCAAGCAATCGGTAGAGCCGGTCAGCGTAGGCAGCTACGCCAGCTAAACCTCCGTGTTTGGGCGGCCTGGGCACCAGCTCAACTTTACCGTTCGGGTCGCAAGTCGCCGAACCGCTAAGGCGGTGCTTACCAAGCTGACGGATATACCTTGCCCGCTCCAGCATGGCCGATCGATCCGCATCGGAAAACTCCACCCAGTCCATGTTGACCGACTGTCCTGATGCTTCCGCGTACGCTTGGTATGCGAGCATGGACGAGATTTCATTCATCCTTGTCAGAGCCCTCCCTTCGCCATTCGATTCTATGGGGCTCATCGGGTAGCTGACTTTGCGACGTTTACTGCGTTTGTATACCCCGATACGACCGATGATGCGCCGCATATGGCGGATCTCAGCTGGCAACCCTGGCGCAGCCAAATCTTCTGGCTTACTTGGCAGGCTGACCCCGGCAATTTTTGCGATGACATGGCCAGGGGGCCAAAACTTGGGCTCCCATTGCCAGCACAACGCCGATAGCCAAGACATGCAGTGCACATAGTGCAGCAGCGACGTCTTGGGGCTCGCATGGCCGAGCACAGCGCTGGTGATATGGATTACACGGCGGGTGGCGGCTTCCCGGGAATGGAAAAACGCATTATTTAACCTTTCTGCATCCAGCAACCACGCCATCGTCTGAGATTGCTCACCGAAGAGAAGTCGAGCGTTCTCGCATGCCCCTAACGCGGTGGCGGCCAGCTTGAAGGTAAGCCAGGTTGCAGCCGAGTGCCGCAGGTGGTGGTAGTGCATATCGGAGCATCTTGTAACCCGGCGGAGGGAGGCATGAATTGCAGGTAACAAGGTGGATTCGGAAACCCATCGTGTCTGCAGCTCGGGGATACAGAACAGAAATTCCGAATATGGACTTTTGTCCTCTTCGTCATCACGCAACCGCGCCAGGCGCTCTATCACCTGCAGCTCATCTGGCTCGAGCAACACATGGAGCGGCAGCGTACGCGTTGAGTTGCGCGTTTTGAGCGCACGCTGAGAGTGGGGGCGAATATGCAGAGCCGCGGGGAGGTTGAGCGCGGTTCGCTGCTCAGCCGATAGCGGCTTCAGGTTCGGATGCCGTCTACGCAGTGCAGCTGCACGTGAGGCAGAGAGCGTCGGTAACTGCAGATCGCGGCGCAGCAACTTCAGCGACTCATTACGCCGCAATCCCAGTCGGTACCCGAAAATCACCATAGCCTGCGCGACCATAGCGATACGCGGCGATCGGTGGCTTAGCGGGCCTATGGCCAGGTCTCGCAGCACCTGACGATATTGCTCTTCATTGATGATCTGGGCATCAACGAACTGAGGCGTTTTCCCAATACCCAATGCGGCATAGGGGCTGATTGGTGGATAGGAGAAGCTGTTTTGCAGGTATCCATGAAATTCCAGCAGGCCCTTGGCTAAGTTTCTCCTCATTGGCGCCGTGGGTTGTACCTCCAGCAGCGTTTCATACAACTCCTCTAACGCGTCCGGCGGAACGTCTAGGATCGTCCCGACGGACAATAGATTGTCCAACCCAGCGCCGACGTCTCGAACGTAGTTGGCGACTGTTTTAGGCTGCAACGGGTTGCCATAAAACGAGCGGCCATGAAGGAGATACGACGCCCAACCGGTTATCAACGCCTCGAGAGTCTTAGGTAAATGTTCCTCATCGCGTATTGAAACCCGTCTTTTACGGACGTTGCGACATAACGCCGTCAGCCATCCAGGAACACGTTGTTCGGCCCTACGCAGCTGGTGTTTCTTGCGATTTCGTTTTTCTTCGTGGTTCGAAGATGATGGTTCCCCATGTAGATGCAGCCATGAGTCCGTCAGAACAGAATGCGTCACGTAACCGTATCTGGTGGTGTAATTGATCAACAGCTGCGGTAGCTGCGTTTGGCGCTTGATACGCAGCAGCTCAAACAGTCGACTGAGAGACGCGGGTTGGCTCTGATTATCTACCCCACCTACGGCCAATGCCGCCTGAATACAGTGAAGTTTTCCATCCCTCTTGGACAGATAAGGTCTCAATTCACTTAGATCTGGAGCGCAACGGGACATCAGTGCGAGTGTTATCGGATCTGGGAACCACTGCCGACTCTCAGCCTCGGATTGCCCACGGATTGAAAGCTTGAGCCGGAACTCTGGTATCCCAGATACCCAAATAATCTGACCTACATCAAGCTGGGTCAGCGCATTTAGCTGGGGGATGTCCATCAGCGCGCCATAGTAGGCGGCGCTCAGCAGGAGTAGCCCAACCCGGCAGTGGGGGGGGAGTTGCTCCAGGTCGTGTCTCAGCGCCCGTTCCAGCGAATCGATCACGTCTCGACTGGCTGAGATGTTCTCTGCTGTATACAAGTCGGGATTGATTGGATTTGCGGGACGCCGCGTGTCGATCGCTATGTGGGCAAGCGGCAGGCTCGGGTTGAATCGCCGCGCCCGGCTTGTTACGTCTCGCAGTGCATTGCGTAATGTCGAGCTTTCAAGCTGATTCTCAAGCTCCCGCATCTTTTCGACAGGAAAATTTCTCAGCGAACGTTTACCGCAGAGCCATTCTCCGATGACATTGTTGGAGTCTCTGCAGCGCTCCTTGAGCGTCTGAAGAAATTCGCTCTTCCATTCTGGATCGTATTTTTCAGGACTCCAAATTGCTGACAGCGTTTCCTCAGAAAGGGTCGAAATGGTCATTTAGCCTCCTTAACTAGGTGGCTGTTGCGAACCATCCAACCGAGCTCTCTCATCAGCGGCAATAAGTACGCATGGAGGCTCTGGACATAAGCGCCAGGACAAAAGCTTGAGAACGACTCTTGGGGCGCCTCGCCATGCAGCCAGTGCCCCATGAATGCGGCAAGCGTTTCAGGCGGGCACCCACGCTCTGCGAGCTCAGTCCTCAGCAACTTGCGGAAACCGTTCACTGGATGGGGTGTAAAACCAACCACTTGCCGCATGTATGCGTCGATATGTGACGGACGGATTTCCTCGTAGTACAGCCGGTTGTCATCAGCAAACCGCAGGAAAAAACCGGACTTAGGAGGAGTCTGTGCAGGTAGTCCGTATTTGAACTTCACACGAATTGCACAGCAGTGCGCGTCGTAGGCCTCTAGCTGCCGACGCAGTAGCTCAGGCATCACTACCAGACGGCTCATGTGACCGTCATCTGCGCCTTTATCGCCCAGTGCGCCGTGGCCACTTCGTTGCTCGAACTCTTCCACTGCTTTTAGCGGGTTGCGGATGGCTCGACACGCGGTCGCCATTAGGAACATGAGGATGGTCCAGAGCGTCAGGCAGTTGTGCCAATGAATCAGCTCTTGAATATCTTTTCGTGGGCGTTTGCGCAGCACTGCGAGCAATGCTTCAAGATTGTTTTTCACAGCGCTAAGTTTCAGACAATTTCGGGCACCAACCGCCGCCTCTGAAGACCTAATAACGTTAGTAACTGGCGCCTCCAAACCTACTGTGCCGTAAATAGCGGCCAATACCTTTTGCACTGAATTACAATAGAGGCTTCTTAGGTGAATGGCGCTGTATTGGGTGTAATAAAGCGCAGTATTGGCCGACAGACAAGGCAGCCCGGACAACATAGTCGCCGCAACTACATCGTGTGTGTCGGTAATTATTTGGCGATGTAGATAGGATCTAATTTTGTGGACCGTATACCTAGGATCTCCACCCCCCAAGTCTCTCAACAGGACACGGACTGCGCTCTCAATTTCCTTAACTTTTCTGGTAAACACGGCCGTTCCGGTCGTAGATGTCAGCGCTCTGACTCCAAATACTAACGTCGCGGCTCCCACCATATCCGGTACTGAAACTGCCGATCCCGCCTTTCGAACCGTCCCAGGGGGCAGTTGCTCCTCCGCGGCGTAGTCGGGTGTAGGTACTAAAAACCTAAACTCAGCAGACTCCAGGTCTTTAGCAGGTATAAGCTCAAACGCCCCCCGCGGGCGCGCGCCGCCCTCAGAGATTTGTAGTTTTGTGCAATCCTCAAGTGACCTGCCGAACCAGAGCATGAGATGTAGGGCGAGTAGCGCCTCCATGCGCGTACGGATTCCTACTTGCTCCGATAGTGGCGCTGTGCGGAACCGCTCCCGGCAATGCAAAAACTCGTCAGTGACGCTAAACAGCAAAATTGCTAGCTCGGGCAACGTCAGCAGGCTGTATCCGAACGGCAGGAACTGCCGACTACGCGCAATATGGGCGAGGATGCCCTGATGACTGAGCAGTTCGGCGACAAATGGCCTCACCTCGCCGCCGGTATCGATCAAACAGATATCATCTGGCGCCGTGATTTCGCCGTCGGGCAACTCCTCGTCAAGATCATGGTCTAGCCGTGGAACAACAAAACTAATATGGCCTGGCAGTAGATCGGGATCGTCCGGATCATCCAGAGGGAATTTGGTTACCCCTTGACTGACTAGCACACCTAATCCAGAGCGGACCGGCATCCTGCCTCGATAATTGCCGCCGCCACGACGCTCAGGTGGCTGATCGCCCCCGCAATAACGAACTAGCCGGGTAACAGCAGGAAAGGCCTCAGCATGGACGTCGACTGAAATACTGGGATCGAAAACTGTGCAGCTCCGCATAAATATGGCTGGACTAGACCAAATATTTAGCTCTGCAGGGACGGTCAGTAGTTCTTGCGCGCAAAGCGTACGCAACTTGAGATATGCATTGTATTTCTGGCCGCGAAGGTCCGATGCACCAGAGCTCTCCTGATGCGCCACCAGTAGCTGGCCTACAAGCCGGTAGTAATCTGGCGCGCCATCAACATCGGCCGGCTCATGCCATAACATTGCATACGGGAATGCGTAATCCTGGACGCCCTGTCCAATGATTGGATTACGCCTGCGCGCCTCGTCTCCGGAAAAATAGCGAGGGCCCAGGGCTGAGATGAACCGCGGATTGCTCCTATTAGAAATTATCCAGTGACACTCATGCCGCCAGACCATGAGATCAAAATCACCGACGAACAGAACCGGCGGCTTTTCCATTTCATTCAGCGCGTTTAACAACCCTTGGATTATTCGGGGAAAATCTATGAGCTGAGGATGAGCATCTATAAATTTCAGAATCTCTGTTATGACAGTTACGTCACGCCCGGAGCCTGCTGCCAGCTGTAGCAGCTCTTTGAATGGGGTTTCGCAGCCGGCATCCCTTGGCTGGCTTAGTGAGTTCGACATCAGCTAGTCCTATCGTGTGAGTACTAGCTAATAGTGCTAAGCCGAAGTCCCCCGATTCGGGGGCATGCCATGGAATCCAGGAGCTAGTTCTGATTTTTCAGAATCGGCTGACATCACACCTGGTTTTCCGCGCATGCGCGGAAAACCAGGTCGATACGCCGAGTATTCTCATACGGATTCCGCGCATGCGCGGGTT